>DATBRS010000026.1:0-12821 GCA_036560185.1 Myxococcota bacterium
GGCCCGCGCGGCGCCGGTGCGGTGGAGGGCACCCTCGCGCTCGCCGGGCGCAATGGCCAAAATGCGCCGCTTATGACCGAACCGCGCGTGATCCACAAGAAGACCGGGAACTTCCTCGAGGACTTCCGTCCCGGGCAGATCTTTCGCCACAAGCTGGGCAAGACCGTGACCGAGGGCCTGTTCACGGCCTTCACCGAATTCGCGATGACCACCAGCCCGCTCGCGAAGAACGCCCGCTACGCGCGCGCCCACGGCTTCGCCGGGCTCGTCGTGCCGCCGGGCCTCGGCATGCTGATCGCGTTCTCGCAGACCGTGGAGGACGTGTCGGAGAACGCGCGCGCGAACCTCGAGTACATCGACATGCGCTTCGGCGCGCCGCTGTACGTGGGCGACACGATCGAGGTGACGACGAAGGTGCTCGGCATCAAGACCAGCGCGTCGCGGCCGAACCTCGGCGTCGTGCACGTGCAGAGCACCGCGCGCAAGAACGTGGGCGAGCCGGGCGAGGCGGTCGCGCTGACCTGGCAGCGCAAGGTGCAGGTCTACAAGCAGGACGACGCGGCCAAGGTGAACGAGGGCGAGATCGCGCCGGACGCGATCACGTGCGAGCTCTGGCTGCCGCCGCACGACCCGAAGCGCGACTACCGGGCGCTCGCGCATCTCTCGAACGCCGACACCTACTTCGAGGATTTCGAGCCGGGCACGCGCATCGAGCACTCGCGCGGGCGCACCATGACCAGCGAGCACATCCACCTGACCGCGATCCTCGACAACACCAGCCAGGTGCACTGCAACCAGCACATGATCGACCTCAACCCCGAGCAATACGTCGGCGGTCAGCTGATCATCTTCGGCGGCATCCCGTTCGTGCTCTGCCTCGGTCTCTCCTGCCCGGACATCGCCGACAACGCGCTCGGCGACCTCGCGTACAAGACCGGCAAGCACACCGCGCCGCTGTTCGCGGGCGACACCGTGTTCGCGGCCACCGAGATCCTCGGCAAGCGCGACCTAACAGGCCGCCCCGATCTCGGCGTGCTCGCGACGCGCCTGTTCGGCTACAAGCCGAGGGCGAAGCAGTCGAGCGAGCGCGTGCAGATCTTCGAGCTGGATCGCGAGATCGTGGTGAAGCGGCGCAGCCACTACGCCTGAGCGCTCGCCGGCTACGCGATCTGCTTCACGCTCTCCGGCAGCTGGTCCGCGACGCGCACGATCGGGATGCCCGTCTGCGTGTTCTCGTGCATTTCCTGATGCGCGCGGGGGAGATCCTGCCAGGCGTAGATCTCCTTGTGCACGGTCGGCTTGAACACGCGGCCGTAGAGCGCGGTCGCGGCGGCGCAGCCCTCGATCGTCTCGTAGTGCG
Organism: Myxococcota bacterium; assembly: GCA_036560185.1. Taxonomy (GTDB): domain Bacteria; phylum Myxococcota_A; class UBA9160; order UBA9160; family UBA6930; genus VGRF01. The sequence continues at coordinate 1,361 of DATBRS010000026.1, forward strand.
TGTGGTCGATCGTCACCTGCTTCACGCTCATCAGCGTCGAGTTGTATTCGACGACCTGCGAGAGCTGCCAGCCGGCGGAGACGTTCACGCCCTCGCGCGCGGCCACGGCGAGGCCGGCAGGAAAGACGGGGCCGCGCAGCATGTCGCACACGAGGTGCATCTGCTCGCCGCCGGTGAGCTTGCGGCAGTGCGCGGTGAACGCCTTGACGCCGTCCTTGCTCTTGAAGCGATCGAAGAGCCGCTGGTCGATGCCGACGATGCCCTGCTTCTCGAGCGCGGCGCGGCGCTCGGGGCTGCCGGAGCAGAAGAACGCGCTGTGCCCCTCGGCCTTTGCGAGCTGGAGGAACAGCTCCGAGACGCCGCCGCCGAAGCCGAGCACGTTCACGAGCGCGCGACGCTCGTACGGGACCTTGAGCCGATAGATGCCGAGCGCGCGGCGCCAGAGGTGATACGCGGTAGGCGCACGCAGCGGCAGCGCGGCGATCTCCCAGAGCGAGAGGCCGCAGTCGAGCGGCGCGGGAATCAGCTGCCACTCCCCAACAACTCCTTCCTTCGCGTACCAGCCCACCGAGCCGTCGGCGTCGTAGGCCCAGATGCGGGTCGGGAAGCCGTACGCGTCGGGCCCGCCGTTGCAGTGCGTGATCGCGACGTCGCCGGCCTTGAAGCGCGTCACGTTCGCGCCGACCGCGAGCACCTCCACCGTCGCGCTGTTGCCGGGATAGATCTTGCCGCCGCGCGTCTCGGCCGGATTGCCGGTGTCCGCGGTCGCCGCGTGGTCGATGTTGTGCTCCGCCGACACCGCGAGGATGCGAACGTGCACGTCGCCCGGCCCGATCGGCCGCAGCTCCAGCGTGTCGAGCGCGAGCACGCGCGAGATGTCGACTCGCGCGAGATCGCCGCCGCTACGCGCCTTCTCGGCGGCGACGGCGGAAGCAGAGATGGAGTACGCGGCGACGCTCGGCATGACAGCTCCTCGGTGCGGCTCGTGCGGAAAAAAGGCGGCGCAGGGTAACGCGCCGCCGCGGGAGCGCGCGCGCCGCTTGCCGCGCCTGGCCCGGCTCCATACCGTGTCGCGTTCTCGCACCTAGGGGACGGATGCGCTTCTACGAGTACGAATCGAAGGCCCTGTTCCGCAAGCGCGGCATGCCCCTCGGTCGCGGCAAAGTCGTGCGCAGTGCGGCCGAGGCGAGCGCGGCGGCGCGCGAGATCGGCGGGCCGGTCGTGGTCAAGAGCCAGGTGCTCTCCGGCGGCCGCATGAAGGCCGGCGCCGTGCAGTTCGCGGACACGCCGGAGCAGGCGGCCGCCAAGTACGAGCACGTGCTGCCCATCGTGGTGAAGGGCGAGCGCGCGCGCTGCGTGCTGGTCGAGGAGAAATCGCCGGTCGCGCAGGAGTACTTCGCGTCGGTCACCTGGGACGGGCGCGCGAAGCGGCCCGTGCTGCTGTTCTCCGACATGGGCGGCATCGACATCGAGGAGGTCGCGGAGAAGCACCCCGAGCACCTCTCGCGCACGCACTTCTCGTCGATCCTGCCGATCAGCGAGCGCATCGCGAAGGAGGCGATCGGCGCCGTGGGCGTCACGGGCGACGACCTGAACGCGCTGATCCCGAGCGTGTTCAAGCTGATGCAGCTGTTCCTCGACTTCGATCTCACGCTCGCCGAGATCAATCCCCTCGCGAAGCTGAAGAATGGCAAGTTCATCGTGCTCGACGGCCACGTGGACATGGAGGCCGAGGCGCGCGGTGCGCACAAGCCGCTGCTCCAGGAATTGGGGATCGGCGACGACGAGACGCGTCTCGCTCGGCCGCCGACGAAGTTCGAGCTCGAGGGCGCGCGCGTGAACGCCGCGGATCATCGCGGCGTCGCGGGCAACGTGGTCGAGTTCGACGGCAACCTCGGCCTGATCATCGGCGCGGGCGGCGGCTCGCTCACGCTGTTCGACGCCGTGCGCAAGCACGGCGGCAAGCCCGCCAACTACTGCGAGATCGGCGGCAACCCGAGCGTCGGCAAGGCCATGAATCTCACCCGGCTGATCCTCTCGAAGCCCGGCGTCGAGAAGATCGCGGTGATGATGAACGTGGTGTCGAATACGCGCGTCGACATCGTCGCGCGCGGCGTGATCAAGGGCTGCCTCGCGGCCGGCAAGAAGCCGAGCGACGTGATCGCGATCTTTCGCATCCCCGGCTCGTGGGAAGAGGAAGGTTTCAAGATCCTCGCGAAGTACGGCGTCGAGTACTGCGATCGCAGCGTGTCGATGTACGAAGCGGCTGGCCGCGCCGTCGCCAAGCTCGGGAAGAAGTAGGCATGTCCATCCTGATCACGAAGGACACGACCTTCATCATCCAAGGCATCACGGGCCGCGAGGCCGTGAGCCTCACGCGCGAGAACCTCGCCTACGGCGCGAAGATCATCGGCGGCGTGACGCCCGGCCGCGCAGGCCGCGACATCTACGGCGTGCCGGTCTACGACACGGTGCGCGAGATCGTCGCGAAGCACGGTCAGCCGGACGGCTCGATCGTCTCGGTGCCGCCGCGCTTCGCGCGCGACGCCGTGTTCGAGGCGCTCGAGAACGGCGTCAAGCTCGTGGTCGTCGTGACGGAGAACATCCCGCGCAAGGAAGTCGCGCAGATGGTCGAGCTCGCGGCGCTGCGCGGCGCGCGCATCATCGGCCCGAACTGCCTCGGCATGATCTCGCCGGGCGAGGCGAAGATGGGCGGCGTCGGCGGGCCCGCGGTGAACACGCGGCAGGCCTACTCGCAGGGGCCGATCGGCGTGATGTCGCGCAGCGGCGGCATGACCACCGAGATCGCCTCGACGCTGACGGCGGCGGGTCTCGGGCAGAGCACCTGCGTTTCGATCGGCGGCGACGCGATCGTCGGCACCACCTACGCGGAGCTGATGCCGCTGTTCGAGGCCGACCGCGCGACCAAGGCGATCGCGATCTACTCGGAGCCCGGCGGCCGCATGGAGGCGGAGCTCGCCGAGTGGGTCGTCCGCAACAAGTCGCGCCTGCCCATCGTCGCCTTCATGGCGGGCCGCTTCATGGACGAGATGAAGGGCATGCGCTTCGGACACGCCGGCACCATCGTCGAAGGCAAGGAAGACACGACCGCGGAGAAGATCGCGCGGATGGAAGCCGCGGGCATCTCGGTCGCCGAACGCATCGAAGAGATCCCCGGGCTGATCCGCAAACGGCTCGCGGCGATCGGAGTGACGCTCTAATGCCCGGCCTGTTCATCGACGTGCGCGTGGACGCAGACGTCGCCCGCGACAGCGCGCTGGCCAAGAAGCTCGCGGACGTGTGCGCGGTCGACATCTTCGACCAGAACGCGGACGGCTCGCTGAAGATCGTCGAGGAGAATCTCGACGAGTGCGTGCTGTGCGACCTGTGCATCCAGGCGGCACCCGCAGGCAGCGTTCGGGTGATCAAGCTGTACGAGAAGTAGCGAGCGATGGCGGCGAGCGTGCGCGCCCTGATCGCCGGACTCGTCGCGGGGGGCGTCGCGGCGCTCGCGCAGGCGGCGGAGCTCGTGGTGGAATGGGCGCCGCTCGCCGCGCGCGTCGAGGCCTATCAGATCGATCGGCGCGTCGACGACCCGGGCGAAGAGTGGAAGCCGCTGGCTCGCGTCGGCGGCGACGCCACGCGCTTCACGGATCGCAGTGCGAGCGCCGGCGTGCGGTACTGCTACCGCGTGCGCGGCCTGCGCGGCTACCAGATGTCGCCGCCCTCACCGCCGCTCTGCAACGTCGCGAGCGAGGCCGTTGCGGCGGTCGCGGAGGCCGCGGAGCCCGCGCCCGAGCCCCCGCCGACTCCGCCTCCGCCGCGCGGCGAGGATCGCGAGGTGAAGGCGATCCGCCGCCCGCCGCCCGCCTATCCGCCGGGGGCGCAGCTCCAAGGCATCTCGGGCTGGGTGAAGCTGCGCTTCACCGTCACCGCGCAGGGAGCCACGCGCGACATTCAAGTCGTCGGCGCCGAGCCGCCCGGCGTGTTCGATCAGGCCGCGCTCGATGCTGCGCAGCGCTTCGTCTACGCGCCGCGCCTCGAGAACGGCGTCGCCGTGGATCGACCGAACGTCGAGACCGAGATCACGTTCACGTGGATCGATCGCGGCGGCATCCTGACTACGGACGGCCGGCCCCGGGCTCCACGCTGATCAAGACGGGCGCGCCCCACTGCTCGGTCTGAACCGGGGCCGGCTCCGGCTTGCGCTCGGCGGCGCTCGGCCGAGCCCGAACTGGGGTCGGAGCGGTCGCGGCGGCGGCGGGCGGCGCGAGGTCGCGCGCGACGTCGGCGCGCGGCGCAGCAGCGGGCGCGACGGCGTCGGATACGGCGAGCGTCGGCGCGGGCGCCTCCGCGCGCGCATCGCGCTTGCGCGGCGCGCTGGCTTCGAGCCGAGCGGGCGTCGCCGGCGATTCGCGCTCGAGCTCCTCCACGCGCGCGGGCGGCTGAGCAGCCGCCGCGATGGTCGGCGCGGCGGCGGCGACATCGGGGAGCGCTGCGGCTCTCGCTTCGCTGGCCGGCGCGCGCTCGCGCGCTCCCCCTAACAAGTAGCCCGCGAAGAATGCGGCGGGCACGAGGAACGCGGTGATCGCGAGCGCGAGCGCGAGCGAGAGCGGCACCGTGCGCACGGCCGGGGGCGGCGAGATCGGCAGAGCGGGTGCGTCCGCCGCGACACGGCGCGACGCAGCCGCGGCCGCGCGTGCCGCAGGCGCGGATGCGAGGGTCGTCGCGACGGGCGCGGGCTGCGGCTCGGGCACAGCGGGGCGCGGCTCTTCGCGCGCCGCTGCCGGAGCGCGAGCGGGCGCGGGAACCGGTGGCGTCGGTGCGGGACGGCGCACGGCGGCCACCGGCGCCGACTGCGCGAGCGCGAGCTTGTCGCGCACGGCCGCCGCCGCCTCCGTGCTCTTGCCGCGCGCCAGCGTGATGGCGTGCAGCGGCGCTCCGAGCGCCAAGATCGACGCGCTGGTCTGCTCTTGGCTCTCGCACGCGGCCACGATCGTCAGCGAGCCGCCGCTCTCGCGCTCGAGATGTCGCAGCGCGAGCGCAGCGTCGAGCGGTACGAGATCCGCGTCGTCGACCAGCAGCGCGATGCGCTGGCGCTGCGCGATCGAACGAAGCGCAGACACGGGATCCGGCGCGGCGGAAAGGGAGAGGCGGTCGAGGCACCAACGCGCGAGACCTGCGAAGTCGAGGGTCGGCACCGGCACGTAGACGGCGCGAAGTCCCGCCGGCGGTTCGGCCTCGAGCGCGCGCAACGCGGCGCTCTTGCCACTCCCGCACCCGCCGTGGATCAGGATCACCGCTTCGACTCCCGCTCGTTCCGCTCCGCTTCGCAGCGCGGAGAGCTTGTCAGGTTCGAGGCGCTGGCCGCAACGCCCTCGAGCGCGCGTAGGACTCGCATGTCCCACTGCGCAGGCTCATGAGCGCCCCACCAGCTTCGGCCCCGGCGCGAGTCCGCGCGAGAGCTCGAGCATGAGCTCGATCGGCGCGAGCGCCTTCACGCGCACGTCCTCCGGCACGGTCACCTCGGGCTTCAAGTCGCGCAGGCACAGGTAGAGCTTTTCCAGCGTGTTGAGGCGCATGTACGGGCAGCGGTTGCACGAGCAGCTCTCGTCGATTCCGGGCGCCTGGATCAACGTCTTCTGCTTGCCGGCGGCGGCGAGCTGCTTCTCGATCTCGTGAAACACGCCGTCTTCGGTCGCGATGATTAGGGTGTCCGCTCGCGACTCGACCGCGCGCTTGATGATGCCGGTCGTCGACGCCACGAAATCCGCCTGCGCGAGCACGGCGCTCTCGCACTCCGGGTGCGCGAGCACCTCGGCGCCGGGATTGCGCAGCTTCAGCGCCACCAGTTCCTTGGCGCTGAACTGCTCGTGCACGATGCAGGCGCCCGGCCACACGATCAGGTCGTCGCGCCCGAGCTGCTCGCCCATCCATTTCGCGAGGTGGCGATCCGGCGCGAGGATCAGGCGCTGTCCGTCGAAGTGGCGCGCCATCGCGACCGCGTTCGAGGACGTGCAGATGAGATCGCTCATCGCCTTCACTTCCGCGGAGCAGTTGATGTAGGAGAGCAGCTTCGCGCCCGGGTGCCGCGCCTTGAAGGCCGCGAGCTCGCGCGGGGGGCAGCCGTCGGCGAGCGAGCAGCCGGCGTCGAGATCGGGCACGACGACCCGGCGCGACGGATTCAGGATCTTCGCCGTCTCGGCCATGAAGTGGACGCCGCAGAACACGATCACGTCGCGCTCGACGCGCGTCGCGGCCTGCGCGAGGGCGAGCGAATCGCCGACGAAGTCCGCGAGATCTTGGATCTCGCCCTCTTGGTAGTAGTGCGCCAGCAGCACCGCGTTGCGCTCGCGCTTGAGCGCGCGGATCGCGCCCTCGAGATCGTCGGGGAACTCCGGTTTCACGAGCAGAGGGGCGGCGGCCATCGCGTCTCCGAACGCACGGCCGGGCGCGCCGCGCGAAGCGAACGAAGTTAGCCGGCCCCGCGCGCGCTGACCGAGGGCTGCAGCACCAGCGTCGCGACGCCGTGGGTGCCGCCGGTCACGGTGAACACGAAGGTCCCCGGCTTTCGGCCGGGCTTCGGGGGGGTGAGCTCGAAGCCGGCGTCGCGCAGCCGCGCGTGGGCGGCCTGCGCGTTCGCGACCCGATAGGAGACGCCCCAGAACCGGTCCGGCGCATCCGGCGCCTTCGCGCCGTCGGCGAGCTGCGAGACGACCTCCACGGTCAGATGGCCGAGCCGGAAGAACAGCATGCGCGAGCCCCACTGCGGGAAGCTGCGGTCCAGGCCGAGCCGGATCCCGAGCGCATCCCCGTAGAGCGCCTTCGCGCGCCCTGGATCGGCGGTCTGCACGACCACGTGATCGACGGAGTCGACGGTCGCGTCCGCATTCTCGTCCGTGGGCGGCGAGAGCGGCAGCAGGTCGGGCGGCGACAGGTGCTCGATCGCGAACAGCTGCGCGCCGTGGGTCGCGCTGGGATCGAGCATCACGTTGCGCCATTTTCGGAAGGCCCCCGAGTCGGAATCGCGTCCGAGGCCCGGCTGCACCGCGCCCGGACGCAGTCCGTGCGCCTCGGCGTGGGCGCGGAAGGCGTCTGCGTCCGGCGTCGCGAACGCGAGCGCGAACAGGCCCTCGCCTCGCGCGTCGATTTGGTCGCGCAGCCACCGGCCCGCGCCTTCCGCGGGCGCGAGCAGCTCGACGTAGGTGTTCGCGAGCCGGAAGAGCGCATTCTCCGTGCCGAGCGCCGGATGCTCGCCGCGCCACGTCGAGGCGCGCCCGAGCAGTCGCGAATAGGTCCGCGCCGCAGCCGGGAGGTCGCGCACGGCGACGACGAAGTGGTCGAGGGCGCTCAGCATCGCGCCAGCATGCCACGGGGGCAGGAGTGTGCTGCGCGGAAATGTTTTTCCGCGACGGAACGCGTCTTCCCCATGGACCAAACCGCCACCCCGCCATGTGCTCTCTGCGCGCGTTTCGTGGCGGGAACGTGTGGCACTGGAATTGCTCTGGAGCGGGGTAGACCTCTGGGAGACTCATGCGGATTCTGCGCCCTCTACTCCTCTCGTTGTGCCTGCTGCCGGCAGCGATCCAGGCTGCGCCCATCACCTTCGTGCTCGATCACGGCAGCGTGACCGCGCGCGTGCAAGGCGGGGGCATGTTGATCGCGAGCGCGAGCGCCAAGCTCGACGCGGGCTTCGTGGTCTTCGACCCGGGCACCGGCACGATTCCGGACTTCGCTCTGCAGTCGAGCAGCCTGTTCATCAAGGCGCCGGCACTGCCGGGTGCGTACGACGCGCTCGATCTCGACGTTCTGCTCGCGCCGGGCACCGGCTACTCGTCGACCGCGTCGGGCACCGGTCCGTGGGTGATCACGCTCGGGCCGGTCGACATCAGCTTCTCCGGGTCGGTCATCGACTCCTCGCCCCCGGTGACCGCATCGCCCACCCCGGTCTCGGGAGTGGTCCCGATCAGTTCGTTCGGCGTGACCGCCTATTTCAGCGCTGGGCAGATGCGCCTCGGCCTGCTCGGCGTGAAGGTGGGCGAGGTCCGCTTCGGCAACCTCGTGTACGACATCCGCGCCGACATCGAGTTCGTCGGCTTTGCCGCGGTGCCGGAGCCGGCTGCCGCGGGCCTGCTCGCGACCGCGCTGCTCGGCCTCGCGCTGGCCGCGCGCCGGCGCTGATTCCGCGCGGCGCTCGCGCCGCGAGCTCAATCGGCTGTGAGGCGCAGCCTCACGGCTTCCCACGAGACGCCCGGTTCCGAGTGGAACCGGGCGTCTTCGTTTCGTCGCCTCACGCGCTCGGGTAGCTTGGCCGATCGATCCCTGCGAACCGGAGCCGTGATGCCTCCCGAAGCGCGCGCGCAGCGCGAGAAGCCCTGGGTCTTCCGAACCTACTCGGGGCATTCCTCCGCCGAGGCCAGCAACGCGCTCTATCGCACGAATCTCGCGAAGGGCCAGACCGGCCTCTCCGTCGCCTTCGATCTGCCCACCCAGACCGGCTACGACAGCGACCATCCGCTCGCGCGCGGCGAGGTCGGCAAGGTGGGCGTGCCGATCGGGCACGTCGAAGACATGGAGGTGCTCTTCCGGGGCATCCCGCTCGACCGCATGAACACGTCGATGACGATCAACGCGACGGCGGCGTGGCTGCTCGCGCTCTACGTCGCGGCGGCGGAGCGCCAAGGCGTCCCCGCCAGCCAGCTCTCGGGCACCACGCAGAACGACATCATCAAGGAGTACCTCTCGCGCGGGACCTACGTGTTCCCGCCGGAGCCCTCGATCCGCCTGATCAGCGACATGGTCGCGTTCACGGTCGACGCGATCCCCAAGTGGAATCCGATCAACATCTGCTCGTACCACCTGCAGGAAGCCGGCGCGACGCCTGTGCAGGAGATCGCGTACTCCTTCGCCAACGCGATGGCGGTGCTCGACGCGGTGAGAGCACGCGGCGATCTGCCCGCCGGCGCCCTGCCGCGCGTGTTCGGACGGATCTCGTTCTTCCTCAACGCGGGCATCCGCTTCGTCGAGGAGACTTGCAAGGCGCGCGCGATGACGGAGCTGTGGGCACGCGTGGGACGCGACCGCTACGGCGTCACCGACCCCGAGCTGCTGCGCTTCCGCTACGGCGTGCAGGTGAACAGCCTCGGCCTCACGGAGGCGCAGCCCGAGAACAACGTGATCCGCATCGTGCTCGAGGCGCTCGGCGTCACGCTCTCGAAGAACGCGCGCGCGCGCGCGCTTCAGCTGCCCGCGTGGAACGAGGCGCTCGGGCTGCCGCGCCCGTGGGACCAGCAGTGGTCGCTGCGCATCCAGCAAGTGCTCGCGTACGAGACCGACCTGCTCGAGTACGGCGACCTGTTCGATGGCTCGCCCGTGATCGCGGCGAAGGTCCGCGAGCTCGCGGACGGCGCGCAGGCCGAGCTCGACAAGGTGCTCGCGATGGGCGGCGCAGTCGCCGCGATCGAGAACGCGTACATGAAGCAGCGCCTGGTCGAGTCGCACACGCGGCGGCTGCGCGCGATCGAGAGCGGCGCGCAGACGGTGATCGGCGTGAACGCGTACACGGAGGCCGAGCCGAGCCCGCTGCTCGAAGCCGGCAGCGGCTCGGTGCTGAAGGTGGACGAATCTGCGGAGCGCGCGGCGATCGAGCGCCTCGCGGCGTTCCGCAACAAGCGCAGCGCAGCCGGCGCGAGCGCTGCGCTCTCGGGCCTGCGCGACGCGGCGAAGGGCGGCGCGAACGTCATGCCCGCGTCGATCCGCTGCGCACAGGCCGGCGTCACCACCGGCGAGTGGGCCGACGCCCTGCGCGGCGTGTTCGGCGAATACCGCGCGCCGACGGGCGTGGTCGCGCGCGCGGCGCACGGCGCGGATCCCGCATCCGACGCGATTCGCGCCCGCGTGCGTGCCGTCGCGGCGAAGCTCGGCCGCCCGCTGAAGCTGCTCGTCGGCAAGCCCGGCCTCGACGGCCACAGCAACGGCGCCGAGCAGATCGCGGTGCGCGCGCGCGACCTCGGCATGGAGGTCGTGTACGAAGGCATCCGCGTGACGCCCGCCGAGATCGTGCAGTCCGCGCGCGACGAGGGCGTGCACGTGATCGGGCTCTCGATCCTGTCGGGCTCCCACTGCGTGCTCGTGCTCGACGTGCTCGGCCGGCTGCGCGACGCCGGCGTGCGCATACCGGTCGTCGTCGGCGGCATCATCCCCGACGACGACGCCGCGCAGCTGCGCGCCGCGGGCGTCGCGCGCGTCTACACGCCCAAGGATTTCGATCTGACGCGCGTGCTGGGCGAAGTCGTGGACGTCGCCGAGGAGAGCGCTCCTGCCTGAGAGCGCGCACGAGCGAGTCGTCGCCCTCGCGCAGCGTCTGCTCGCGCGCGACCGCACGGCCGTCGCGCCGGCGCTGAACCTCGCCGACGACCAGCGTGGAGAGGAGCGCGCCGCCGCCCGCGCGCTGCTCGCGACGCTGGAGACGCGGGTGCTGTTCGGCGGCGCCGCGCGGCTCGGCCTCACCGGCGCGCCGGGCGCCGGCAAGTCGACGCTGATGGACGCGCTGGTGCGCGCACTGCGCGCGCGCGGCGAGACGGTCGGCATCGTCGCCGTCGACCCTTCGAGCCGGAAGAGCGGCGGCGCTCTGCTCGGCGACCGCGTGCGCGTGCGCTCCGCCGCCAACGACGCGGGGGTCTTCTTTCGCTCGCTCGCGGCGCGCGAGTCGCTCGGGGGACTCTCGGACGCCGCGCGCGCTGCCACCACGATCATGGCGGCGGTGTTCGACCGCGTGATCGTGGAGACCGTGGGCGTCGGGCAGAGCGAAGGCGACGTCGCCGATCTCGTGGACACGCTCGTCTTCGTCGCGCAGCCCGCCGCCGGCGACACGGTGCAGTTCCTCAAGGCCGGCGTGCTCGAGCTGCCCGACGTGTTCGCCGTCAACAAGGCCGACTTGGGCGGCCTCGCCGAGCGCACCGCGCGCGAGCTCGAGAGCGCGCTCGCGCTCGGCGAGAAACCGGGCGGCAGCTGGGTACCGCCGGTGGTGCTCGTCTCCGCGCGCGACAACACCGGCATCGACGCGCTCGAAGCCGAGATCGCGCGCCACCGCGCGCACCTCGCGGAGAGCGGCGCGCTCGCGGCGAAACGCCGGCGCGGGCGCGACGCGTGGCTGCGCGCGGTGCTCGCCCACCGCTACGGCAGCTTCGGACTCGCCGCGTTCGGCGGCAGCGCCGCGCTCGCCGTGCGCGTTGCCCAAGCGCCCGACGCGTCGGGCTTCGCGCTCGAGCTCGCCCTCGCCGCCGAGATCGAGCGGGCGCTGCGCGGAGCCGGCGCGTGAAGTGGGGCAAGCGCGCGGCCAGGCTCGTGCTGCTCCTCCTGCTCGCGGAGCTCCTGTTCTTCTTCGTGCTCGGGACGCGCATCCGCAGGAAGCTCGAACGTCCGCGGGAGATTCTCGGCGCAGCGCAGCTCGCGCGGCCGG
>DATBRS010000027.1:0-19527 GCA_036560185.1 Myxococcota bacterium
CTCAGCGAGGGCAACCCGTTCTTCGTGGTCGAGCTCGCGCGCGTGCTGCGCGAGAGCGACGCGCCTGCCGCCTCGTCCGCGCTCGCGCTCCCGCAGAGCGTGCGCGATGCGGTGGGCCGCCGCCTCGACGCGATCTCCGCCGACGCGAACGATCTGTTGCGCTCCGCCGCCGTGCTCGGCCGCTCCTTCGATCTCGTGCTGCTGGCGCAGCTGGTGGGCCGCAGCCGCGACGAGCTGCTCGACGCGCTCGGCGAGGCGCTCGACGCCGGCGTGTTGCGCGAGAGCGAGGCGCGCACGGGCTTGTACGCGTTCTCCCACGCGCTGGTCCGCCAGACGCTGTACGAAGAGCTGCGCGCGCCGCAGCGGATCCGGCTGCATCGCCGCGCCGCGGAGGCGCTCGAAGCCGCGACCTCGCCGGGCGGCGAGGCGCCGCTCTCGGAGATCGCGCACCACTACTTCGAGGCGCTCGCGGCGGGCGACGCCGCGCCCGCGCTGCAGGCGGCCGTGCGGGCCGCCGAGCGCGCGCACGCGCTCTTTGCTTACGAGGAGAGCGCGCGCCTCTACGAGCGCGCGCTCGAGGCGCTCGCGCTCGCGGCGCCGAGCGATGCCGCGCGCCGCTTCGAGCTGCTCGCGGCCGCGGGCTCCGAGCACTCCGCGGCCGGCGCGCGAGAGGCGGCGCGCGCGGCGTTTCGCGCCGCGGCCAGCGTCGCGCGCGCGCTCGGCCGGCCCGACTGGCTCGCGCAGGCGGCGCTCGGCTTCCGCGGGATGGGCGAGATGGGCGTGCCGCCCGAGCCCGAGACGCTCGCGCTGCTCGAGGAGTCGCGCGACGCGCTCGGTGAGCGCGAGCCGGTGCTGCGCGCGCGCCTGCTCTCGAAGTTGACCGGCACCGCGCCCTACTCGCTCTCGATGGCGAGCCGCGACGCGCTCTCGCTCGAGGCGCTCGGCTTGGCGCGCGCGAGCGGGAACGTGAGCGCGCTGCGCGACGCGCTGAGCGCGCGCGAGTGGGCGTGCTTCGGCCCCGATCGCGTCGCCGAGCGGCTCGTGCTCGCGGACGAGCTGATCGCGCTCGGCGAGCGCACGCGCGACCCGCTCACCCAGTTCCACGGCTACGAGGCGCGCTTCGGCGCCTACTTGTTACGGGGAGAGCCCGCGAACGCCGACGCGGCGCTCGCCGCCTGCGTGCGCCTCGCGGCGGAGCAGCCCTACCGCTACGTGGTCTTCCAGGCCCGCTACTTCGAGGCGGCGCGCGTCGCGTGCTCCGGCGATCTCCCGCGCGCGGAGCGGCTGCTCGCCGAGGCACGCGAGCTCGGGCGCGATCGCACGGCCTACGCGCAGCTGCAATGCGATGCCCATCTGCTCTGGATCAAGCTGGCGCGCGGCGAGCGCGCGGCCCTCGGCGAGCTGAGCGGCGTGCTGCTGCCGCGAATCGCCGCCACCTGGAAGGGTGCCGAGCTCGTTGCCAACGCCGCGATGGCGCTGCTCGCGGTCGACGACGGCCGCGCCGACGAGGCGCGCCGCCTGCTCGCGCACGTCGAGGGCGCGGGCTTCGCGACGCTCGAGCGCGACGAACACTTCCTGCTCGCGAGCGCGTGCCTCAGCGACGTGATCTACCGGCTCGGCGACTCGCGCCGCGCCGCAAGCCTGCACGCCACGCTGGCGCCCTACGCGCATCTGCTCGCCTTCCACGATCTGCTGCGCGCCTTCGCGGGCAGCGTCGCGTCGAGCCTCGGCGAGCTGTGCCTCACGCTCGGGCGCAGCGAGGAGGCGATCGCTCGCTGCGAGGCGGGCATCGCGCTCGAAGGGCGCGCCGGCGCGCGCGCAGCGCAGCTCTCCAGCGAGATCGTGCTGGCGCGGGCGCTGCGCATGCGCGGGGCGCGCGGCGACGCGCGGCGCGCCGCCGAGCTGCTGCGTGGCGTCGCCGCCCGCGCGCCCGACCTCGGCGTCGATTGGGCGAAGCGCTTCGGCTTCGATCCCGGCACGCTCGAGGAGCTTCCGCGGCCCGCCTGCTGACTCCGGGGCCGGCGCCCGCGAAGCATCAGGAATCCGTCGCGTTCTCGTCAGGACTCGCCAGCGGTGGACGCCGAAGCTCCTGGTCATTGGAGGAACCGATGGCCACTGCGACCCCGGCTGCTGCAACCCTCTCCGCTCCGCGCGGGCGCCTCCAGCCGCTGCGCGCGCTGCGGCTCCTGGCCGGAATCCTGCGCGACCCGGACGACACGCAGCGCGTGTTCGAGTTCTTCCGAGCCGTGGGCGGCGACGACGGCCCGGGCCACTTCGCGCGCTTCCTCGCCGTGCCCAGCGCGCAGGATTTGCTCGCAGCGCGTTCGGACCTCGTAGCGGCGCTCGCCGACGAGGCCGCGCTCGGCCGCTTGTCCGAGCACACCCTCGGCGGCGCCTACCTGCGGACGATGCGCGCGAACGGCTTCGCCCCGAGCAGCCTGCTCGAGATCCGCGCGCGCGTGCACGCCGGTGAGGAGCGCGAGGACGAGACGCACGAGTGGTTCTACGCGCGCCTGAACGTGATGCACGACCTTTGGCACGTGCTCACCGGCTACGGCACCGACCCGCTCGGCGAGGCCGCGCTGATCGCGTTCAGCCACGCCCAGATCCCGAACCGCAGCTTCCCGCTGTTGTTGCTCGGGGCGGTGCTGAAGGGCCCGCGCAGCTGGCGCCTCACCTGGCCCCGCTACCTGTGGCGCGCCTTCCGGCGCGGACGCGCGACGAGGCTGCTCACCGCCGCTCCGCTCGAGCACATGCTCGCGCTGCCGCTCGCCGAGGTGCGCGAGCGGCTGCGCGTCGGAGCGCCCACCGAGTGGCACCCCGAAGGCGTGTGGATCGGCGCGCTCGACGGCGGCCGCGCGTGAGCGCGCTCCCCACGCGGACGCTGGTCGCCTACGCCGCACCCGCGATCGGCTTCGGCTTCGCCTCGATGCTGGTCGGCTCCTACCTGATGAAGCACGCCACCGACGTGCTCGCGATTCCGCCCGCGACCATGGGCGCGATCCTGCTCGCCTCGCGCCTCTGGGACGCCGGCGCCGATCCGCTGGCCGGCTTCCTCTCGGATCGCACGCGCACGCGTCTCGGGCGCCGCCGCCCGTGGATGCTCGCCGGGGCGATTCCGCTCGCGCTCGCCTTCGTCGCGCTGTGGTGTCCGCCGCTCGGCCTCTCGCCGGCCGCGCTCGCCGCCTGGGTGTGCGGCGCGGCGCTGCTGCTCTTCACCGCGCAGACGGCGGTGCGCATGCCGCACGAGGCGCTCGGCGCCGAGCTGTCGCGCGACTACCACGAGCGCACGCGCATCTTCGGCGCGCGGCGCGCCGCGTTCGGCGTGGGCGCACTGTGCGTGTTCGCGGCGCTGATGGCGCTCGGCCGCGCGAGCGACCCGCGCGCCGCCACCTTCGCGCTCGTCGCGCCGATGAGCGCGCTCGGAGCGCTGCTCGTGTTCGCGAGCTGCGCCGTGCTGCGCGAGCCCGAGGCCCACGCGGGCCGCGGCGCCGCGCATCCGTTCGCCGCGCTGCGCGACCTCCTCGCGAACCCGCACGCGCGCCGGCTGCTGAGCGTCACGCTGCTGCAGCAGATCGCGATGGGCGGCATCACCACGGCGGCCGCCTACCACGCCGAGTACGTGCTCGGCGACCCGGACGCATTCCCGAAGCTGCTCGGCTGCTTCTTCTCCGCCACGCTCGTCTCGATCCCGTTCTGGGTGCGGCTCGGGCGCCGCTTCGAGAAGAAGGCGCTCTTGATCGCGTCGATGGCCGGCATGGCCACGAGCCTCGGCGCCATGATCGCAGTGGGCGCCGGCGACTTCGCGCTCTTCTACTCGCTGGCCGCGATCGGGGGCTTCGCCGCGGGCGGCCTCGACGTGCTGCTGCCCTCGCTCCAGGCCGACGTGATCGACTGGGACGAGCTGCGCACGGGCGAGCGCAAGGAGGGCGTGTACTTCGCGGCCTGGCACCTCGCCGAGAAGCTCGCGCTCGGCATCGCAGCGGCCACGACCGGCATCGCGCTCTCGGCCAGCGGCTTCGTCCCGAACCAGCCGCAGGGCGAGAGCGCGCTGCTCGCGATGCGGCTGCTGCTCTCGCTCTTCCCGCTCGCTTGTTACGGCTCCGGCGTGCTGATCTTCCTCGGCTTCGGGCTCGATCGCGCGGCCCACGCTTCGGTGCAGCGCAGCCTCCTCGAGCGCGGGCTCGCGGTCGCGCGCTGAGCCCGAGCGCGGCTCAGCAGGGGCCGAGCTCGGCGCACAAGAGCGGCCGCACGACGCGCGTCCACTCGCGATAGCCCGCCGCGTTCAGGTGCAGGCCGTCCCATTGGTAGACGTCGTCGCGCGGCGCGCCGTTTTCGAGCAGCGGCGTGGCGACGTCCACGTAAGCGAGCCGCGCATCGCCTTTGCAGAGCTTCTCGATCAGCTCGTTCGCGCGCTGCATCTCGGGCCAGCGCTCCCAGCGCGCGCGCGAGGGCTTGATCGAGAGGAAGTAGATGCGCACGCCCGGCGCGTAGGCGTGCACGGTCGCGACCAGCGTGCCGAAATCGCGCGCGACGTCCTCCGCGCGCTTGCCGGTGCTCGCGTCGAGATCGTTGTCGCCTGCATACACGACGATCGCGCGCGGCAGGTAGCGCACGATCGTCTCGTCCACGAAGTGGATCACGTGCGAGAGCTGCGAGCCGCCGAAGCCGCGATTCAGGACGGGGAGCGGCGCCATGTCCTCGCCGAGCGTGCTCCACAGCCGGATCGACGAGCTGCCCACGAACACGATCGGCGCATCGGGTGGAGGCGTAGCCGCGTCCTGCGCCGTGAAGGCCGCGATCTCGTCGGCGAAGAACGCGGGATCCTGCGCGCGCCACGCGTAGATCCGCGGGAACGCGGCGACGCCGATCCCCGCCAGCAACACGAGGCCCGCCGCGACTCCGACCCCCAGCTTCCAGCGCGCGCGCATGCGGCCTCCTTCGCGAAGACGTTACCCCGGCGACCGCTGCGCGAGGCGCGCGCGGCGGGTATGTCTTGGCTTCGCGCGGCAGTCTCGTGCCGTGCCATCGCACCGAGGGATCCATGCGAAGCATCGTCAGCAGCCTCGTCGTGGTGCTTTGCACCGCGACCTCCGCGAGCGCCGATCCGGCCGGCGACTCCGACCGCGCCACGGTCGCCGCGCTCGACACCGCTTATCAGGCCGCGGTCGAGCGCAACGACGCCGACGCGATGGCACGCATTCTCGCCGACGACTTCGTGCTGGTCGTCGGCTCTGGCAAGACGTACTCGCGCGACGACTTGCTCGCCTCGGCACGCAACCGCGACGCGGTCTACGAGCGCCAGATCGAGGACCCCGGCACGCAGGTCGTGCGCGTGTGGGGCGACACCGCGGTCGTCACGGCACGGCTCTGGCTGAAAGGCGTGCGCGCGGGCGCGCCGTTCGAGCGCCGGCTCTGGTTCAGCGACACCTACGTGCGCACGCCGAACGGCTGGCGTTACGCGTTCGGGCAGGCCTCGCTGCCGCTTCCGGACCCGGCGCCTCCCACTAGCGCCCCGCGCTGAGGTTGAGCCAGATCAAGCTGATCACTTGGTCGGTCTTCAGGAAGCCGTCGCCCCACTCCGCGTCGAGATCGGCGAGCGGCTTCGTGGCGATGAACTGCTCGACGGTCTGACCCGACGCGATGCCTTTCTCGACGCGCGCCTTCACGTCCACGAGCACGTCGCGGAACTTCGTGAGGTCCGCCGGCGTCGCGAGCGGCCCGTGGCCCGGAATGATCTTCGTGGCCGGGTTCGTCTGCGCGAGCACGCGGTTCGCGGACGAGATCAGGCCCGCGATGCCGCCGCCGCTCTCGACGTCGACGAACGGGAAGAAGCCGTTCACGAAGGTGTCGCCCATGTGCACGACGTTCGCGTGCTCGAACCAAACGTGGGAGTCGCCGTCCGTGTGCGCGTGCTCCACGTGCTCGACGCGAATCGTCTCGCCGTTCCAGTGCAGCGTGACGCCGTCGGCGAAGGTCACGACCGGGAGCGCCGCGCGCGGATGCGGCGGCAGCTTGAACTCCGGCCGCAGCTTCGAGACCTGCTCCTGAGAGAGGCGCGTGCGCACGTTCTCGTGCGCGAGGATCAGCGCGCCCACGCTGCCGAAGGCCTCGTTGCCGCCGGTGTGGTCGTAGTGGTGGTGGGTGTTGATCACGAAGCGCACGGGCTGGTCCTGCAGCGCCCGCACCGCCGCGGTGATCTTCGGCGCGAGCGGCGCGAACTGATCGTCCACGATCACGGGACCGTCCTCGCCGGTCGAGAGGGCGATGTTGCCGCCGGCGCCCATCAGCATCGCGAGGCCCGGCGCGAGCACCGTCGTCGAGATCTCCACCTTCGTGAAATCGGGCGCCTGCGCGGCGGTGGGCGCTGCGAGTGAGAGCGCCGCCAGGAATACGATCGATCGTGAGCTCATCGGCTCCTCCGAGTGCAACGGATGCGCAGCTTCGCACGCGCGCTCGGGCGCTGCGACCGCGCGGCGCCGTGTGTACTGTGCGCCGCCTTTGGGTCCGCACAGGGGACGGGAGAGCGATGGACTTCGCGTTGTCCGAGGAACAAGAGCTGCTGCAGGAGACGGTGCGCAGCTTCGTCGAGAAGGAGTGCCCCGCCGCGCTCGCGCGCCAGATCTTCGACGGCGCGCGCGCGCCGGCCGCGAAGCTGTGGGAGGGGCTGATCGAGATCGGTGTCGCGGGACTCGTCGTGCCCGAGAAGTTCGGCGGCGCCGGGCTCGGGCTGCTCGAGCTCGCGCTCGTCTCCGAAGAGCTCGGCCGCGGCGTCGTGCCGGTGCCGTTCCTCGGCCACGCGCTCGCGTGCCTCGCGCTCGCCCAGGGCGGCAGCGCGGTGCAGCGAGCGCGCTGGCTGCCGCGGCTCGCGAGCGGAGAGGCGCTCGGCGCGGTGGCGTTCGGCGAGCTCGTGCCGAGCGCGCAGGACGCACACCTGTTCGTGGCCGCGCGCGCGGACGGCACGCTCGCGCTGGTGGAGGCGCGCAGCGCGGGACTCGCGATCACCCCCATCGCGAGCAACGATCGCGGCCGCCCGCTCGCGCACGTCGCGATCGCGGCTTCTGCGGGCGAGGCGCTGCCCGAGGGCGACCTCGCGCGCCTGCGCGACGCCGCGCTCGTGCTGCTCGCCGCCGACGCGTTCGGCGCCGCGCATCGCCTGATCCGCATGACGGTGGACTACGCGCGCACGCGCCAGCAATTCGGCCAGCCGATCGCGCACTTCCAGGCGCTGAAGCACCAGCTCGCGAACATGGCCGTCGAGCTCGATCCGACGCGCGGCCTGTGGTGGTATGCGGCGCACGCGCAAGATCACGAGCCGCGCGAGCGCGCGGCGCGCGCGGCGGCGCTCGCGAAGTCCCACGTGACCGATCGCGCCCAACAAGTCGCGCGCGACGCGGTCGAGTGTCATGGCGGCGTCGGCTTCACCTGGGAGTGCGACGTACAGCTCTGGTTCAAGCGCATCCTGTTCGACCGCCAGTGGCTCGGCACGCCGGAAGAGCACCGCGAACGCATCGCGCAGATGAACGCCTGGTAGTCGAGGAAAGCATGGACCTCTCGTTCGGCCCCGAATACGAAGAGCTGCGCAGCCGCGTCGAGGCGTTCTGCCGTGCGAGCTGGCCCGCGCCGGGCGCAGACGAGCGCGAGCGCGCGATCGCGTGGCGCAAGCAGGCGCTCGCCGCGGGCTTCCTGCACCGCACCGTGCCGAAGCCGTACGGCGGAGGCGGCCTCGCGCCCGACATTCTGGCGGAGACGGTGATCCGCCGCGCCTTCGAGGCGGCGGGCGTGCCGTACCGCGCATCTGCCCAGGGCACGCACATGCTCGTGCCGACGCTGCTCGAGTGCGGCAGCGAGGAGCAGCGCCAGGCCTACATCGCGAAGACGCTGACGGGCGAGCTCAACTGGTGCCAGGGCTACAGCGAGCCCGGCTCGGGCAGCGACCTCGCTTCGCTGAAGTCGACCGCCGTGCTCGAGGGCGATCACTGGCGGATCAACGGCCAGAAGATCTGGACCAGCAACGCGACGGTCGCCGACATGATGTTCGGCTTGTTCCGCACCGAGCCCGCCGCGCCGAAGCACGCCGGCATCTCGTACTTGTTACTGGACATGCGCGCGCCCGGCATCGACGTGCGGCCGCTGCGCATGATGCAAGGCGGCGAGGACTTCTGCGAAGTGTTCCTGAACGACGTGCGCGTCCCGGCGAAGAACATCGTCGGCAGGCGCGGCGAGGGCTGGAACGTCTCGCGGGCGACGCTGAAGCACGAGCGCATGCTGATCGGCGACAGCGCGGGCGCGCAGCTCACCTTCGCCGGGCTCGTCGAGCTCGCGAAGCGCACGACGCGCGGCGGCCAGCCCGCGACGCGCGATCCGCTCGTGCGCCAGCGCCTCGCCGAGATCGAAGGCTACTTGGCGTCGCAGGAGTACGCGGCGGCGCGCATGCTGAGCGCGCTCGCGAAGCACCGCGACGCCAACGTGCTGGCCGAGATGCTCACCGCGAAGCTCGCCGCCACGAACGTGGGCCAGATGATCGCGAAGCTCGCGATGGACCTGCTCGGCGAGCGCGGCCTCGGCGAGCCCGCGGCCGACGAGGCCGAGATGGGCATCCGCCGCTTCACCGACGGCCGCTGGGTCTCGCAGTACATGATGTCGCTCTCGACCGCGATCGCGGGCGGCGCGAGCAACATCCAGCGCAACATCATCGGCGAGCGGCTGCTCGGGCTGCCTCGCGACGCGAGGCCGCCGGGGCACTGAGCGGGCGGCAAGCGCCGCGCAGCGGCGCGCGCAGCGAGGGGCAGCCGAGCGAAGTCGAACAGGGGCCTCGATGCATCGCGACACCCACTCGCAGCGCGTTCGCGCACGCGTGAGGGACCGCAGCCGCCGCGCAGCGGCGCGCGCAGGGAGGCGCAGCCGAGCGAAGTCGAACAGTGGCCTCCGCGTGTGGGACGCCCAACGGCAGCGCGTTCGCGCATCCCTCGGCCACGGCACGCCTCACTCCGTGGAGAGCAGCTCGAGCAGGTTGCCGTCGCCATCGCGGAAGTAGATCGAGCGGCCGAGCTCGCCGTCGGCGGCAGGCCGCGGCACCGGCCCTTCTTCGATCTCGACGCCGCCCGCCGCGAGCTGCGCCTCGGCGTCGCGCAGCGGTCCGCTCCAGCGAAAGCACAGGTCGACCGCGCCGGGAGTCGGCGTCCGTGCGTGCGGCTTCGCGGGCGACGCCGCAGCGTGCAGCGAGAGCCGGCTCTCGCCCAGCTGCAGGATCACGACGGGAATCTTTCCGGCGCGCCACTCCGCGAGATAGAGCGGGCTCGCGCCGAGCACGCGCGAATACCACGCCACGGCGGACTCGATGTCGCTCACGGTGATCGCCACGTGATCGATTCCGCGGATCGGCACCGGACTCTCCCTGACAAGTGAGCACGCTAGCTCGACTTGCCTCTCGCCATACCCGCATGAGAGCATGCGCGAGCATGGAGGTCCCGCGATGCGGTGCAGGCTCGGCCCGGCCTCGGCCCTGATGCTCGCGCTCGCCGCGCCCTGCCTTGGGCACGAGGTCGGCGAGCGGCTGCCCGCGCACGGAGCGCTCGGCGTCGGCCTCGACGGCAAGCTCGTGACCGTCGGCGACCTCGCCGGTAAGCCCGCGCTGCTGGTGTTCTGGGCCAGCTGGTGCGGCGATTGCGCGCGCGAGCTCCCCACCGCGGAGGCGCTCGCGCGGCGCTGGGGCGATCGCGCGGTGGTGATCGGGATCAGCACCGATGCGAGTGGACGCGAGCTGCGCCGCTTCCTGCGAAAGAATCGCGAGCGCCTGACCTTCCCCATCTCCCACGACGAATCGAAGCAGGTCGCACGCGAGTTCGACGTGCGCGAGATCCCGACCAACTACCTAATCGATGCAGAGGGCGTCGTGCGCTGGCGGCGCGTGGGCTTCGACGACGAATGGTTGAAGGAGCTGGCGGCCGTGCTGCGCGAGATCGGCCGGCCGGAGCCCGCGGCCAGCGCCGGCGGTTCGTGAGGCCCCGCGGCGCCGGCTAGCGGACGAAGCGTCCGGCCCCCTCGAGCGCGCGCTCCGCGCCCTCGACGAGATCGCGCAGCACCTCGCGCGCCGGGCGAATCGCCGAGATCATGCCGATGCCTTGGCCGGCGAAGCCGGGTGCGATGTCGCCGCGGCCCTGGCGGAAGGCCGCGGCCTGCACGGGTCCGCTGACCGCGCCCTGATAAGGCATGGGCAGCGGCTCGAGACCCGCGTCCACCCACGCCTGCGTCCACTTCGACTTGATGTAGCGCGCGGGTTTGCCGGTCACGCTGCGCGTGATCGTCGTGCCCTCTTCGGACGATTCGACGATCGCCTTCTTCTGGAACTCCTCGATGTTCGCCTCGTGGGTGGCGAGGAACGCGCTGCCCACCCACACGCCCTGCGCGCCGAGCATCATCGCGGCCGCGACGCCGCGTCCGTCGACGATGCCGCCGGCGCCGAGCACGGGGATCTCGCCGACCGCGTCCACGACCTGCGGGATCAGCGCCATCGTGCCGACGGGGCTGTTGTGGCCGCCCGCGTCGTGGCCCTGCGCGACGATCACGTCGACGCCCGAGGCGGCGACCTTGCGCGCGTGCCGCACCGCGCCGACGACCGCCATCACTCTCGTCCCGTTCGCGTGGAGCGCCTCGATGAACGGGCCCGGGTCGCCGAGGCCCGCGGCGTAGACCGGAACTCGCTCCTCGATCACGACGCGCATCTGCGCTTCGAACAGCTCGTTAGTGAAGCCGCCGCGCAGGCGCGGCGCGTCCACGGGCTCGAGCCCTTCCCGCTCCATGAATTCGCGCGCGAACGCGAGGTACTCGGGCAGCAGCTCCTGCGGTGACTTGCCCTTCGCCGCGGGCTTGTCGAACGCACCGCGGCGCACCGACGCCGGCAGCAGCGTGTCCACGCCGAACGGTTTGCTGGTGAGCTTGCGCGTGCGCGCGATCCAGCTGCGCAGCTCGTCGGGCCCGCACGCGGCCGCGCCGAGGATGCCGAGGCCCCCGGCGTTGGAGACCGCCGCCGCGAGCTCGGGCGACGACGCGCCGCCCATGCCGGCGAGCACGATCGGAACCTCGATGCCGAACAGCTCACAGATCGGAGTGTGGAACCTGGACACGCGCATTCACCTCGGCTCGAGTTGTTGGGGCCGCGGCGCGCCGCGCCGCCTGCGGGCGTAACTTCACGGAATCACGCCGTCCGTTTTCAGGCGGGCGAGCCCCGCGTCGTCGAAGCCGAGCTCGCGCAGCACCTCGGTGGTGTGCTCGCCGTGCAGCGGCGGCAGGCGCCGCACTTCCTGCGGCGTCTCCGAGAAGCGCGCCACCGGGCGCGGCGCGCGGATCTTGCCCGCGCTCGGGTGATCCATCTCGAACCACGAGTCGTTGTGGACGATCTGCGGGTCGACCAGCATCTCCTCGATCGAGTTCACCGGGCCGACCGGCACCTGCTCTTCCGCCATGCGCGCGATCAGCTCGCGCGTCGGCCACTTGCGGATCTCCTCGAGGATCATGCCGCCGAGCAGCTCGCGATTCTCGGCGAGCAGCGCGCCCGGCCCGCTGAAGCGCGGATCCGCGCACCACTCCGGATGCCCGAGCGCGCGGAACAACCCGTTGCGCTCGGACTCGGACGCCACGAAGTAGATCAGGTGCCCGTCCGCGGTCTCGTAGATCCGGTAGACCTCGTACAGCACCGGCAGCTGCCGCTCCGCTTCCCCGACGAAGGTGTGCTTCATCATGCCGTCGGGCCAGAAGAAGAAGAGCGAGGCGTCGATCATCGGCACTTGGATGTGCTGGCCCGGCGCGCCGCGTTCGCGTGCGAACAGCGCCGCCGTAATGGCTTGCGCCGCGGTCCACGAGGTGGATTTGTCGGCGACGATGTTGCGCACCAGGTCGGGGATCGGGACCTCGGGATTCTTTTGGATCGCGACGTGGCCCGTGATGCCTTGGATGATCGGGTCGTAGACGCGGCGATCGCTGTAGGGGCCGCTCGCGCCGTAGCCGCTCACCGAGCAGTAGATCAGGCGCGGGTTCACGGCGCGCAGATCCTCCCAGCCGAGCCCGAGCCGCTCGGCGGCGCCGGGGCGCCAGTTCTGCACGAACACGTCCGCCTCGGCGACGAGTCTCAGCAGGATCGCGCGGCCCTCTGCCTTCGTGAGGTCGAGCACGAGGCAGCGCTTGCCGCGGTTCACGTTCAGGAAGAACGCGCTCAGGCCGCCGCGGTAGAACGGGCCGATGCGCATCAGGTCGCCGTATCCGTGCGGCTCGACCTTGATCACCTCGGCGCCTTGATCGGCGAGAATCATCACCGCGAACGGACCCGACACGATCTGCGAGCAGTCGACGATCTTGATGCCGGCGAGCGGTCCAGGCATGCGGCGCGCGTCCTCGAGAGGGCGCGCAGTCTACCCCGACTTCAGCGGCGGCCGGCCGCGTCCCAGCGTGCCTCGACGACGGCGCTGCCCGCTTCGGGGCGGTGCTCGGCGAGTCGCACGCGCCCCTGCACGCGGCAGACCGCGAACATCGCGAGCGCGCCCGCGCCGATCGACTCGAGCCAGCGCGCGTGGCTCGCGATCTCCTTCGGCAGCTCGCTCGCGCGCAGCTCCACGCTGCTGCGCGACGTGCGAACCGCGGTCCACGCGCCGCAGTCGCGGAACGTGACGCTGAGGCCGCGCGGAACGATGCGCACGAGCAGGCCGGGATCGAGGCCGAGCAAGCGCACACCGCCGTGCACGAGGCCGCGATAGAGCGGATTCGCGAACTGATCGAGCACGCGCGCGGCGAGGAAGTCGAGCGCGTCGGGCCAGCCGTACACGTGGGCCACCGCCTGCACCCAGCGCATGTTCAGCGCGACGGGCAGCCACCCGCTGCGCGGCGCCTCCGCGACGATGCGGAACAGCTCCGGGTCGGCCGCGCGCACGCGCTCTCCCGCCGCTCCGAGCCGCGCGAGCGACACGCTCAGCGCTCTCATGTACGCGGCCTGCACGCGCGGATCGCTCACGCAGAGCCTCCCACGGATGCGAGCGGATCGGCGCTAGTCGCGCGCCACTTGAGCCGCCGGCGCGAGCTTCACGATCCCGCGCGCCGCGAGTGACGCGATTTCGTCACCCGTGTAGCCGAATTCGGCCAGAAGCTCGCGCGTGTGCTCGCCGTGGAGCGGCGGCCGGCGGTGGATCGCGCCGGGCGACAGAGAGAGCTTCACCGGCAGCCCGGTCCCCTGATAAGTCCCGAGCTCGGGGTGCGGCAGCGACACGAGCATCTCGCGCGCGGCGACCTGCGGATCCGCGAACACTTCGGCGAGCCCGAGCACCGGGCCGGCCGGCACGCCGGCGGCATTCAGGCGCTCCACCCAGTCCGCCACCGAGCCGGCCGCGAGCGCGGCCTCGATCTCCCCGCTGAGCGCGTCTCGCTCGCGCACGCGCTGCGCCGCGCTCGCGAAGCGCGCGTCCGACAGCCACGCCGCGCGATCGAGCGCGCGGGCGAGCTTCTCCCACATCGCGTCGTTGCCGGCGGCGATGTTGAGGTAGCCGTCGCGCGCGCGAAAGCGGCCGTACGGGGAAGAGAGCGGGTGGTGCTGACCGGCGGGCCCGGGGCTCGCACCGCTCTCGAAGAACTGGCCGGCGGCCCAGGTGAGCACGCCGAGCGTCGCCTCGAGCAGCGACGTCTCGACGTGCTGCCCGCGGCCGCTGCGCTCGCGCTCGAACAATGCGAGCTGGATGCCGTGCGCGGCGAACAGGCCTGCCAGCAGATCCGAGATCGCGACGCCGCTGCGCGTCGGACCGCTCTCGCGCGTGCCGGTGATGCTCATGAGGCCGCTCATGCCTTGCGCGATCTGGTCGAAGCCCGGGCGCTGCGCGTAAGGCCCCGTCGCGCCGAAGCCCGAGATGCTGCAGACGACGAGGCGCGGGTGGCGTTCGAGCAGCGCCTCGGGCGGGAAGCCGAGCGCCGCGAGCACGCCGGGGCGGTAGTTCTCGACCAGCACGTCGGCGCGCGCGATCGCCCGCGCCAGCACCTCGCGGCCCTCGGGCTTCGCGAAGTCGAGCGCGAGCGCACGCTTGTTACGGTTCGCGCTCAAGAAGAAGTAGGCGTCGCGGGCCTGCCCGGGCGCTCGGAACTCGCGTCCGCGCGGCGACTCGACGCGGATCACGTCGGCACCGTAGTCGCCGAGCAGCTGCGTGCAGAACGGGCCGGCGAGGTAGCGCGTGAGATCGACGACGCGAATCCCCGCGAGCGGCCCCGCCGCGCTCACCACTGGTCCCAGTGGATCACGTTCGCCACGGGCTTGCGCACCACCGGCCCGAACGCGCGGTCGGGATAGCCGAGCGCGACGCACACGCCGATCGACACGTCGCTCGGCAGCTTCAGCACCGCGCGCATCTCCGCCTCGGCGGCGAGCTGGAAGGTCGTGAACGTGGTGCCGAGGCCGAGCGAGCGCGCTGCAACGATCAGGTTCTGCGCCGCGGGATACAGCGCCGCGTGCACCATCTGCTCGGTGCCCGCGCCCGGCGGATACACCTTGCGCCCGCACACCAGGATCCACACCGGAACGTCCTCGAAGCTCTGGAGCAGGTGCTGCGCGCCGCGGAGCATGCGCTGCACGGCGCCCGGCGCGCTCGGCATGCTGCGCACCAGCGGCAGCATGCGCTCGCGCAGGACGGGGCCGATGCGCTGCTTGATCGCGCGATCGCGCACGACCACGAAATCCCAGCCCTGAGAATTGCCCGGGCTCGATGCGCGCGTGGCGGCGTAGATCACGCGCTCGATCAGCGCCTCCGGTACCGGATCCGGCTTCAGGAACCGAATCGCGCGCGTCGTCTCCATCGCCTCGATCGCATCCATTTCTTTTGGGCTCCGTTCGCCTGCGGCTCACTGCGCGCGGTCTGAGCCGCTGTCGCGGCTCGGGCCGCTTGCTGCTCACGACGACCTCGCGAGGGCATTCCTTCGCGGAGGTTCTCGGAATCGTTGCGCGCGCCGGTTCCTCGCGCGGCACAGGTAGCGTCTTCGGAACTCCCTTCGCCTGCGGCTCACCGCGCGCGGTCTGAGCCGCTGTCGCGGCTCGGGCCGCTTGCCGCTCACGACGACTTCTCGAGGTCATTCCTTCGCGGGGGTTCTCGGAATCGTTGCGCGCGCCGGTTCCTCGCGCGGCACAGGTAGCGCGGCGGACTAGGATGCGCGCTTCGGGAGGCGTGCGTGGGAAATCTCGACGGAAAGGTCGCGATCGTGACGGGGGCGGCGCGTGGTGCGGGAGCGGCGATCGCGCGGCGTTTCCTCGCGGAGGGCGCGCGCGTGGTGCTCGGCGACGTGCGGCACGAGCAGGGGCGCGCGCTCGCGAAGGAGCTCGGTGGCGATGCGCGCTACTGCGAGCACGACGTCTCCTCGCGCGCGGCGTGGGAGACGATCGTCGGCGAGGCGCTGGCGGCGCACGGGCGCATCGACGCGCTGGTCAACAACGCCGCGGTGCTGCACCTCGGCACCCTGGAGCACACCTCCGAAGAGACGCTGCAGCGCGTGCTCGCGGTGAATCTCGCGGGCGCGTACTTGGGAACGCAGGCGGTGCTCGCAGCGATGAAGGCGCAGCGCGGCGGCTCGATCGTGAACGTCGGCTCGATCGACGGCATGCTTGGGATGAATGGCGTGACCGCGTACGCCGCGTCGAAGTGGGGGCTGCGCGGCCTCACGAAGAGCGCGGCGATGGAGCTCGGGCGTTCGGGAATCCGCGTGAACTGCGTGTGCCCAGCGGGCGGCAACCCCGAGATGTACGGCCCCTGGGGCGCGCAGCTCGCGGGCCTGCGCGAGGAGACGCGCGCCTACAGCGAGAACCGGGGGATCCCCGGCGAGGCTCCGCTCGACGCGATCGCCCAGGCGTGCGTGTTCCTCGCTTCGGATGCGAGCGCGCACGTGACGGGCGCGGATCTGCCCGTCGATGGCGGCGCGAGCGCGGGCCGCTTCATCCCCGGCTTCAACACGCTCTGAGCCGCGGCGCGCGGCGCGTTCGGGATCAGCGCGTGCAGCGGAACACGAGATCGGGCTCGGGCTGGAGCGGCGAGCTCGCGGCGCGCGTGCCGCTGCGTGCGAAGCCGAGGCGCTCCAGCAGCGCGACGGAGCGCGAGTTGCGCGGGTCGACGTGCGCGACGAATTCGTGCGCCGCGAAGTCGGCGTGCAGCAGCGCGAGCAGCGCGGCCACCGCTTCGCTCGCGAGGCCGCGGCCCCAAGCGCCGCGTAACAACACGTAGGCGATCTCGCTCTCGCGCTCGCGCACCGTCGCCTGCACGGTGCCGACGAGCGCACCGCTCGCGCGCTCGCGCAGCGCCCAGTTCAGCCACGCCTCGTCGCCCCCAGGCGAGCGGCGCGCTTCGAGGAAGCGGTAGCGCGCGGCGAGTGCCGTCGCGGAAATCGGAGGCGTCTCGTCCAGATGGGCGTAAAGCTCGGGAGCGCAGAGTCCCGCGAAGAGCTCCGCGGCGTGCGCCTCGATCAAGGGCTCGAGCAGAAGCCGCGGCGTGTCGATCGCGCGCAGAGCCGGCCAGCGCTCGAGGCTCAAACGCGCCGCGCGCCCTGCAGGTCGAAGAACGCCCGCAGCTTCTTGAAGCGGCCGCTGGCGTCCACCTCGACCACGTCGATCACGTCGATCTCGACGACGCCGTCGGGCCGGGCGATGCGCGCGCGCATGGGGGCGGCCGCCTCGTTTCCCGCGATGCAGATCGGGCCCGTGATCTCGACGCGCTCGGCGAGCTCGTTGCCGACGTAGAACTTGCGGATCGCGTCGATGCCGCGGTGCACGGGGCCGCCGACGGGGATCTCCGCCGTCGCGTCGGCGGCATACAGCGCGACGATGCCCTGCTTGTCGCCGGCGCTGATGCAGGCGGCGTAGCGCCGCAGCAAGCTCGCGATCTGCTCGGGCCCGATGGCGCTCACG
Organism: Myxococcota bacterium; assembly: GCA_036560185.1. Lineage (GTDB taxonomy): Bacteria > Myxococcota_A > UBA9160 > UBA9160 > UBA6930 > VGRF01. The sequence goes on from DATBRS010000027.1 coordinate 16,916, forward strand.
CGTAGAACTGCGCCGCCCAGCGGCGGAACTCGGCGATCGGGCCGTCGCCTTCGGCGAGCGCGGGCTGCGCGCGGAACTTCTTGTTCTCCCAGATCGGGAAGTCCTGGGTCGCGACCACCGCGTGCTCGTCCATGTACGCGCGCAGCTCGCGCGCCAGCGCTTCCGCGTCGGCGCCGTCGCGCTTCGCGATCACGCCCATGCGCATGTGCGTCGTCTCCGCGTCGATGGGTGTGAGGCCGGTCGCGACCACGGTGCGGAAGCGCCCGTTCTGGCGCAGGAAGTTGTATCCGAGGCCCCAGTTCTCAGCGCGCATCACGAGCTCGTCGTGCACGCCGTCGAGCGTCGAGACGTCCTTGCTCGCGCCGACCGTCCAGCGATAGACGTGCGGCCCGAAGGTCGCGCCGCGCTGCTCCGGCATCGTGGTCTTGTGCACCGCCGCGAAGTGCGGCCAGTCGACGCCGTTCTCGGCCATCTCCTGCGGATGCGTCTTCACGGTCCACTCGTAGCGCAGCCAGGGCGTGAGCCAGTCGGCGTCGTGCCATTCCGGCAGGTCCGGAATCTCCCAGCTGGGCGGACGCCGCTGCGCGTCGTGCCAGGCGAAGATCATGCCGTTGCGCTCGCGCGTCGGGAACGCCTCCGCGCGCGCGGCCGCGGGCACGCGCTTCGCATACGGGATCTCCGCGCAGGCGCCCTGTCCGTCCCAGCGCCAGCCATGGAACGGGCACCGAATGGTGTCGCCCACGACCACGCCGCCCTCGCCGAGGTTCGCGCCCAGGTGCGGGCAGTAGGCATCGAGCACGTGCGCCGCGCCGCTCACGCCACGAAACGCCACCAGCTCGCGCGCGAGGTAGCGCATGCGCTTCACCGCGCCGCGCGCGAGGTCCTCGCTGTATGCGACCAGAAACCAGCCATTGGGGATGCCGAAGGGGAAGCGGGACATGCGCGCACGCTACCGCCGAACGCCGGCGCCTCACCATTGTTGGGGATTGACTGCGACGCCGCGCGAAGCGCATAAGGGCGCTCGGGTGGTGAGCTCCGACGGAGGGAAGCCACATGTCGAAGGGTCTCGTACGACTGATGTTGATGCTGGCGGCGTGGGCGTGCGGCGTACTCGCCTCGAGCGATGCGGCGCGCGCGAACGTGGTGCTCGACTGGAACGTGATCACCGTGCAGACGATCGGCACGGGCGCCACGGCGACGCCGCCGCGTGCGGGCCCACCGACCACCGGCGACTACGCGAAGGTCCACCTGGCGATGCACGACGCGGTGCAGGCTTTCGAGCGGCGCTACGCGACCTACACGGATCCCATCAACGGCGCGGCCGGCTCGCCGGACGCGGCGGCGGCGAAGGCCGCGCGCGACGTGCTCGCCGCGCTCTACCCGGCGCAGGCTTCGGCGCTCGACGTCTCCTTAAGCGACTTCCTCGCGGCGAACGGCCTCGCCGCGAACGACCCGGGCATCGCGATCGGTGCGGCGGCCGCTGCCCGGCTGCTCGCTGCGCGCGCGAACGACGGGTACTTCCCATCCTCGAGCACGCCGTTCGTGGGCGGCACGGCGGTCGGTCAGTGGCGGCCCACGCCCTCCTACCTGCCGGGCCCGCCTGCCGCCTTCTCGTCGATGGCGGCGCCTTGGCTCGCGACGGTGAAACCCTTCGCGCTGCGGAATCCCGCGCAGTTCCGCCCGAAGGCTCCGCCGGCCGTGACGAGCGCGACCTACACGCGTCACTACCGCGAGGTGAAGGCGCTGGGAAGTCTCGCCAGCGGCGAGCGCACGGCGGCGCAGACCGACCTCGCGTACTTCTGGAGCGACAACTTCTTCGCCCAGTGGAACCGCGCGCTGCGCGCGATCGCGCTGAGCGAGGGCCTGGGTGTCGGCGACAGCGCCCGCCTGTTCGCGCTCGCGAACGTCGCGATCGCGGACGCCGCCATCACCGCCTGGGACAGCAAGCTGACCTTTGCCTTCTGGCGGCCGATCACCGCCATCCAGGAGGGCGACAACGACGGGAATCCGAAGACGATCGGCGACCCGAGCTGGCAATCGCTGATCAACAACCCGAACTATCCCGACTTCACTTCGGGCGCGAACAACGTGACCGGCGCCGTGACGCGCATCCTGCAGCGCTTCTTCGGGACCAACGCGATGGCGTTCTCCGTGACGAGCGCCGTGCCAGTGGTGGTCCAGAAGACGCGCAACTTCACGCGCTTCTCGCAGGCCGCCGACGAGGTGGTGGAGGCGCGCATTCTGCTCGGCATCCACTTCCGCTTCGCGGACACCGTGGCGCGCCGGCAAGGCCAGCGCGTCGCGGATTGGGCCTTCACGCACGTGCTGCGTCCGCTCGACTGAGGGCGCCTTCGCCCCGCCGCCGCAGCCCTGCGGCGGCGGGGCGACCTCGCCTCAGAACATCGCGACGGGGTTCACCGGGCTCCCGGTGCCGCGCTCGACGCGCAGCGGCGCCACGGTGACCAGGAATTCCCAGCGCTGCTCGCGTGCGCACACCGCCATCAGGCGGTCGAGGCGCAGGTTGTCGAGCAGGTGCACTCCCATCGCGACCAGCGTGCATTGGTGCACGGGGATCGGCCAGCGCGGGATGCCGAGGCCCGGCAGCGCGTCGG
>DATBRS010000028.1:0-11852 GCA_036560185.1 Myxococcota bacterium
CGAAACGTCGGGTACGCGAAGTCGAATCCAGTCGCGAGCAGGCGCGCGCTGTCGCAGCGCTTCCCGCTCGGCGGCGCGTGCGCGTCGTAGTCACCGGGCGGCGGCGGCGCCCCGAGCCGAACCGCGAGCCAGCGCAGCACCGCGGCTCGGTCCGCGGGCTCGCGATCGACGCCCACATAACAAGTCGCGGGCGCCGCGAGCGCGAGCAGATGCGCGCACGCGCGCGCGGCGTCGTCGCGCTGGATGCGATTCGTGTAGTGCGGGGCGCTCGGGAGCCGCGCCGCACCAGCGCGCACGCGCTCCTGCAGCGCGCTGCGCCCCGGGCCGTAGATGCCGCCGAGGCGCAGCGCGACCGCGCAGCAGCCCGCGCTGCGCGCGATCGCTTCGCCCTCGAGCACACGCCGTCCGTTGAACTCGCGCGGCTCCGTGGCCGACGACTCGTCGACGCGGCTGCCGTCGTCCTGCGCGTACACCGACGTGCTCGACGCGTAGAGCACGCGGCGCAGCGTGCTGTGCGCACGCAGCCGCTCGAGCAGATTCGCGAGGCAGTCGACGTATGCGCGTCGATACGCTGCGTCCTCGCGGGCGGTGGCCGCGACGAGGTATGTGAGCGCGTCGACGCCCTCGAGCGCGAGCTCTCCGAGCGCGCGCGAATCGGCGAGATCGCAGGCGAGCCAGCGCAGCCGCCCGCCGCTCTCGCCGTCGGCGCGCTCGGCCCCGGCGGCGCGCGTGCGGCGCAGCGCCAGCACATCGTGCCCGGCGTCCGCGAGCCGGCACGCGAGCTCCGCGCCGACGTAGCCCGCGCCCGCCACGAGAACGCGCACGGCTCGCCTCGGCGTTACTGCGCGCGCTCGGCGCGGGAGAAATGATGCAGCAGGATTCCGCTCGCGGTCGCGACGTTCAGCGAATCGAAGCCCGCGCGCATGCGGATCGTGACGCACGCGTCGGCGGCGGCGCGCGCGGCCGCGGAGAGGCCGTAGCCCTCGCTGCCGAGCACGAGGCATACCCGCTCGGGCAGCGGCCGCGCGGCGCCGAAGGCGCGCACGTCGACCGCGTTCTCCTCCGCGACCGCGGCGAGCACCGCCCAGCCCGCGCCGCGCAGCTTCTCGAGCGCGCCCGGCCAGCTCGCGCAGCGCGCGAAGGGCAGCTGCAGCGTGGCGCCGGTCGAGACTCGGATCGCCTTGCGATAGAGCGGATCCGCGCCGCCGGGCGCGAGCAGCACGCCGTCTGCGCCGAACGCGCGGGCGTTGCGGAAGGCGCCGCCGACGTTGTCCGGATCCGCGAGCTGCTCGAGCGCGAGCAGGAGACCGCGGCGCGCGCCGGCGACGAGCGCGTCGGCTTCGATCTCCGCTCCGCGCTCCGCGAGCGCGAGGCAGCCCTGATGCACCGGATAGCCCGCGAGCGAGGAAATCAGCTCGCGGGCCGCGACGAAGATCTCCGGCGGGCGCGCCAGCCCCGCGAGCGTGGGCGCGAGCGCGCCGAGCGCGGCGTCGTTCACGAGCAGCGAGCGCACCGCGAAGCGCCGCGTCGCGAGCAGCCGCTCCACGACGAGACGGCTCTCCGCCACGAACAGGCCGCGCCGCGCGAGCAGATCGCCGTCGCGCACCGCCTGATAGTCCGCGATGCGGGGATCCTCGCGCTGCGCGATGAGCGCGACGTTCACGCCGCCGGCGCCACGCAGCGGTTCAGCAGCGCGCCGATGCCCTCGATCTCGGTGCGGATCGCCTCGCCGGGCTTCAGGTAGCGCTTGCGCACGGAGCCCACGCCGCCCGGCGTGCCGGTGAAGATCAGGTCGCCGGGGCAGAGCTCGCAGTGTCGCGAGAGATACGCGATCAGCTCCGGCACGCCGAAGATCAGCTGGCTCGTGCGCGAGCTCTGCATGCGCTCCGCGTCGAGATCGCACGTGATCGCGAGATCGAGCGGGTTCGAGAGCTCGCCGAGCGAGACGATCGCCGGCCCGATCGGCCCGAACGTCGCGCGCGATTTTCCCAGCGAGAACTGCGGCGGCTGACTCGCGAACTGCAGCTTGCGGTCGCTCACATCCTGTCCCACGCAGAAGCCCGCGACGAAATCGAGCGCGCGCGCCTCCGCGACGTTCTCCGCGTGCCGCCCGACCACGACGACGAGCTCCGCCTCCCAATCGACGCGATCCCCGAACACGATCACGTCGCTGCGCGGGCCCACGAGACAGCTCGGGAACTTCGTGAACACGAGCGGCTCCTTCGGAACCGGCAGCCCCGCCTCCGCCGCGTGGTCGCGGTAGTTGAGCCCGATCCCGAACACCGCCCGCGGCCGCGGCGAGCAAGGCCCGAGCGACGCCGCGTCGATCGCCGGCGCGCTCGACAAGTCGAGCGAGTCGCCAAACTCCCGCAGCGCCTCCCAGCTCGCGAGCGCCAGCATCGGCTCCGGCCCGAAGCGCCCCGCCGACGCCGCCTCCAGGTCCAAGCCGCGCGTCATGTCGCGCGACAACAACACCGCCCGCCCGCCACGATTGCCCAGACGCATACCCTCTTCCTCCTCCTTCGCCGCGGCGGGGCCGGCGCAAGCCACCCTACCTCCGCCGGCGGGAGTCTTCGATCCGCCGGCTCCCCTCCCTCTCCAACCGCGCGACGCGAGCACGAGCAGCCGCGGCGGGGCCGGAGGCGGCTGCGGCCGAATCAAGCGCAGGCCGGCCCCGAGCATCCGGCACCGCAACACCGCGAAGCAACGCGTTCGCCGCAGCGCAGCGGGACGCCCAGCAAAGAGGGGCCGAAGCCGAGCCATCGGCCGCAGCCGCCCCCGGCACCGCCGCGGCTGCGCTCCCCGCCCCATCTCCCCCGCTTACCCGTGCCGCGTCACGCACTCCACCTCGTTCGCGCTCCCCAGAATCACCGGCACCCGATCATGCAGCCCGCCCGGCTCCACCTCGAGGATCCGCTGCGCACCGGTCGACCCGGCGCCGCCCGCCTGCTCCAGCACGAACGCCATCGGGTTGCACTCGTACATCAGCCGCAGCTTCCCCTTCGGCGCCTTCTTCGTGGCCGGATAGATGAACACGCCGCCCTTGAGCAGCGTGCGGTGCACGTCGGCGACCATCGAGCCGATGTACCGCGCTCCGTACCCCGCACCGTGGGCGAACTCGAGATAGGCGCGCAGCCCCGCTGCGAACTCGTTCACGTAGGCCTCGTTGATCGAGTAGGTCTTGCTCTCGCTGGGCACCGACATCTTCGGCTTCACCAGCACGAACTCGCCGATGCCGGGATCGAGCGCGTACATGTCGGTCCCGTGCGCCGTCGCGAGCACGAGCAGGACGGAGGTGCCGTACAGCACGTAGCCGGCGGCCAGCTGCGCCGAGCCTCGCTGGAGCACGGCTCGCGCGGTGGTCGCGTCGGGCTGGTTGTTGCGGAGCACGCTGAAGATCGTGCCGACCGAAACCGCGACGTCGATGTTCGACGAGCCGTCGAGCGGGTCCGCGAGCACCACGAACTCGCCGCCGGCGCTCTTCGGGCGCAGCACCGTGGGCTGCTCCTGCTCTTCGCTCGCGTACACCGCGCAGCTCGGACAGGCGCGCAGGCACTCCAGCAGTAGCGCGTCCGAGATCACGTCGAGCTTCTGCTGCACCTCGCCCTGCACGTTGACCGCGCCCGCGACGCCGATCACGTCGTCGATGCGCGCGCGCTGCACCTTGCGCGCGATCGCCTTACCCGCGAGCGCGATCGCTTCGACCACGTCGCCGAGCCCGCCGAGGGACTGGGCGCGCAGGTGCTTGCCGAGCGTGGTCAAGTTCTCGCGGACGATCGAATCGCTCATGGGCTCCTCGGGTACGGCGGGGCTCGCCGGATCGCGCAGTAGGTGCGGCGAAAGCGGCGCAACGTAACGGCGGAAGGCGCTTCGCCCCCAGGGGCACCCCCATATCTTTTCTTGCCCGCCCCCGTGGTGCCTCGCAATTCGCTGCGTTAACCCTCGGTCACTTCGCGGCCCGTCCAAACGGACGACGCGAGTCCACCCGCAGCGGGTGCGCGGGCCGAGGCCCGGGTCGAACCCCGGCGGCTCATCCAGAAACCGCTGCGTCTTGCGCGCCGGGGCCTCTCCCGTGCGCACCAAGCGAAGGAAGCGGATTGACCGATTCCACCGGATCAGGGGAAAAGCCCCGTCCCCCCACGCGCCGTCGGAAGGCCCAGGGGCCCGACGAGGTTGCCGCAGCGGGGGCAGCGCCCGAAGCCGAAGCGCCCGAGGCGGAGACGCTGCCGGCGCCGAAACGCCGCGCCCGCAAGGCCGCCAAGGGCGCGTCCGCGAGCCCTTCTGCCCCGGTCGCGGACGAGCCGCTGCTCGCGGCGGACGAGCTGCCCGAGGGCGAGCGGCTGACGCCGATCGACGAGGAGATGCTCGAGGCCATCCGGCGCGAGGTGAGTGCCGACCGCCAGGGCGAGGACGAGCTGTTCGCACTCGCGGCGAGCCTCACTCAGGAAGACGACGACGTCGTCGAGGACGAGATCGTCGCGCACTCGGGCCCGCTGTTCGTCGGGCAGGTGCCGCTGGGCACGCCCGAGGAGCGGCTGGCGGCGATGCAAAGGGCGGCCGGCCGGCTCGGCATCCCGCAGCTCCATCCCGAGCAGATCGAGGTGATCGACGCGCTGCTGCGCGGCGAAGACGTGCTGATGGTGCTGCCGACCGGCTTCGGCAAGAGCGCCTGTTATCAGATCCCGTCGCTGATCCTCTCGAAGCCGGTGCTGGTGCTCTCGCCGCTGCTCGCGCTGATGAAGGATCAGTACGAGAAGATGCGACGGCTCGGCGTCCCGTGCGTGAAGCTCGACGGCACGGTGCGCGGCAAGGAGCGCACGGCAGCGCTGGCCGAGATCGCGCGCGGCGAGCGGCTGCTCGTGATGACGACGCCCGAGACGCTCGGCTCGCCCGACGCTTCGGCTGCGCTCGCGAAGGGCGGCATCTCGATGGCCGCCGTCGACGAGGCGCACTGCATCTCGGAGTGGGGCTACGACTTCCGGCCCGCCTATCTCAAGATCGGCGAACGGCTGAAGCTGCTCGGCGCGCCGCCGTCGCTCGCGCTGACCGCGACCGCGACCGAGAAGGTGCGGCTCGCGATCGTGCGCTTCGTCGGCATGCGCGACCCGCGCGTGGTCGCGACCTCGCCGCATCGCTCGAACCTCGCATTCGACGTGCTGCACTGCTCGAGCGGCGCGCGGCTGCGCGCGCTCGTGCGCCTCGCGCTGCGCGTGCGTCGTCCGGGCATCATCTACTGCTCGACCACGCGCGACGTCGACGAGCTCTACACCGTGCTGCAGCGCTTCGGCGTTCCGTCGCACCGCTATCACGGCAAGATGAGCGCGTCGGAGCGCGCGAAGAACCAAGAGGGCTTCATGTCGCGCGGGCGCCGCACCGTGATGGTCGCGACCAGCGCCTTCGGGCTCGGCATCGACAAGCCCGACATTCGCTACGTGATGCACTACCAGGCGCCTTCCTCGCTCGAGCAGTACGTGCAGGAAGCTGGGCGCGCGGGCCGCGACGGGCGGCGCTCGAACTGCATCATGCTCTACTCGCCCGAGGATCGTGCGATCCACGAGTCGCTGCTCTCGCGCAGCCGCGTGCGGCCGGAGCAGCTGTTCCGGCTCGCGTCGGCGCTGATCGCGTGGGCGAAAGAAGAGAAGGTGCCGAGCGTCGACGCGCTCGGGCTCTCGGGCGAGCTGGGATCGCGCACCGCCACGGCGCTGCTCTCGCTGCTCGAAGAGGCGGAGCTCGTGAAGTGGGATCCCGAGTCGGTGTACGTCGTCGTTCCGCTCGAGGAGTTCGAGCCCCGCGCGCGCCTGCTCGCCGGTCAGTTCGAGACCCTCCGAACTCAGGACGCGCGCCGGCTCGATGCGGTCGCGGACTACGCGACCGGACCGTCCTGCCGTGCCTGGTTCCTGCGCGAATACTTCGGCGAGGAAAACGGCGAGGCGTGCGGCATGTGCGATCGCTGCCGGGGCCAGGCCGATCGCCCGAACTCGTTCTGGGAGCCGCTCGCTCCGCCGCGCGGCGAAGAGCGCCGGCGGGGCCGCGGCCGTGGCCGCAACCAACGCGGCCGCCAGCAACAGCACGGCGCGCGGCACCCGCAGCCACGCGGTGCGCCGCAGCAGGGCGATGGCCAGCAATTCGCCGGGCGCCGTAACAACCGGCGGCGCCGCCGGCGCGGGCGAAATCGCGACGGCCAACGCTCCGAGGGGCAGCCGCGCTTCGAGGGCGGCGCCCGACCGGAGACTCCGGCGTTCGCGCCCGAGGGCGGCGCGGTCGCGGAGGGCGGCGACGCGCTGCGCTTCGATCCGCAGCGCTTCGAGCGCATCTCGATGGACGACATCGCCGCCGAAGCGCACGGCGCGGGCGCGCCGGACGGCGAGCGGCCCGCGGGCGGCGCGCCCTGGCAGAATGGGCAGAACAGCGGGCAAGGCGGCTTCCGGCGCAGGCGCCGCGGCAGGCGGCGCGGCGGACGCGGCAGGCGTTGGCGCGATCCCGCCGCCGAAGGCCAGGCGCCGAGCGGCGCCGGCCCGAGTGGCGACGCCGAGCGCGGACCGGGCGGCCCGCCCGATTCCTCGGGGCCGCCGAGCGACGGCTGACCGCGCGCGGCGGCTCGCCATCGCCGCTCGCCACGCGAGTAGACTGCGCCTCCGATTCGGAGGGCGCCGTGAGAGCTCAGCTCGGCTCCATGCTTCTGCTCGCCGCGCTCGCGCCGCTGGCAGCGCGAGCCGGCGGCGAGTTGCGGCTCCCGCGCGGTGCGGAGCGCGCCACCGAGCGCATCACGGAAGCCGCGATCCGCAGCGTGACCGCCGAGCTCGCGAGTGATGCGTACGAAGGGCGCGCGCCCGGCAGCCCGGGCGACGCGCGAGCGCGCGCGTGGATCGAGCAGCGCATGCGGGCGCTCGGCCTCGCGCCCGGCGCGGCCGACGGCAGCTATCAGCAGCGCTTCGAGATGATCGGCTCCGCGCCCGAGCTGCCGGCCAGCTGGGAATTTCGCGGGGCGCGCGGTGCGGCGTCGCTGCGCCGCGCAGACGACTTCGTCGCGACCGGAGGCAAGCAGCGCGAGCTCGCGACGCTCGCGGACAGCGAGCTCGTGTTCGTGGGCTACGGCATCGTCGCGCCCGAGTTCGCGTGGAACGACTACAAGACGGACGTGCGCGGCAAGACGGTCGTGATCCTCAACAACGACCCGGACTGGGACCCCGCGCTGTTCGCCGGCAAGCGTCGGCTCTATTACGGGCGCTGGGACTACAAGTACGAGGAGGCTGGCCGGCAGGGCGCAGCCGCCGCGATTCTCGTGCACACGGATGCGTCCGCGGGCTACCCGTGGCAGGTGGTGCGCAGCTCGTGGAGCGGCGAGAAGTTCGAGCTGCCGGCGGAGAGCGAGCCGCGCGTCGACGTTCGCGCGTGGGTGACCGAGGCGAGAGCACGCGAGATCGTGGCGCTCGGCGGACGCGACCTCGAGCAGCTCGGCGAGGCGGCGAAGTCGCCCGCGTTCCAGCCGGTCGCGCTGGGCGTGACGACCTCGCTCGCGCTGCCCGCGAGACTGCGCCGCATCGAGACCGCCAACGTGCTGGCGCAGCTGCCCGGCCGCGACGCGAGGCGCAAGCGCGAGCTCGTGGTCTTCAGCGCGCATCACGACCACCTCGGTGTGGGCCGGCCGGACGCGAGCGGCGACGCCATCTACAACGGCGCGCTCGACAACGCGAGCGGCGTCGCCGTCGTCGCCGCGATCGCGGAGGCGTTCTCTGCGCTCCCGGCGCCGCCGCGCCGCAGCGTGCTGTTCGCGTTCGTCGCGGCCGAGGAGCAGGGCCTGCTCGGATCGCGTTACTACGCCCAGCATCCGACCGCAGCGCCGGGGCGGCTCGCCGCGAACATCAACTTCGACGGCGCGGCGATCTCCGGGCGCAGCGCGAGCGTCGAGATCATCGGGCGCGGCAAGTCGTCGCTCGAAGACCTGCTCGCGCTGTCGGCTGCGCGCCAGCAGCGCGCCGTCGTCGACGAGGTGTTCCCCGATCGCGGCTTCTACTACCGCTCGGACCAGCTCAACTTCGCGCGCATCGGAGTGCCCGCGCTCTACTACCGGTCGGCGACGGACGTGCGCGGCAAGCCGGAGGAGTGGGGACGCGAGCAGCGCATCCAGTGGGAGGCGACGAAGTATCACCAGCCGAGCGACGAGCTCGACGCGAGCTGGGACCTAACAGGCGCGGTGGAAGATGCGCAGCTCGGCTTCTGGGTGGGGGCGGCGGCCGCCGAGGCGCGCGCAATGCCGAGCTGGCGGCCGGGCGACGAGTTCGAGGCGCGTCGCCAGGAGGCGCTGCGAGCGCTGAGCGAGTGACGAGCGGCGAGGCCCGCGGGCTCCGCGCCGCGCTCGCTCAAAGGTCGCGAACGATGGGCAGCACCCGCCTCGCGAGCGATCCCACCGGCTTCACCTCGTGCACGTTCGGCATGTTGAAGATGGCGTGCTGGATGCCGGCGCCGGCGAGCTCGCGGCAAGTCGAGATCGCCGCCTCGATGCTCGCCGCGTCGTCCGTGAGCGTGAGCGTCGCGAGCGACGTCTTCTCGATGCGGGCGTAGTCGCGCTTCAGCGCGTCGCAGTGGCGCCGCAGCACCTCGAGCTTCTGCTTCAGCAGCGGGATCCCGCCGTGCGTGAAGAGATTGCAGGCGTCGGCGTACTGCGCGACCAGCCGCAGCGTCCTCCGCTCGCCCATGCCGCCGATCAGGATCGGGGGCCGCGGCCTGGCGAGCGGGCGCGGCACGCACAGCGTCTCCGCGAGCTGATAGTGCTTGCCCTCGAATCTCCCGCTGTTCCCCGACCACATCTGCTGTGCAATCTGCAGCGCCTCCTCGAGGCGCTCGAAGCGCTCGCGCAGCGGCGGATACGGCACGCCGAGGCCGCGGTGCTCGCGCTCGAACCACGCGGCGCCGATGCCGAGCACCGCGCGGCCGCCGGAGAGCACGTCGAGCGTCGAGACCGTCTTCACGAGCACGCCGGGGTGCCGGTAGGTGACGCCCGTGACCATCGTCCCCAGCGTCGCGCGTTTTGTTAGGGCCGCGAGATGCGAGAGCGCGGCGTAGCCCTCGAGCATGTCGAGCTCCGCGGCGCCGACCGGCGGAATCTGGAAGAAGTGATCCATCACCCACAGGCTCGCGATGCCGCCTTCGTCGGCGGTCTGCGCGATCTCGCGCAGCTTGGCCGCGAGCTCCCGGGGGCCGCCCGGCCACGTGAAGCTCGGGATCTGCAGGCCGATCTTCATGGGGTTCGCTCGCCTCCGGTGCGCAGCGCGCGGCGCCGCGGCCCACTCTACCCGCTCATCTCCCCTATTGTGCGCGCCCCATGTCGGCCGAGGCGCGCTTCGATTCGCGATACCCGTGGCTGCTCGCGGGCGCCGCGGCCTGGTTCGGGGCGTGGGGCATGCAGCAGGTGCTGGTGCCGTGGTTGGTCGTGAACGTGCTGCACTCGAGCGCGACGCGAACCGGCGTCGTGCAGATGATGACCATGCTGCCGACGATCTTCCTGCTGCCGTTCGGCGGCGCGATCGCGGATCGCGTGGACGCGCGCTGGCTGCTCGCAGGGCTGCACGTGGCCGCCGGTCTCGCGCCGACGGCAATCGCCCTCGCGATCGCGAACGACGCGCTCGCGTTCGAAGTCCTGATCGCCACCGCGCTCTTCACCGGGCTCGTGAACAGCTTCTCGAACCCGTCGCGCGACAGCCTGCTCTCGCGGGTCGCGGGCGCCGACCTGACGCGCGCCGTCGCCGGAGTGATTACGGCGCAGTTCCTCGCGCAGGGCGCGGGCATGTTGCTCGCCAGCAACGCCGACGCGCTGGGTGGCCCGGTCACGCTCGGCATCCAGGCCGCGATCGTCGCGCTCGGCGCTGTGTTCTGCTTCCGCCTCCCTGGCAAGCCGCCGGGAGCGGCGAGCGCGCGGCGGCCGCTCACCATCGAAGAGCTCTCCGCCGGCGCGCGCTTCGTGTGGGGCAGCGAGCTTCGCCCGGTGTGGCCCCTGATCGCCGGCGTCGGCTTGTTCTTCAGCGGCGCCTACAGCGTGCTGTTCCCGATCATGGTGCGCGACGTCTATCAGGGAGGCGTCGCCGAGATCGGCGTGCTGCTGTTCGCGTTCCCGGCCGGCACGATCTTCGCCTCGGGCTTCCTGTTCTTCCGCGGCATCCGCCGCAAGGGCCGCGCGCTCGCCCTGTCGCAGCTGGTCGGCGCGCTCACGCTGATCGGCTGCGGGCTCGGCGGAGAGTTCCGGAGCGTCGTCGCGTTCACGTTCGTCTGGGGGCTCGCCGGCGGAGTCTTCATGACGACGGGCCGCGCGCTGTTCCAAGAGCGCGCGCCGCTCGCCGAGCGCTCGCGCATCATGGCCGTTCATCAGCTCGCGATGGTGGCCTCGGGTCCGCTCGGCGCACTACTGTCCGGCGCGCTCGGTGACGCGATCGGGCCGCTCTGGGGAACGGTCGCGCTCGGCGGCCTGATGATCGCGCTGATCTCGGTGGTGCTCGCGAGCTCGAACGTGTGGCAGATGGAGTGACGCTTGTTCCGCTCTGAATCCGTGACGCGCGGCATCCGCGTCAGCGTGCAGTCCCGCTTCGAGCCCGAGCGCTCGAGCCCCGACGATGGGCAGTGGTTCTTCTCGTATCACGTGCGCATCGCGAACGAGAGCGGGCACGTGGCGCAGCTCGTCTCGCGGCACTGGATCATCACGGACGGCGACGGCAAGGAGCAGGAGGTGCGCGGCCCCGGCGTGGTGGGCGAGCAGCCGGTGCTCGAGCCCGGCGACGCATTCGAGTACACGTCCGGCTGCCCGCTGCAGACGCCGGTCGGCAGCATGCGCGGCACCTACCGCATGGTGGCGCCGGGTGGCGAGGCCTTCGACGCCGAGGTGGCGCCGTTCGGCCTGGGCGAGCCGCGCGTCGTCAACTGAACCCGGAGGAGACGCGATGGCGTCGCTCGCTAACAAGACCGCAGTGATCACGGGCGCGACCTCCGGCATCGGCCGCGCGACCGCGCTCGAGCTCGCGCGCCGCGGCGCGCGCCTGCTGCTCGTCGGCCGCAACGAGCAGCGCTCGCGCGAGACGCTGGAGGCAATTCGTGCGGCCGCGCCGAAGTGCGACGTCGAGCTGATCCGCGGCGACTTCGCGACGCAGGCCGAGGTGCGTCGCGTCGGCGAGGAGCTGGCGAAGCGCATCGATTCACTCGACCTGCTCATCAACAACCACGGCGTCACGATGATGCGCCGCGAGCTCACGCCCGACGGCTTCGAGACCACTCTCGCGATCAACCACCTCGGCTACTTCCACCTGACGGGCGTCCTCTTGCCGAAGCTGCAGCGCACGCCGGGCGCGCGCATCGTGAGCGTGGCGTCAGAGGCCCATCGCTTCGGCGCGCTCGATCTCGACGACCTGCACAGCGAGAAGTTCTCGGCGATGCGCGTCTACGGGAAATCGAAGAGCGCGAACATCCACTTCACGCGCGAGCTCGCGCGGCGCTACGGCTCGCCGCAGCTCACGATCAACTGCGTGCACCCGGGCGGAGTCGCGACGAACCTCGGCGCGGGCCAGGGGCCTTGGCTCGATCGCCTGCACAAGCTGGTGATGCTGTTCATGAAGACGCCCGAACAGGGCGCGCAGACCTCGATCTACGCGGCCACCTCGGCGGAGGCCGCCGGGAAGAACGGCGCGTACTACTCCGACTGCAAGCCGAAGGAGCCGGCGGCGCACTGCCGCGACCAGGCGACCGCGCGCGCGCTGTGGGACGTCAGCGAGAAGCTCACGGGGTTCGCCTACCCGAGCCCGTGACCGGCCCCGGGCCGAATCCGTGGCGCCCCCCCCTCGTTCGCGCGGAGCGCCGAGCCATCAGGGCGG
>DATBRS010000029.1:0-32320 GCA_036560185.1 Myxococcota bacterium
TGTGCGTGATCGCGTCGAAGGAGAACGCGGGCGGCCTCGCCCGCGCGGCGCGGCGCGGCGTGCCCGCGCTCGCGATCCCGCGCAAGAAATTCCCGGACACGAAGACCTTCAACGACGCGATTCACGCCGAGCTCGCGAAGCACGACGTCCAGCTCGTCGCCTGCCTCGGCTTCCTCTCGATCTTCGAGCCGCGCGAGCGCTACCGCGGCCGCGCGATCAACGTGCACCCGGCTCTGATTCCTGCGTTCAGCGGCAAGGGCATGTACGGCCACCACGTTCACGAGGCTGTGCTCGCGCGCGGCTGCAGGGTGACCGGAGCGACCGTGCACCTCGTCGACGACGAGTACGACCACGGCCCGATCCTCGCGCAGCGCGCCTGCGACGTGCGCGACGACGACACGCCGGAGACGCTCGCCGCGCGCGTGCAGGCCGTGGAGCGCGAGCTGGTGCCGGAGGTGGTGCGCGGGATTGCGGAGGGGCGGGTCGGGGTTCGGGCGCGCACGGTCTGACCCGGCGACAACGTCGTCGTCTTCCGCTGCCCTCCGCGAGAGGCCGAGTCGTTCAGGCGCGCGAGCCTTCCTGAATCAGCTCGATCTTGTACCCGTTGGGATCCTCGACGAACGCGATCACGGTGCTGCCGTGCTTCATCGGGCCGGGCTCGCGCGGGACGCTGACGCCCTTCGCCTTCAGGCTCGCGCACACGCCGTAGATGTCGTTCACGCCGAGGGCGATGTGGCCGTACTGGTCGCCGAGCACGTAATCGCTCTTGCCCCAGTTGTGCGTGAACTCGAGCACGGTGTGCTCGCTCTCGTCGCCGTAGCCGAGGAAGGCGAGCGTGAACTTGCCGTCCGGGAAGTCCTTGCGCCGTAACAACTTCATGCCGAAGTGCTCGGTGTAGAAGCGCAGGGATTCGTCGAGATCTTTGACGCGGAGCATGGTGTGGAGGAAGCGCATGGCGCGACTCTACGTCCGCGCGCGCGCAGAGAGCAACGCGTTCGGACGCGGCCGGATAGGATCGGACATGGAAGCAAAGGGGTCTGACCCCTTTGCTTCCGCGACGCCCGCGCATGCGGCTCGATGCCATGAGGGAGTGACGCCATGTTCATCGCGATGAATCATTTCGACGTGGAACCGGCGCGCGCGGACGAGTTCGAGGCGCGCTGGCGGGAGCGCGAGTCGCATCTCGCCGGGGTGCCCGGCTTCGTGCGCTTCGCACTGCTGCGCGGCGGCGAGCCTGGCCGCTACGTCTCGCATTCCACCTGGGAGAGCCGCGCCTCGTTCGAGGCGTGGACGCACTCCGAAGCGTTCCGCCAAGCGCACCGGGGCGCGCGCATGCCGGCCGGCGTGCTGCGCGGCCACCCGCGCGTCGAGCTGTTCGACGCGGTGCTGGAGCAAGCCGCAGGCGGGAACTAGCCCGGGGCGTTCACGAAGCCTCGGCGCTCGTGAACTTTTCGCTCGATCTCGAAGATTCCTCTTGCCTCGATAGCGAATCTAGAGCGAAAATACTCCCATGCTCTCACCCCCCATGAGAGCCGCTGCGCGCTGCGCAGACGGCGGTGTCTCTTCGCGCGCGGCGGCTGGTCCAGGCTGGCCCGCCGCGTGCGGGGAGCCCGACGAAGCGAGCGCCCAGGAAGCCCAAGAAGAACTGGAGGCGAGCGATGCGTGGGATTCTCGGAATGGCGAACCCTTCATTCAACGCGGCGAAGGCCGCCCGCACGCGGTTCGTGCGCTGGACGACGTGCGCCGCGAAGCCCGAAGCGACGGAGCGAGCGTGCGGCGAGTCGGCGCGGAGCGGAGCCAGCAGGCTCGCCTCGCCGCCCTGCTCCACGACTTGCGCGCCGACGTCCAGCCCGGTGGCGCCCCCGAGCTGAGCGCGGCGCGGCTCGCGACGGGGCTGCCTGCGGTCGATCGCCTGCTCGGGGGCGGCTTCCCGCGCGGGCGGCTCAGCGAGATCGCGGGCCCGATCAGCTGCGGCCGCACCTCGCTCGCGCTCGCGCTGCTCGCCGAGACCACGCGCCGCGGCGCGCTCGCGAGCGTGATCGACGTCGCCGACGCCTTCGACCCGAGCTCCGCCGAGGCCGCGGGCATCGACCTCGCGCGCGTGCTCTGGGCGCGCCCGCCCGGGCTCGAAGAGGCGCTGCGCTGCGCCGAGCACGTGCTGGACGCGGGCGGCTTCGCGCTCGTGATCGTCGATCTCGCCTTCGCCGCCGCGCGCGAGCGGCCGCGCATCCCGGACTCGGCATGGCCGCGCCTGCGCAAGAGCGCCGCGAGCACGGACGCCGGTCTCGTGCTGCTCACGCACGACCGCCTCGCCGGCGCTTCCGCCGATCTCGCGCTCGAGCTCGCCGTCGCGCACGCCCGCTTCGCCGCGCAGCCGAGCTGGCTCGAAGCGCTCGAGAGCAGCGTCCAGCTCGTGCGCAACCGCGCGGGCCCCACCGAGCGCACCGCACTCGTGCGCTTCGCACCGTTCGCGGCCTGATCGGCGGCATGCCTCGTGCGCCCCCCGCGCGACAGCGAGGTCGAACGCGCGTTCCCGAGCGAGGCAGCCAGCGAGTCAGCGGCGTCCAGCTACGACTCGTCGCGCACCGGCTCGGCCGCCGGATCGAGCTCGCTGACGAAGCGGCTCGATCCAGCCTCGATTCATGGAAATGGAAAGAGGCAGCGCGTCGCCTGTCTCCTGACCCCCGCGCTCTCGCTCGCGGCGGAGCTGCGCGCGGAGCCGGAGCTGCGCGGTCGCGCGCTCGCAATCGCGAGCGCATCCGGCCCGCGCGGGGAAGTGCTCGCCTGCTCGCCCGAGGCGGAGCGCGCGGGCGTGCGCGTCGGCAGCGGCGTCGTGCACGCCCGCGCCGCCTGTGCCGCGCTCGCCGTGCGCGTGCTCTCGCCCGCGAAGGAACGCGCCGCGCGCGAGGCGCTATGCGACGCCGCCCTCGCCTGCGCACCACGCGCCGAGCTCGCGCCGCCTGCGACCGGCTTCTACGCCGCCGAGGCCGCGGTCTTCGTCGACGCGCGCGGTGTGGGCGCGCTCCATCGCAGCGAAGCGGGCTTCGCGGCTGCCCTCGCCGCGCGCGCGGAAAAGCTCGGCCTGCCCGCGATAGTCGCGATCGCCGATACGCGCGGCACCGCGCTGATCGCCGCACGCCTGCTCGCTCGCTCCCCGCTCGCAATCGAAGCCTTAGAGAGCGAAGGCGCTCAGCACGGTACGCGCGCGCACGTCGTCGCCGCAGGCGGCGACGCCGCCTTTCTCGCGCCGCTCGCGCTCGATCTGCTGAACCCCGACGATGCGCTCGCCGATGCGCTCTCGCGCTTCGGCCTGCGCCGCGTTGGCGACTTGTTACGGACGCCCGAGCACGCGCTCCTGAACCGCCTCGGCCCGGCGCTGTTGCCCCTGCTCGCGCTCGCGCGCGGCGAGGACTCCGCGCCGCCGCCGCGCGCGCCGGGCGCCGCGCAATTCGAGGAGGGCGCGGAGCTCGAGGCGCCCGTCGCGACGCTCGAGCCGCTGCTGTTCGTGCTGCGCGGCCTGCTCGCGCGCTTGGCGGCGCGGCTCGATTGCCGCGGCCTCGCGTTCGGCGCACTCACGCTCGACTTCGCGCTCGAGGGCGGCGGCCGCGACGTGCGCACGCTCGGCCTCGCTGCGCCCACGCTCGACGTGCGCAGTCTGCTGCGCCTCGCCGCGCTCGCGCTCGAAGCCACGCCGCCGGGCGCCGCGATCGACGCCGTCTCCGTAACCACCGAAGGCGCGGCGTTGCGCGGCGATCAGCTCGACTTCTTCGCGCCCGCCGGCCCCGCGCCCGCCGCGCTCAGCCGCACGCTCGCCGAGCTCGCTGCGCTGTGCGGCCCGGAGCGCGTCGGCGCGCCCGCGCTCGCCGACGCGCATCGCCCCGACGCGTTCGCGCTCGCACCCTTCTCGCTGGCCCCGCTCCGCTCCGCTTCGCCGCGCGTACCCCGGCGTGGCGGCGCGCACGACGCCGGGAATCGCGACTCGCGCGCCGAATCGCCCACGTCGCAGAGCAGCGCGCTCGCGAACGGCCTCGCCGTGCGCGCGCTGCGCCCGCCGCTCGCGGCCGCAGTGCGCAGCGCGCGCGGTGCGCCGAGCTGGCTCCAGAGCGCGCTCGCGAACGGCGAGGTCGTGCGCTGCGCCGGCCCGTGGCGCACCACTGGCCAGTGGTGGAGCGACGCCCGCTACGCGTTCGATCACTACGACGTGCAGACCAGCGACGGCAACGTCGTGCGCCTGCGATGGGATCTGCTGCACGAGCGCTGGGAGATCGACGGCGTGTTCGACTGAGCCCAACGCCGCGCGCGCTCACTCGCCGCGCTTGATTTGATCCGACAGCGCGGCGCGGCTCACGTCGGCTTGCTGGGCGCGGTGCACGGCGCCCTTGCCGAAGCGCTCGCTCAACGCGTCGAGGGCGCGGTTGAGATTCGCGCGGCGGGCGCGCACTTCGCCGTCGGCGCCGAGCGCGAGTTGCTCGGGGTTCGCCGGCTCGAGGTTCGTGACGCCGACGCCCAGCAGCCGCACGGGCTCCGCGAGCCCCGATGCCCGCAACAGCTCGCGCGCAGCCACGGCGATCGCATCTCCATCGTCACTCGGCTGTGGCAGCGTCACGCGGCGCGTCAGCAGCGGGTAGCCGCGCGGTCCCGCGGCGACGCGGCGCGCGAGCTTCAGCTTCAGCACGACCGTGCGGCCCTGCTCGCCGCTCTTGCGCAGCCGGCGCGCGACGGAATCGGAGTGCGCGAGGATGGCGGCCTCCAGCACGGCGCGATCCGCAATGTCGGTCGCGAATGTGTTCTCCTCGCTCATCGAAACGGCGTCGCGGTAGGGCTCGACATCGCGCACGTCCTCGCCGCGCGCGAGTCGCGCCATCTGTACGCCCCAATCGCCCAGCCATGCGCGGGCTTGCGCCGCCTCGAGGCGCGCCAAGTCGCCGATCGTGCGCAGCCCGAGCCGTAACAAGCGCTGCTCGGCCACCGCGCCCACGCCCCAGAGCCTTCCGACCGGCAACGGATCGAGAAACGCGCGCACCGCGCCGGGCTTCACCTCGCGCACGCCGTCGGGCTTGGCGCTGTCGCTCGCGATCTTCGCGACCATCTTGACCGGCGCGATGCCGACCGACACCGCGAGCCCCGTTTCGGTGCGCACCTCGCGCCGCAGGCGCGCCGCGACCGCCGCCGCCGACCCCAACAAGCGTTCGGTGCCGGTGAGGTCGAGGAAGGCTTCGTCGAGCGAGAGGCCCTCCACCGCCGGCGTGAAGCGCTCGAAGATCGCGAAGATGCGCTTGCTCTCGCGCCCGTACTTCGCCATGTCGCCGCGCAGGAACACCCCGTCGGGACACAAGCGGCGCGCCTCGAAGCCGGGCATCGCGGAGCGCACGCCGAATTTGCGTGCCTCATAGCTCGCGGCGGAGACGACGCCGCGCGACCTTGTGCCGCCGACGATCACCGGGCGACCGCGCAGCTTCGGGTCGTCGCGCTGCTCGATGGACGCGTAGAAGGCGTCCATGTCGGCGTGCAGAATCGTGCGCTGGCGGTCGCTCACACCCGCAGTCTACGACCGCTGCGGCACCGCCATCAGTACCGCGTCGGATCCGTGAGCAGGCCCCAGTTCCACGCGAACCAGCTGAGCGCGAGAAATGCGAGCGCCGGAACTGCCCGTGCGACCCGGCGCGCGCGCGAAGGGCCACCAGCGCGCAGCTCGCGCGCCGTCGCGAACGCGCACACTGCCGACAGCGCCGCGGCGACCCAGACCGCGAGCACCGAGCCGACGAGGACGCCGTCCGCGCCGCGGGAGAAGCGCCAGAAGTTCGTCGCAGCGGCGCTCGTGAAGGTCGCAAACGTCGCGAGCGCGCCGAGCCACACCGCGGCGGTGAGGAGCGTGAGGCTGGGCGCGGCGCCACTGCGCTCGGGAGCGGGCGGCGCAGCGAGCGCCCAGCGCGCCAGGCGTCCCGCCGCCGGCGCGAGCAGCGCACACAGCGTCACCAGCACAGCGAATGGGAACACCGCCAACGCGAACGTCTGGGAATCCGCGAAGCTCGCTCGCTCGTACGTGACGCCCGGAAAGGCGGGCTCGAGCTCTTCGACGCGGCCGCGCTCGTCGCGCGCGAACTCGATCTCGCGTTCGCCGTCCCGCGAGCGAAAGCGATAGGGCGCGGTCTCGATCCAGCGCTCGGTGTTGCCCGCGGCGTCGGCGAGGCCGCGAATCTCGATCATGGTGTCGTCTCGCGCGCTCACGACGGCCTGCCCCACCAAGCCCTGCAGCCGCATCCAGCTGGCATCCGAGCGACGCGTCGTCATGTAGTTGCCGACGACTTCCCGCGCGTGCCCCGGCGTCACGGCTTGCGGCTGCTCGCGTCGCGTCTCCGCGAAGTAACGCTTCACGAGTGCCGGCACGAGCACTGCCCGTAACAAGCGCGGGCTCTTGCCCAAGCTGTTCTGCGCGACGAACACGCCGAAGCCGCGCTCGGGGAGCGCGTGCAGCTCGCTGTGGAAGTACGACAGGTCGCCGCCGTGGCCGAGCGTGCGCACGCCGTGAGGGTGCGACTCGTAGATCGTCAGCCCGAGGGCGTTGCCCGCGATCACCACCTGCGGCTGGGTCCAGCGCGCGAAGCTCTCGGGCGAGAGCACGCGCACGCCGTCGAGCTCGCCGCCGCCGATCAGCATGCGAAGAAAGCGCGCCATCGCATCGCCGCTCGCGCTGAGCGCGCCCGCCGGCGCGTCGTTGATCACCTCGAACGGCCCCGGCGGCTCCGACGCGACCTGATAACCCTGCGACACGAGCGGCGCGAGCGACGCGGGCAACGGCTGCTCGAAGCTGGCGCGCTGCATGCCGAGCGGCGCGAAGATGTTCTCGGCGACGTAGCGCTCGAAGGGCACCCTCGCAGTGCGCTCCACGATGTAGCCCGCGAGCGCGACGCCGTAGTTCGAATACGACGGCGAGCGCTCGGGCTCGCGCTCGCGCCTCGGCAAGCGCTCGCGCACGAAGCGCGCGAGCGGGATCGGGGGAGCGTTCGCGTGCCCGAGATCGCGCAGTCGCTCCTCGAAGCCTGCTCGGTGTGTCAGCAGCTGGCGCAGCGTGACGGGCCGGCCGAACGCCTTGGGCACGGTGAAGTCGAGGTACGCGTTCACGTCGGCATCGAGATCGAGCTCGCCCCGCTCGACGAGCTGAAGGACGGCGAGCGAGGTGAACAGCTTGCTGATCGAGGCGAGACGGAAGAGCGTGCGCGCATCGACCGGAGCGCGCTTCTCGACGTCCGCGAAGCCGTAGCCTCTCACCAGGACGGGCGCGCCGTTCGCGACGACGACCACCACCGCGCCCGCGACGTCGCTGCGTGCGAGCTCGGCCGCGACGATGCCGTCGACGAACGCGCCGACGTCCTCGGCGGTCGGCTCGGGCCGCGCGCGGGCCGCGCCCGGCGCGAGCGCCGTCGAACAAACCGCGACCGCAGCGAGCGCACGAGCGACACGACTCATGCGCGCATCCTGCGCAGCGCGAGACGGCGCTGTCAATCGCTTCACCGCGCTCGCCGCGCTCGTTAGGATGCGCCGATGACCGCAGCCCCGAGCTCTTCGGAAGTCGCCGCGCCGCGCGAGCGCAGCGCCGCGCAGGGCGTGCGCTGGAACCTCCGCGACTTGTACGAGGCCCCCGAACGCGAGGGCGTGGACCGCGACCTCGACGCCGCGCTCGCACACGCGAACGCATTCGCCGCGCGCTATCGCGGGCGCGTAGCCCAACTCTCCGCGACCGAGCTCTCCGCCGCGCTCGACGCGTACGAAGCCGCGCTCGAGCCCGCCGGGCGAGCCGGCGCCTTCGCGTCGCTGCAGTTCGCGGCGGACACGCAGGCGCCCGCCCACGGCGCGCTGGTCGCGCACGTGCAGGAGCGAGGCACAGAGGTGCGCAACGCGCTGCGCTTCTTCGAGCTGGAGTGGATCGCGACCGACGACGCGCGCGCCGACCAGCTGCTCGCGGACCCAGCGCTCGCGCGCAGGCGGCACTACCTCGCCGCCGCGCGGCGCTACCGGCCGCACGTGCTCAGCGAGCCCGAGGAACGCGTGCTCGATGAGGCGGCGAATCACGGGGAGCGCGCTTGGGCGCGGCTCTTCGACGAGACGGTCGCGAGCTTGCGCTTCCAGCCAGTGGTCGCCGGCGCCGCGCGCGACTGCGGCCTCGAGGAGACGCTCGCGCTGCTCTACGATCCCGACCGCACGCAGCGGCGCGCGGGGGCCGCCGCGCTCACCCAGGGTTTGCGCGCGAGCTCGCGGGTGATCGCGTTCGCGCTGAACACGCTCGTCGCGAGCAAGGCCACCGAGGATCGGCTGCGCAGCTACGCGGGCGCGCTCGACGAGCGCCACCTCGCCAACGAGATCGACGCCGCCTCGGTACACGCCCTGATGACTGCCTGCGAGCGCGCCTTCCCGCTCGTCCAGCGTTACTACCGCCTGAAGGCGAATCTGCTCGGCCTGCCGCGCCTTGCGGACTTCGACCGCTACGCGCCGCTCTCCGATGCGAAGCGCAAGCGCAGCTGGAGCGAGGCGCGCGAGCTCGTGCTGCGCGCCTATCGCGCGTTCTCACCGGAGATCGCGAACATCGCATCGCGTTTCTTCGCGGGCGACTGGATCGACGCCGAGCTGCGGCCCGGCAAGCAGGGGGGCGCGTTCTGCGCAGCGACGCTGCCGAACGTCCACCCCTACGTGCTGCTCAGCTACAGCGGTGAGCCGCGCGACGTGATGACGCTCGCCCACGAGCTAGGCCACGGCGTGCACGACGTGCTCGCCAAGGATTGCGGCCTGCTCGAGCAGCAGGCGCCACTCACCGCCGCGGAGACCGCGAGCGTGTTCGGCGAGATGCTGGTCTTCCGCGCGCTGATGCGCGAAGAGCCCGACCCGCGCGCTCGCCTCGCGCTCTTGTGCGGGAAGCTCGAGGACGCGTTCGCGACCGTGTTCCGGCAGGTGGTGCTGACGCGCTTCGAAGAGAAGCTGCACGCGGCCCGGCGCGGCGAGGGCGAGCTGCCGATCGAGCGCATCAACGCGCTCTGGCTCGAGGCCAACGCGCCGATGCACGGCGACGCCGTCGCGCTCTCGGACGACTACGCCTGGTGGTGGCTCTACATCGGCCACTTCGTGCACGAGCCGTTCTACTGTTACGCGTACGCCTTCGGCGAGCTGCTCGTGCTCGCGCTGCTGCGCCGCTACGACGAGGAAGGCGCGCCGTTCGTGGCGAAGTACCGCGCGCTGCTCGCCGCCGGCGGCAGCGAGGCGCCGAGTACGCTGCTCGCGCGCATCGGCCTCGACGTCACCGACCCGCGCTTCTGGGACGGCGGCATCGCGGTGATCGAGCGCATGCTGGCCGAGGCGGAGGAGCTGGCCGCAGCGACCGCCCCTTCCGCCGCGCGCGCCTGATCGATTCTGCGTCCGGCCGCTGCCGGCCTCGGATAGAGTGCGAGGGATGACGACCGGCAGCGCACCGAGGCTCGCGGACGATCAGATCGCGGCGTTCCGCGCGAACGGCTTTCTCGCGCTGGATGCGATCACCACGCCGGAAGAGATCGCGTGGTTGCGCGACGGCTACGCGCAGATCCTCGCCGACGGCGCCGCGTTCCGGCTGCGGTATCAGGACGAGGACGCGGCGGGCGCGCGGCGTGTGATCACGCAGATCTTCTCGCCCGAGCGTCAATGCCCGCAGCTGCTCGAGACCCACTACCTCGCGAACGCGCGGCGGCTCGGCGCGACACTGCTCGGTGTCGAGCCCGAGGACGTGGCGTTCGGCGGGCTGATGATGCTCTACAAGCCGCCCGCCGCGGGCCGCGACGCGCCGTGGCACCAAGACGAGGCGTACTGGGAGCTTCCCGACGAGCGCTGCCAGAGCCTCTCGGTGTGGATGCCGATCGACGACGTCGTGCCGGAGAGCGGCTGCATGCAATACATCCCCGGCTCGCACGCGCGCGGCCTGCTGCCGCATCGCAAGCCTCCCGGCGTCGAGCCAATCGTCGTCGACGCGCCCTTCGACGCCGCGAGCGCAGTGCCGTGCCCGCTGCCTGCGGGCGGCGCCGTGCTGCATCACTGCAACACGCTGCACTACTCGGCGCCCAACACCTGCGCGCAGCCGCGCCGCGCCTTCACGACGATCGTGCACGGGCCGCGCACGCCGCGCGTGCCGCCCGTGCCGCGCACCTGGCTGCGCGACGCCTGACGGCGCGGCTCAGCGCGCCGCGCGCAATCCGAGCAGCAGCAGCGCCGCGAGCAGCGCCGCGCTGCCGGCCCAGTCGGCCGCCACGACTCGCGCGAGCGCGCCGTGGGCACCGCCTTCGAGCCGCGCGATCGCGATGAAGCCGAGCATGCTGACGAGGCCCGCGGCGATCGCCGCGGCGCGCAGCTCCGGGCGTAGGACGGCCGCGAGCAGCAGCGCGCCGACGATCCCGAACAAGAGCGCGCGATGGCGCAGCAAGATCGCGAGCTCGGGCGCCGAGGCGTCGATGCCGTAGAGCGCGCGCAGCCGCGGCGCGCCGAGCACCCCCACGACCGGCGCGAGGTTGATGAGGGCCGCGAGGATCAAGAGCAGCGGGACGAGGAAGCGCATGCGTCGCAGCATGCGCCGGCGCGAAAGGCGCCGCGATTCCCCGCGGCGTCAACCGCCCGCTGGCGGAAGCCGGCGACACCGCGCGCCGCCTCGCGCTCGCCCGAGAGGGCCGCGTTCGGCGTCCGCCCCTTCGTCCGCCAGTTGCAGAGCGCACGAATCTAGAGCGAATCTGTGCGCTCATGTCCGACTACGTCGAGCTGCGTGCGAAGAGCGCCTTCTCTTTCCTGGAGGCGGCTTCGAATCCCGAGGACCTCGCCGTGCGCGCGGCGGAGCTCGGCCACGGCGCCCTCGCGCTCGGCGACCGCGACGGGCTCTCGGGCATGCCGCGCTTCCACACCGCCGCGAAGTCAGCCGGCCTGCGCGCGCTGGTCGGCGCGGAGCTCTCCGACGTAGAGGGCCGCCCGCTGCTCTTGCTCGCGACCTCCCGCGCCGGCTACCGCCATCTCGCGCGGCTGCTCACGGTCGCGCAGGGCAACGCGCCGAAGGGCGAGGCGCGCATCTCGTGGGACGAAGTCGAGGCCCACGCCGGCGGCCTGTTCGCGCTGGCGAGCGCCGAGGCACTCGGCGCGCCGAGTGCGCGAGCAGAAGAACATCGCCCGAACGCAGCTCGAGAAGCCGCAAGCGAGCCCGCGTCCGCGCAGCGGACGCAGCGAGCGCGCAGCGAGGCGCAGCCGAGCGAAGCCCAAACAAACTGGCTCGAGCGCGCGCAGCACACCTTCGGCCCGCGGCTCGCCGTCGACGTCGCGCGCACCAAGGACCGCGCGCAGGAAGCCGCGACGCGGCGCGCCGTCGCGCTCGCGGAGGCGCTGCGCATCCCGATCGCGGCGAGCGGCGACGTGCGCGCCGCCCAGCCCGCGGGCCGCAAGCTGCTCGACGCCCTGCTCTGCCTGCGCCACCACACGACGCTCGACCGCGCCGGCAAGCTGTTATTGCCGAACGGCGAGCGCGTGCTGCGCTCGCCCGGCGAGATGGCGGCGCGCTTCGCCGACCGCCCCGCCTGGCTGCGCACCACGCGCGCGATCGCGGAGCAGTGCGAGTTCACGCTCGCCGATCTCGGCTACCGCTTCCCCACCTTTCCGACCGCGCCCGGCGAATCGCAGGCCGCGCTGCTGCGCCGCCTCACCCACGCCGGCGCGCGCAAGCGCTACGGCGCGCGGCTCTCGGCGCGCGTGCTCGCGCAGCTCGAGCACGAGCTCGCGGTGATCGAGAAGCTCGATCTCGCCGGCTACTTCCTGATCGTCTGGGACATCGCACGCTTCGCTCGCGAGCAGAAGGTCCTGTGCCAGGGCCGCGGCTCCGCGGCGAACAGCGCGGTTTGTTATGCGCTCGAGATCACCGCGGTCGACGCGGTCGGCATGGAGCTCTTGTTCGAGCGCTTCCTCTCCGAGGAGCGCGGCGAGTGGCCGGACATCGATCTCGACCTGCCCTCCGGCGCGCAGCGCGAGCGCGTGATCCAGTACGTCTACGAGCGCTACGGCCCGCACGGCGTCGGCATGACGGCGACCGTGATCACGTACCGCACGCGCTCCGCCTTCCGCGAGATGGGCAAAGTGCTCGGAATGAGCGCCGAGGCCTGCGACAAGATCTCGAAGCACCTGCACCACCTGCACTTCCGCGAAGACCTCGACGACGTGAAGACGCTGCTGCGCGGCGCAGGCGTCGACCCCGATTCGCCGCGCATCCAGCTCTTGCTCGAGCTCGCCGGCCGCGTGCAGGGCCTGCCGCGCCACCTCGGGCAGCACACCGGCGGGCTCGTGATCGCGGCGGGGCGGCTCGACGAGGTGGTGCCGATCGAGCCCGCCGCGATGCCGGGCCGGCGCGTGATCCAGTGGGACAAGGAGGACTGCGCGGACCTCGGGCTGATCAAGATCGACTTGTTGGGGCTCGGCATGCTCGACGCGCTCGAGCAGACGCTGCCGATGATCCGCGCCCACGAGGGCGTCGAGATCGACCTCGCGCAGCTGCCGGCGGACGACCCGAAGACCTACGCGATGATCCAGCGCGCCGACACGGTCGGCGTGTTCCAGATCGAGAGCCGCGCGCAGATGGCGACGCTGCCGCGCATGAAGCCCGCGAACTTCTACGACCTCGTGGTCGAGATCGCGATCATCCGGCCCGGCCCGATCGTCGGGCAGATGGTGCACCCGTATCTCAACCGGCGCGCCGGCCGCGAGCCGGTCGTCTACCCGCACCCGATGCTCGAGCCGATCCTGAGACGCACGCTCGGCGTGCCGATCTTCCAGGAGCAGTTGTTACGGCTCGCGATGACGGCCTCCGGCTTCAGCGGCGGCGAGGCCGAGGAGCTGCGCCGCGCGATGGGCTTCAAGCGCTCGGCGGAGCGCATGGCGCAGATCGAGTCGCGGCTGCGCAGCGGCATGGCGGAGCGCGGCATCGTCGGCGACGCGCAGGACGAGGTCGTGCGCGGCATCACCTCGTTCGCGCTGTATGGCTTCCCGGAGTCGCACTCGGCATCGTTCGCGCTGATCGCGTACGCCTCGGCCTACCTGCGCGCGCACCATCCCGCGGCGTTCCTGGCGGGGCTGCTGAACGCGTGGCCGATGGGCTTTTACAGCCCGGCGACGCTCGTGAAGGACGCGGAGCGGCACGGGGTGCGGGTGTTGCCGATCGACGTGACGCAGTCGGAGTGGGGGTGCACGCTGGAGCGGGTGGTTGGGGAAGAGGAGGAGGAGGGCCGACGGGGTGGGGTGAGCGCGGCGGAGCGGGGGCGGGGGCGCGCTTCCGCGGAATGGCTCGCGCGGTCCGGTGGGGCGTCCCGGGGCTCAGGAGAATCGGAACGAGGCGTCTCTGAAGCTGCCTGCTGCGCTTTATTTCCGCTTCAGCGCGCCCCCGCCCCCGCTCCGCCGCGCGCGGACAGCGAGATCGACCCGCCGTTGGAGTCGGTGGGCAGTGCGCTTGCTGGGACTCGCGGTGCCGGAACGCTCGCGGTGCGGCTTGGGCTGTGGTTCGTGCGGGGGCTCTCGGTCGAGGCGGGGGCGCGAGTTGTTGGTGAGCGCGGCGTCGGAACGTTCGCTTCGCTCGCGGATTTCGCGAAGCGGGTGGCCCCGAAGCGGAACGAGATCGAGGCGCTGGCGGAGAGCGGCGCGCTCGCGGCGCTCGATGCGCGGGCTTCGGAGCGGCGCGCGGCGCTCTGGCAGGTGACGGGCCTCGAGCGCGATCGCCATTCGCTGCTCGCGGGCATCGCGCCGCCGGATGCGGAGCGCGAGACGCCGCTGGCACCGCTCTCGCCGCTCGAGACGACGCTCGCCGACTACCGCACGACGGGGCTCACGACCGGCCCGCACGTGATGGCGCACCTGCGCCCGCAGCTCCGCGCGCGCGGCGTGCTCGCGACCGCCGATCTGCGCGCGATCCCGAACGGCCGCTTCGTGCGCACCGCGGGCCACGTGATCGTGCGCCAGCGCCCGGGCTCCGCGAAGGGCTTCTGCTTCGTGACGCTCGAGGACGAGACGGGCACGACCAACGGCGTCTTCACACCCGATCAATTCGAGCGCCTGCGCGGCCCCCTGCACGCCTCGCCCCTGATCGAGATCGCCGGCCCGCTCCAAAACGTCGACGGCGTGATCCATGTGCGGATCCGCGAAGTCGTGGCGCTCCGCGGTGGCGACGACGTGCCCGACTCGCACGACTACCGCTGAGCGGAAGCAAAGGGGTCTGACCCCTTTGCTTCCGCCGCTCACGCGGCGGCGAGGGTCTTCTCTCCGGGCTCCAGTTGCAGGGCGTGGCTCGCCGGCGTGAGCCGCGCGACTCCTCGCCGGGCTCGATGCCCACCACGGCCTCGAGCGCGTACTGCGGGAAGCGGTCGCCAACGGTCAGCATCGTCTCTCTCCTCTCGCGGCGAGGGGCGCCGCGTCGAGGAGAACTCTCGGCCCCGCGCCGGGCGCCGGCCAAGACATGTTTCCGATGCCCGCGATATGCAGGGGCGATCGGTGCGAGCGAGGCGCTAGTGCGTCGCGCTCTTCTCGCCCGCGCCGCGGCTCTGCATGCTGCCGACGAGCTTCACCACGCTGATCGTGCCGCCGAGCGAGAAGAACAGCGCCATGGCGGTGAGGAATTCGCCGCGCGCGCTGAAGGGCGACAGCCAGAAGAACGCGGCGAGGAACGCGAAGAACGCGGTCGCGCCCGCGCGCGCGAGAATGCGGCGCGAAGCGCCGGGCTTGGCGTTGCCCACGGCGATCGCGAGCACGAGCACGCCCCCGAGCAGGGCCGCGAGAACCACGAGCTTCGCCGTCATCGTCATGAGTGCCCGCATCGGCCGTTCGGGTGACCGACTTGGGACGGGCGCACGCCCGTCCCTCAGCGCCCGAGGAAGCTCTTCACGCGCGCCGCCACCGCGTCGCCGACGAAGCCGAAGTGCTTCGCGAGCGCCTGGTAGGAGGCCGATGCGCCGAAGCGGTCCATCCCGATCACGAGGCCACTCGGGCCGATCAGCGCGCGCAGCGCTTCGCCGCGGCCCGCCTCCACCGCCACGGCCGGAACCGTGGGATCGATCAGCGAGGCGCGATACGCGTCGCCCTGGGCGCGCAGCAGCTCGAGGCTCGGCGCCGAGACGACGCGCGCCGCGATGCCGCTCTCCGCGAGCAGCGCCGCGGCGTCGCACGCGACCGCGACTTCCGAGCCGGTGGCGATCAGCGTCACGTCGGGCTTGCCCTTCGGGTCGCGGAGCTTGTAGGCACCGCGCAGCACGTCGCGCGCGTCGCAGGCGACCTCGCGCTTCAGCACTGGCAGCGCTTGGCGCGAGAGCGCGAGCGCGACCGGGCCGCGCGCCTCCTTCAGCGCGTAGCTCCACGCGAGCGCGGTCTCGACGCCGTCGGCCGGGCGGAAGACGACGAGGCCGGGGATCGCGCGCAGCGCGTCGACCTGCTCGATCGGCTGATGTGTCGGGCCGTCCTCGCCCACGAAGATCGAGTCGTGGGTGAACACGAACACCGAGCGCGCTTTCATCAGCGCCGCGAGCCGCACGCTCGGGCGCATGTAGTCGCTGAACACGAGGAAGGTGCCGCAGTAGGGCGCGAAGGTGCCGTCGAGCGCGATGCCGTTGGTGATCGCTGCCATCGCGTGCTCGCGCACGCCGAAGCTCACGATCGAGCCGGCGAAGGGATCGTCGCCCTGCCCGATCATTCCGCCGTTCGGGATGTTCGTGTTGTTACTGCCCGCGAGGTCGGCCGAGCCGCCGATCAGAAGGCTCGGCGCCGCGGCCGCGATGCGGCCGATCACGGTGCCGGAGTGCGCGCGCGTGGCGGCGCTCTTCGCGTCGAGGCCAGCGACGAGCTGCTCGGTGAGGTCCGCGGGCAGCGTGCGATTGCGCACGCGCTCCCAGCTCGCTGCCGCGTCCGCGTGAGCGGCGCGCCAAGCCGCGAGCCGCTCGTCGGCGAGCATGCGCTCGAAGCGCTTCGCCGCCGCGCGCTCTTTGCAGTAGGCGCGCACGTCGTCGCCCACCTGGTAGAGCGGCTCGAGCGGAATGCCGAGGCTCGTCTTGGTCGCCTTCACGTTCTCGGCGCCGAACGGGCCGCCGTGGGCCTTCGATTGGCCCGCCCACGGGCTGCCGTGTCCGATCGTGGTCTTGGTGATGACCAGCGACGGCTTGCCGGTCGTCGCGCGAGCGGACTCGAGCGCGGCGTCGAGTCCCGCGACGTCGTTCCCGTCGATCTCCTGCACGTGCCAGCCCTGCGCCTCGAAGCGCCCCCGCACGTTCTCCGTGAAGGTGATGCTGGTGGGGCCGTCGATCGTGACCTTGTTGTCGTCGTAGAGCACGACCAGGTTGTCGAGGCGCAGGTGCCCGGCGAGAGAGGCGCTCTCGTAGGAGATGCCCTCCATCAAGTCGCCGTCCGAGGCGATCACGTAGACGAAGTGGTGACCCGGGCCCTCGCCGCCCCGCCCGAAGCGCGAGCGCGCGAGCTTTCCGGCGAGCGCCATGCCGACGGCGTGACCGAAGCCCTGCCCGAGCGGACCCGTCGTCACCTCGACGCCCGGCGTCTCGCCGAGCTCGGGGTGCCCCGGCGTCTTCGAGTGCAGCTGCCGGAAGCGCTGGATCTCGCTCATCGGCAGGTCGTACTCGAACAGGTTCAGCAGCGAGTAGATCAGCATCGAGGCGTGGCCCGCGCTGAGCACGAAGCGATCGCGCAGCGGCCAGCTCGGATCGCTCGGGTCGAAGCGCAGGTGCTTGTCCCACAGCTGGAACGCGGGCCGCGCGAGGCCCATGGGCGCACCGAGGTGGCCGATGCCGGCGGCCTCGACCGCGTCGATCGTCCAGCCGCGGATGGTGTTCTCGATCTTGGAGCGCAGTTCGGGCGTCAGCGCAATCGGCATCGCTTCTCCGACGGAGGGGAGCGGGTTCCTGGAGGCGCGCGCACTGTATCAGCCGGTCGCGGCGAAGGAAGAGTCGCGGCGCGGATTCGTGGCGGCGCGCTCGCGCGTTCCGTGTCGCCGACGTCCTACAGCTTCACGCCGCGCGCCTTGAAGAACGCGACCGTGCGCTGATGCGTCGAGCGCGCGGCAGCTGCCGCACTCGGCGCCGGCGCGCTCGTCTTCGGCGCGCGGCTCGGCGCGCGTTTGGCGCCCTTCGCGCCCTTGCTCGCGGCCTTCGCGGCCGACGGCGCGAGCGCTTGGCTCAGCGCGACGATCGCCTGCTGGTGGTCGCTCAGTGGCGGCGCGGCCGCCGCCTTCGCGAGGCCCTTCGCGGCGACCTTCTTCTCGGCCGGCACGGGCAGGGTCGCGGGCGTGTCGGTGCGCGCCGCCGGGAGCAGCGCGACCTCGTGGAGCGGGTCGTTGGCGGCCGCGGTGCGCAGCCCGAGCGAGCCCAGGCTCCATTTGCGCTGCAGCAGGCGCAGGAGGCTCGTGTGGTCGAACGCGCTGTGGCACACGCCGCTCGCGAGCCACGGCGAGACGAGCACCGCGGGGACGCGCACGCCGAGTCGATCGAAGCTGTACTCGGTGTGCTTGCCGTCCGGCGGTGGCGCGGGCGGAGGCGCAATGTGGTCGTAGAACCCGCCGTGCTCGTCGTACGTGACGAGCAGCAGCGTCGAAGCCCAGAGCGCGGGGTTCGCGCGGAGCGCGCGGTAGACCCGCGCGATCAGCTTCTGACCCTTGGCGACATCGTGGGGCGGATGGTCGTCGTTCGCGCCGGGCCAGAGATAGTCCGGCTCGAGGAACGCGAAATCCGGGAAGCGCTTCTCGTCCCCGGCCGCGTCGGCGAAGAATCGATCGAGCGGGCGGAAGTGCTTCGCGGAAGACGGGCTGCGCTGGTCCGAGAGCAGAAGCGCGAGCGGGAAATCCCCGAAGTAGATCCGGTAGCTGCGCTTGGCCTCGGCGAGCCGGCGAAAGACGCTCGGCTGGCCGTACGCGTGCTTGCCGAGGTCGAGGGGGCCGGACGGCATGTCGACGATGCCCGCCGAGGTGCCGCTCATCGCGAACAGGCGATTCGTCCAGGTCGGACCCGGCACCGAGCTGTGCCAGCGGTCGCACACGACGAAGCTCCGGGCGAGCGCGTGCAGCGCGGGCAGGCTGCCGTCCGCGAAGTACGACATCACCTGTTGGCGCTGGCTCGCGCTCGTCGCCGGGAAGGCGGCGGCGTAGTCCGCGGCGAATCCGCCGTTGCCGCCCGCGAGCTGTCGGAGCACGTGCGGAGTCGCGTGCTGCGGATCCGGATCGACTTTGCGCGCTGCACCGGGCTGCTGCGGGAACGCGATTCCTCCGGCGCTGTTGCTGCGTCCGGGCGGCAGCACGCCGTCGATCGCGGGAATCGACGCTTGCAACCCGCCGAGCATCTGGTCGAACGAGCGGTTCTCGAGCATCAGCAGCACGACGTGCCGAATCTTGTCGGCGTCCGTCAACGGCGCCGCGGTTTTCGCCAGGAGCTTCTTCCCCACCGCTCTCGCGCGGGTCTTCTTCGCCCGGGACGCGCGCCCGCTCGCGCGTGCCTTCGCTGGCTTCGCCATCGCAACCTCCTTCCAGCGATCGAGGATCAAGGTCGGGCCTGCAAGCGTGCCTTCGCAGTCGAGCTCCTGGCCGATCAGCGCGCGCAGCGTGCGGTCGCCGAAGCTCGGGCCGCCGCGTTTGCGCAGCCAGAGCTCGCGCGTGCCCGCTCGCAACACGACCGCGCCGTGCTCACTCTTCGTGCCGCGCGCGACACGCTTCTCCTCCACCCGGCCCCGGATTCGCAACGGTTCAGCGCGCCTCCAGCTTTCGCAGGCTGACGATCTCACGGCCGCGCACGAGCGCCACGATCTTCACGACGTCAGGCGTGCCATCGGCGGGGGGTTCCGCGAGCCGGCCCCCGACGAGCGCGTGCACCCACGTGGTGTCTCGTGCCCCGAGCTCGCGCGCGAGCCGGCGGCCGATCGGGTCGCGCAGCCGGTGCGAGTAGAGGCGTGTCCGCACGAGCCCCTCCTCTTCGGCCGCCGCGCGCAGCGTTGCGCCGACGCGCGCGCCGCCCTGGAATCGCCCGCGCGCCGCGACCCAGCTCATGCCCGCGTCGAGCATGCTCGCGCTGCGCAGCAGCCACATCCGGCGCCCGAGGCGTTGCGCGCGCTTCGCCCGCTGGCTCGCGAACGCGGCAGAGAACGCCGCGCTGTCCACGAGCGCGTGGGGCGCACGTTCGACCGGATGGATCGACGGGTCTCCGAGCAGATGGAACTGCGCGATCGTCTTCAGATCCGTGTCGTCGAGCTCCGCGGCCGCTTGCAGGTAGCGCTGCCGCGCCTCGAGCAGCGCGCGGCCCGTCGAGGCTCCGCGCAGGACGCGCTCGAGGAAGTACTGGCAGATCAAGTCCGCGTAGCCGTTTCCGCTCGACGGGCCGTACGCGATCGTGGTGCTGCCCATGAACGCGTGCGCGCCGAGATCGAGGTACGCGCTGCAGATGCCGCGCGGCTCGGCCGGCGTCGGGTCGTACAGCTCCGCGCCGTAACAACACTCGGCGGCGATCACCGTGCCGTCCGCGATCGCGCGCTTGGCGTCGAGATGGCGCGAGTCGTGCGCGCTGGGCTGGCGGCCAGCGCCCTCGCCGTAGAACAGCCAGTCGCGCGGGCCGCCGTGGCAGTTGATGAAGTGCACGCGCCGTGCGAGCAGCGAGCTCTTCCAGGTCGGGCCGTCTGGGGGCGAAGTGAGGAGCGCGCTGCCGCTGCCGTACAGGTTGGCGAGGCTCAGCGCCGTCGAGCGGCGCCACTTGAGCGTGCTGAGGCCGAAGTGGCTCTCGTAGGCGCTGCGCGGCCGGCTCTTCCATTTGGCAGCGCGCCGGAGTTGCCGGACGAGATACCCGGGATCGAGCCCTGTCGCGCCCTTCGCCCCCGCGAGATCCGGCAGCCGTCCGACCACGCGCCTCGGGGAGAGGAACTTGCGCGCGTCTCGGCTGAACGGCTCGTCGCACGCGTACGGGAGATCGCTCGGGACGCTCGGGTCTTCGTCATCGGTGGGATTCGTGAGGCGCACGTGCGGCACCACGTCGGGCGCGCCCAGAATCACGACGTAGTCCGGCTGGTAGTGAGCCGCGAGCTTGTCGAGCGCGCGCTTGCACGCAGCGTCGTCGAGCTCGCTCGGCACTGGCTTTCCGCCCGCTCGCGCGAGCGCCGCGGCGTCGTCGAGCGCCACGCACTTCGTGGTCAGGCCGCGCGCGGCGTCGGCCGCGATCAGCTGGCCGAGCGCCAGGTCGATCTTCGCGAGCGCAGTGCCGTACTTGCACTTCAGCGCCGACCGGTTCGTCACGATCAACTTCTCGACGACGGACATCGCTGCCTCCTGCGTAGATTCGCGCAGGAGCATGAGCTCGGCCGAGTGCGGGGCGTATGAACCGGCTCACAGTCTCGGCGGTCGGCGCCGATCGATTCAGTCGCGCTTGCCGGCGCCGAACAATCCGCCGGCGATGCGCATCGTGAAGTCGGTGAGCTCGCGCGGCAGCAGCGGCACCGTGGCGGCGGTGGCGAGCGCGTCGACACCAACGAGGTAGCGCGCGCGCGGGCGAGCGCTCTCGACCGCGTTCGCGATCGAGCGTGCGACCGCGTCGGGCGGAGGCGCGAAGCGTTCGACGAAGTCGAGCCCCGCCTCGATGCGTTGATACGCCTTCGCGTAGGGCGAGCCAGCGTGCGCGCCGCCCGCGCTCGTGCGCTCGCGCGTGCGCTCGCCGATGCCCGTCTTGAAGAAGCCCGGCTCGACCAGCACCACCCTCACGCCGAACGACGCGACCTCGACGCGCAGCACGTCCGAGAGCGCCTCGAGCGCGAACTTCGAGGCGTGGTACCAGCCGTTGAGCGGCATCACGACCGCGCGCCCGGCGATCGACGACACCATCACGATGCGGCCCGCGCCGCGCCGCCGCATCGCCGGCAGCGCGCAGCTCGCGATCACCGCCGGCGCGATCAGGTTCACGTCGAGCTGCGCGCGTGCGCGCTCCGCCGAGACTTCCTCGATCGCGCCCGTCTCGGAGTAGCCCGCGTTGTTCACGACCGCGTAGAACTCGGGCAGCGAAGGCCAGGCCGCGACGACTGCCGCGTGATCCGAGACGTCGAGCACGAGCGGATGCACCCGCGCTGTCAGCTTTGCGTCCTTCGCCGCGGCGCGCAGCGCTTCGGCCTTCGCTTCGCTGCGCACGCTGCCGTGCACCTGCCAGCCACGGCGTGCGAGCAGCAACGCGGCGGCGAGCCCGATGCCGCTGTTCGCACCCGTGACCAGCACGGGGCCCGGCTTCGCTGCGGCCATCGCTCTCTCCTTCGCGATCCGGCGAGCCTACACCGAACGGCGTCGCGCTCGGCGACTCGTTACCGTCGCCATTCCGCGCCGTTCCGGCGAAGGAGGTCGCGATGTCCGCAGCCGAGCCGAGCTCTTCCCCGCGTGCGCGCCGCGCGCTGCTGCTGGCGCTCGAGGCGCCGCGCGCTCTCTTCGAGGCCGGCAGCCTCGCGCCCGCGCTGCCGTGGCTCGCGAACGCGCCGCGCGGCGACGGACACGCGGTGCTCGTGCTGCCGGGCTACCTGGCGAGCGACGTCTCGACGCGCATCCTGCGCGCGTTCCTGCGCGACCGCGGCTACGCGACGCACGGCTGGGGCCTCGGCCGCAATCGCGGGCCGAACGCGAGCTTGCTCGGCGCGCTGCGCGCGCGGCTCACCGCACTCTCCGGCGGCGGCCGCGTGAGCCTCGTCGGCTGGAGCCTCGGCGGCGTGTTTGCGCGCGAGCTCGCAAAGGCGGAGCCCGAGCGTGTGCGCACGGTGATCACGCTCGGTAGCCCGTTCGGCGCCCGCGCGGAGCACCGCGCCGCGCCCCCGGTTCCGGCCACCGCGATCTACAGCAAGAGCGACGGCATCGTGCCCTGGGAGAGCTGCCGCGAGCTGCCGGGCGCGCGCACCGAGAACATCGAGCTCGTCGGCAGCCACTGCGGCCTCGGCGTTCACCCGCTCGCGCTGTTCGCGATCGCGGATCGGCTCGCGCAGCCCGAGCGCGCTTGGAAACCCTTTGACCGCAGCCGCTGGCGCGGCGCACTCTACGCTTGATCGGACGGCTCCGATCCGGAGGCCCTCATGCAACAGCTCTCAGGCCTCGACGCGTCGTTCCTCTACTTCGAGACGCCGAACGCGTCGACGCACATCGGCGCATTCTCGATCTACGACCCGTCGCGCCTGCGCGGCGGCGCCATCACCTACGAGAAGCTGCTCGCCGACGTCGAGCGGCGCCTGCACCTCGCGCGCTGCTTCCGGCAGAAGGTCGCGCGCGTGCCGCTCGATCTCGACCATCCTTATTGGGTCGAGGACGCCGACTTCGATCTCGAGTTCCACGTGCGCCACATCGCATTGCCGAAGCCCGGCAACTGGCGACAGCTGTGCGAGCAAGCGGCGCGCATCCACGCCCGGCCGCTCGATCTCTCGCGCCCGCTCTGGGAGCTCTACCTGATCGAAGGGCTGAACGATCTGCCCGGCATGCCGAGCGGCAGCTTCGCGACGCTGATCAAGATCCATCACGCCGCCATCGACGGCATCTCGGGCGCGCAGATCATCGCCGCCATGCACGACGAGCGGCCGGACGCCGAGCTGCCCGCGGCGACCGAGCCGTGGGTACCCGAGCGCGATCCGAGCGCGCTGCGATTGCTCGGCCGCGCTGCGGCCAACAACGTGCGCTCGCCGTTCCAGCTCGGGCGCGTGCTCGCGAACACGGTGCCTGGCATCCGCCGCTACCTCGACGAGCAGCGCCGCGGCCGCATCGAGGAGACCGGACCGGTGCCGCGCACGCGCTTCAACGCCAGCGTGACGCCGCACCGCGTGGTCGGCGGCATCCGCTTCGACCTGCGCACGGTCAAGGAGATCCGCAAGAGCGTCAGCGGCGCG
The DNA here is from genome assembly GCA_036560185.1 of Myxococcota bacterium. Lineage (GTDB taxonomy): Bacteria > Myxococcota_A > UBA9160 > UBA9160 > UBA6930 > VGRF01. The sequence continues at coordinate 22,891 of DATBRS010000029.1, forward strand.
ACCGTGAACGACGTGATCCTGACGATCTGCGCGGGCGGGCTGCGCCGCTATCTCGAGAGCAAGAAGGAGCTGCCGAAGGAGTCGCTGATCGCGATGTGCCCGATCTCGGTGCGCTCCGAGAGCGAGAAGGGCGTCGCGGGCAATCGCGTGTCGAGCATGAGCGTCGCGCTGCGCACCGATGTCGCCGATGCGGGCGAGCGCCTGCGCGCGGTGTTCGATGCGACGCAGCACTCGAAGAAGCTCGCCGAGGCGATCGGCGCGCGCACCATGACCGATCTCGGGCAGTTCATTCCGGGCGGCCTCGCGGGCCTCGGCTGGCGCACCGCGACGCGGCTCGGGCTCGCCAATCGCGTCAGCCCGTTCCTGAACACCGTCATCACCAACGTTCCCGGTCCGCAGGTGCCGCTCTACTCGTCGGGCGCGGAGCTGATCGCGCAGTTCGGCCTCGGCCCGGTGATGGACGGCATGGGGCTTATCCATCCCGTCGGCAGCTACAACGGCAGCGCCGTGATCGCGTTCACGTCGTGCCGCGAGATGCTGCCGGACCCCGAGCACTACGAGGACTGTCTGCGCGAATCGCTCGACGACCTGACGCGCGCCGCGCTCGGCGCCGCACCGAAGCCCGCGCTGGCGGCGAGCCTCGCCACCTAACGAGAACGGAGCGCGACATGCAGCAGCTGAGCGGCCTCGACAACACCTTCCTCAACATGGAGGCCGGCGGGCAGCTCGGGCACGTCGGCTCGCTCTGCTTCTACGACGTGAGCGGCCTCGCGAGCGGCTCGCTCTACCAGGCCATGGAGCGCACGCTGAACGAGCGCATGCACCTCTTGCCGCCCTACCGCCGGCGGCTCGCCGAGGTGCCGCTCAACCTCGATCACCCGTACTGGATCGAGGACCCGGATTTCGACCTCGACTTCCACCTGCGCCAGATCGCGGTGCCGCAGCCCGGCGACGACGAGCAGCTCGCGGCGGTGGTCGCGCGCATCCACGGCCGCGCGCTCGACCGCGCCCGCCCGCTCTGGGAGATGTACGTGATCGAGGGCCACCAGAGCGGCCAGGTCGCGCTCTACACGAAGATCCATCACTGCACGATCGACGGCGTCTCCGGCGCCGAGATGATGCAGGTGCTGCTCGATCGCGTACCCAAGGGCGCGGTGGTCGCGCCGCCGAAGAAGCCGTGGGTGCCGGACCGCATCCCGAGCAGCGGCGAGATGATGGTGCGCGGCCTGGGCGGCCTCGTGCGCGCGCCCGATCGCATCGTGCGCACCGCGATCCGCACGGTGCGAACGCTCACGCAGTCGAACGAGGCGCTCGCGGCGGCGGTGAACACGCTCGGCCTCGATCGCATCCCGATCGCGGGCGACTTGTTGCGGCGCCGCACCGGGGAGGTGGACGCGGATCCGATCCCGCAGACGCCCGCGCCGCGCACGCCCTTCAACCGCTCGATCACCGCGCACCGCCGCTTCTCCTACTTCTCGATGTCGCTCGACGAGGTGAAGCGCGTGAAGAGCGCCGCCGGCACGACGCTCAACGACGTTGTGATGGCGATCAGCGCGGGCGCGCTGCGCCGCTATCTCGAGGAGAAGCGAGCGCTGCCCAAGGATCCCCTCACGGCGATGGTGCCGGTCTCGGTGCGCAGCGCCGAGGAGAAGCACGAGTACACGAATCGCGTCGGCAGCATCCTCTGCACGCTCGCCACCGACGTCGAGGATCCGCTCGAGCGGCTGCAGCGCATCCACGAGGCGATGGCGAGCGCGAAGCGCGCCTCCGAGGCCGTTCCCGCGAACCTGCTGCAGGACTGGACGCAGGTGGCGACGCCCGCGCTGCTCGCGCAGGCCGCGCGCATCATCGCGCGCACGAAGATCCTCGACCGCATGAACCCGCCATTCAACGTGGTGATCTCGAACGTGCCCGGCCCGCGCGAATCGCTCTACTGCGCCGGCGCCGAGCTGCAGACGTTCTATCCGGTCTCGGCGGTCGCCGAGGGCCAGGGGCTGAACATCACGGTGCAGAGCTACCGCGATCACCTCGACTGGGGCCTGATCTCGTGCCGCGAGCTGGTGCCCGACCTGTGGCGCTTCAAGGGCCTGTTCGCCGAATCGCTCGAAGAGCTGACGAAGGCAGTCGCGCTGAAGGCGTGAGCCCGCGGCGGCGCGGCGCGGCCTAATCGATCGGCGCTTCGCCCGCGCTGCCCACATCGCCTCGCGCCCGCGACGCGCTCGCGGCCGCGAGCAGCTCGTCGAAGCCGCGCTCGAGGCATTCGCTCAGCAGCTCCGCATCGGGCACCGCGGCGCGATCGCAGTTCACGCCGATCTGGCAGACGCCGTCGTAGCTGTAGAGCGTGACGTTGAGCGCGGCGCCGGCTGGCGGCCCGAACGGGAACATGCGCTCGATCTTCGCGCCCGCGAGGTAGACCGCGAAGCGCGGCCCCGGCACGTTGCTCGTCACGAAGTCGATCGCCTTCAGCAGGCTCCCGAGCAGCGACAGCGACGCTGCGCGCGGCAGCGCGTTGATCACGCCGTAGATGTCGTCGATCAGCGGCAGCGCGCGCTCGCCGCGCTGCTCGCGCACGCGCGACTGGATCTCGCGCAGGCGCTCGCGCGCATCCTCGATGCCGACCGGCACGAGGAAGCGCGCCGGCGCGAACTGGTTGCCCGCGCGCTTGGCCTTGTCGCCCTCGCGCAGGTTGATCGGCATCGTCATGCGCAGCTCGTCGACGGGAGCGCCACGCTTCTCGTGGTAGATGCGCAGGCCGCCGGCGACCGCAGTCACGAATGCGTCGTTGAGCGTGCCGCCGAGCGCCTCGCCCGCGCGCTTCAGCTCCGTGAGCGGCACGTGGAAGCCCGACAGCCGCAGCGCCATGCCGCGCTCGCGCATGATCGGCGACAGCGGCTCGCTCACCGGCCGCAGCGCGCGCCCGATCGACTCCGCGGTGTCGCGCGCGTCCTCGAGCGCGGCGCGCGGATCGCGCAGCAGGCTGGCCGCGCCGCCCGCGAGCGCGCGCACCAGGCGCTGCGCGCTGCTCAGCTGCTGCTCGCCGCGGTGGCGCGCGGCGTCGCGCAGCCGCTCGCCCTCGCTGCGCTCCTCGGCGCGCGCGAACTCCGCGCTCGCGGCCGCCTTGCGCGGATCGCGCTCGCGCGTGCGCTCGACCAGCGCGCCCGTCATGCGCACCAGCCCCATGCCGTCCGACACCGCGTGATGGAGCTTCAGGATCATGCCCGCGCGGCCGCCCGCGAGGCCGTCCACCAGGTAGAGCTCCCAGAGCGGGCGATCCTTGTCGAAGGCCTGCATCGCGATCGGCTCGGCCATGTCGAGCAGCGCGCGCAGGGAGCCCTGCCCGCCGAGCGTCGCGTGCCGCACGTGGAAGCGCAGATCGAAGTGCGGATCCTCTTCCCAGCGAGGCGGCGCGAGGCCGAGCGCATCCTGCGCGACGCGCTGCCGCAGCCGCGGGATCTGCTCGAGCGTGTACGCGATCGACTCGTCGAAGCGCGCGCGATCCGGCGCGCGGTCGAGCTCGCACACCAGCGCGATCGTCGAGCGCAGGCGCGGGTCGCGCTCCGCGTGCCAGAGAGCCGCGTCGGCGTCGCTCATCCACTCGTCGAACTCGATCTCGGCCATCGGCGCCTCCCGCGTGAACCGCATTGTGACACGCACCGACGGCGATGCAGCCTCGAGCCAGCTCGGCGCCCTCCCCTGCGAGAGACGGCGCGCGAAGCCAGCGCCGCGCGTCTCGCGCCGCGGCCCCGAGTGCAGCGCGACAGTGCATCAGCACGAGAGCGCGGGCGCAGCGGGCGGCGGCGGGGCGGATGGATCGCGAGCGGAGGGCCCGGATTCCACCATGACCACCGCATGTCACGGCGCACCGCAACCTTGGCCGCGAGCGCGAAAGCGCGCCCAAACGCCCCGCGCCGCCACCACCCATCGCCGCACACCGCAAGGCCGAGGGCCCGTAGTCCGCGACCTCCGCCCCGCCGCCGCCCGCTGCGCCCGCGCTCGGAGCCCCGACGCGCACCTCGACAGCACGCGCGCGCGTCAGCCCGCGTCGTGCTCCGGCGCCGCGTCGAGCACGAGCGCCTCTTCGCGCTCGATTTGGATGCGCTTCCAGGCGCCACCGCGGAAGCGCCAGACGAACAGCACGCCCTTGATGATGTAGTCGGCGATCAGGGCGGCGTAGATCCACTCGATGCCCTTGTCGAGCCACATGAAGAGCGCTGCGAACAGAAGGCGCCCGAAGGTGAGGCCGCTCAGCACCGTCAGGAACGGGAAGATCGTGTCGCCCGCGCCGCGCAGCGCACCGCCGAGCGTGAACTCCACCGCCATCAGCGCCTGCACCGAGCCGAGCACCCAGATGAAGCGCACGGTCAGGCGCACGACCTCGGGGTCGCTCGGCGCGAGGAAACGCGCGAGTGGCTCCGCGAACGCGATGATCGCGCCGCCGAACACCACCATCACGCCGATCGCGAGCCACATCGCGCGCCAGCCGCTGCGCTCCGCGCCCACCTCGTCGCGAGCGCCCAAGTGTTGGCCGACCAGGGACGAGGCGGCGATCGAGAACGCTTGGCCGACGAGGAACGAGAAGGCCAGCAGGTTCACGCCGAGTTGGTACGCGGCGTTCGCCTCGTTGCCGTAGCGGGCGATGATCCAGATGAATCCCATGAACCCGACTTGGAAGCCGAGGCCCTCGGCGCCGGCCGGGATGCCGATGCGGAACAGCCGCCAGACGCGGCCGCGGTCGAAGTCGTCGCCGCCCGGCGTCGGCCCGAGCGCGAGGGAGCCGCGCCGCCAGAGCCACAGCGAGATCGCAGCGCCGACGAGCGCGCCCACCGAGTTCGCGATCGCCGCGCCCGCGACGCCGAGCGGCTTCACGCCGAGCCCACCGCCGACCAGCGCCCAGAGCGCGAGGATGTTCAGCGACGCGCCCGCGATGCTGATCCAGAGCGGCGTGCGCGTGTCGCCCGCCGCGCGCAGCGCGGTCGCGATCACCATCGCCATCGCGAACGGGAAGGCAGAGAGGCTCACCCAGCGCACGTAGGTCGCGGCGAGATCAGTGGTGGGGCCGTCGAGACCGAACACGCCGACCAGCGCATGCGCGAAGGCGATGCAGGGCACCATCACGATCAGCGCGAGCGCGCCGCAGAGCCAGAGCGAGGTTCGCGTGATGCGCTCCGCTTCGGCCCGGTCTTCCGCGCCCCAGGCGCGCGCCACGAGCGCCATCGTGCCGGTGGTGATCGTCATCAGCACGACCTGCTGCGTGAAGAAGATCCGGCCGCCCACGCCGGTTGCGGAGATCGCCGCCGTGCCGAGCTGGCGAGACACGACCGCCGCGCCGACGATTCCCACCAGCGATTGCAGCAGGTTCGTCAGGATCGCGGGCCACGCGAGCGCCCACACGCGCCGCGTCGTCCCGGTGCCGCGCGCCGCTCGGTTCGGCGCGAACTCGCGTTCCCCCATGAGAGGCGGGAGATACCGCGCCGCCGTCCGCCGCGCTCGCGGCAGCGTCGTACCGCGCGCTCGCTCCGGTCCGAGCCGCGGCGTCGCCGCGGGCCCTAATGCCTGCGCGCCGGCTCGCGCGCTGCCGCTCGGGTCCGGCGCCCGCTCGCCACGCGGGCGCGCGCCGCGCACACTCGCCGCGTGGCGACCGAACCCTGCGACATCGCCGTGCTCGGCGCGGGCCCCGCCGGCGCAGCCGCGGCGCTCGGGCTCGCGGCGCTCGGCTACGCGGTGACGGTGATCGCCGCGCCCGACCCGCCGCGCGCGAGGGCGGCGCGTGAGAGCTTCTCCGCGCGGGTCGTCGAGGCGCTGCGCGGCCTCGGCCTGCGCGACGCGCTCGCGGCGGTAGAAGCGCCCGGACGGCGGCACGTGTGTTGGGCCGGCGCCGAGCGCGAGCTGCCCGGAGAGGCGCAGGTCGAGCGCTCTGGATTCGATGCGGGCCTGCGCGCCGATCTCGCGCGGAACGGCGTGCGCGTCGTGCGCACGGAGGCGGCGCGCATCGAGGCGAGCGCAGACGCCGTGCGCGTCCCGCTCGCGAGCGGCGGCGCACTCGCGGCGCGTTTCGCGATCGAGGCGCGCGGGCGCGCGGCGCCGAGCGGCGGCGCGCGCGAGCGCGGGCCGGAGACGCTGTGCCTCGTGCAGCGCTGGCGCGCGACGCGCCGCCACGCCGCACCTCGGATCGCGATCGCATCGCTCCCGGACGCGTGGCTCTGGCTCGCGGACGACGGCGCGGGCGGCATCGCGCTGCAGCTCGCGCTGGAGGCGCGCAGCGTGCCGGCGCGCGCGCAGCTCTCCGCGCGCATCGACAGCGCGCTGCGTGCCGACGCGTTCTGTCGCGAGCTGCTCGGGGACGCCGCGCCCGAGGGCGAACCCATCGCGCGCGCCGCGACGCCGGTGCTGGACGGCGCGCCGATCGCCGAGCGCGCGCTGCGCGTCGGCGACGCCGCGCTCGCCGTCGATCCGCTCTCGGGCAACGGCGTCTTCCAGGCGCTCTCGAGCGCGCTCGTCGCGCCCGCGGTGATCAACACGCTGCTGCGCGCGCCGGCGCGCGCCGCGCTCGCACGCTCGTTCTACGCCGAGCGCGCGCGCGATCTGTTCGAGCGCTTCGCGCGCGTGTCGCGCGATTTCTACGCGCTCGGCGCCGCGCATCACGGCGGCACGTTCTGGGAGACGCGTGCAGCCTGGCCGGAGCCAGCCAACGACAATCGCACTGCCGGCGCGAGCGCGCGGGTCGCGCCGCTCGCGATCGCGACGCGGCCGGTCGTGCGCGAGGGCCTCATCGAAGCGCACGAGGTGGTCGTGACGGCGGAGCGCCCACTCGGGACCTGGCACGTCGCCGGCGTCGAGCTCGCGCCGCTGCTGCGAGTGCTCGCACAATCGTCGGAGGCGAGCGGGCCGAAACGCGCGGCGCAGGAGACGAGAGCGCTCGCCGCCCTGCCCGAGCTCGCCCGCGAGCCGGTGCGCGAGTGGCTGCGCGCGCACCGCACCGGAGTGGACGCACTCGTGGCCGATCCCTCGCTTCAGCGCTCCCGCCGCTCCGGCCCGGCGTAGTGCGCGCGCTCGCGGAGCGCGGCCAGCGCGCGCTCGGGCGTCTCGCCCGACGCGAGGCGAGCGGCGAGGCAGGCGCTCACGTGTGCACAGCCCGCGCTCGCGCCGCGCACTTCGCCCGCGCTCGCGTGCGCGCCGAAGTCGGCCTGCGCGCTCGCGAGCCACGACCACTCGCCCGGCGCGCAGCGCGCGTCGCCGGTCGCGCGCACGACGCCGGAGTACGCCGCCGGGTACACGGCAGCTCCTCGCGCGGGCGAGGCCGCGACCACGACGACGCCGCGTGCGAGCGCGCGCGCTAGAGCGTCCCCCAACACTTCGCGCGGCTCGCGCAGGCCAGCGCTGACGTTCGCGAGTCGCGCGCCCTGGTCCGCCGCCCAGTCGAGCGCCGCCGCGAGCTGCGCGGCGCTCGTCGCGAGCGACGCGAAGAAGACGCGCGCCACCACGAGCTCGACGCGCGCGTCCGCGAGCAGCACGTCGGCGAGCGCGGGGCCGTGCGGCAACGCCGCGCGCGTGACTGCGGCGATCCCGTCTTCGACGTCGAGCGGCGGCGCGGGAAATGCGCGCGCCGCGACCACGCGCTCTCGATGCCGCTCCGACACGCCGCTGTCGATCAGCGCGAGACGAATCACGCGGGCGCCGGATCCGGCAGCAGCCGGCCGTCGCGCAGCACGAGGCGCTGATCCGCGTTCGCGAGCGGCGCTTCGCGGTGGCTGATCACGAGCTGCGTCACGCCGGCGAACAGCGCGTCGAGCTCCGCGAGCAGCTCGGCTTCGAGCGCGGCGTCGAGCGCAGAGGTCGGCTCGTCGAGGATCACCAGCGCCGGCCGCTGCAGCAGCGCGCGCGCGATCGCGATGCGCTGCTTCTCGCCGCCCGAGAGGCCCTGGCCGCGCTCGCCGAGCCGCGCAGAGAGGCCGCCGGGCAGCGCCGCGACGAGCGGGCCGAGCCCGGCGCGCGACGCCGCCTCCGCCACCTCGCCCGCGCTCGCGTCCGGCGCGGCGTAGCGCACGTTGTCGGCGAGCGAGGCGCGGAAGATCACGGGTTCCTGCGGCACGAGCGCCACGCTGCGCCGCCATGCCGCGCGGTCGAGCGCGGCCAGATCCGCGCCGCCGATCGCGATCCGCCCAGTGACCGGGCGTTCGTGCCCGAGCAGCAGGTCGACCAGCGTGGTCTTGCCGATGCCGGACGCGCCGCGCAGCGCCGTCTTCTTGCCGAGCGGCAGCAGCGCGCTCGCCTCGCGCAGGATCGCCGCGCCGTCGTCGTAGGCGAACGTGACCGCCTCGATCGCGATGTCGCCGCGCGGCGGCGCGCTCCCGTTCCGCGCTGCGGCGCCTGCACTCGCCTCGACGCGGCGCAGCTCCCACACGCGTTCGAGGCTGACGACGAGCCGCTGCCGCGCGACCGCGATGCCGAGCAGCGCCTGCACCGGGCCGATCGCGAGCGCGAGATACGCGCCGAACGCGACCAGCGCGCCGAGCGCGAGCTGTCCATCGATCACGTAGAAGCCGCCCACCAGCAGCACCGCCGCGCGCGCCGCGGCGAGCAGGGCGCGCGGCACGGCGGCAGCTGCGAACTCGGTGCGCTGGAGTCGTAACAAGTCGCCCGCGTAGGCCGCGTTCAGCGCGCCCAGGCGCGCGTGCTCGCGCGCCTCCGCCACCGCATTCTGGATTGTGCGAACCGCGGGCAGCGTCTCCGCGAGGAAGCTCGAGACGTCGGCGCCGCGCGCCCGCAGCGCGCGCGTCTTCGCCTCCGCGCGCGGGCGCATGCGCCACAGCCAGAACGCCTCGAGCGGCGCGAGCACGAGCGGCGCGAGCGCGAGGCGGGCGTCGATTCGCAGCATCAGGGCCAGCGCGCCGGCGAGCCCGAGCGCCGAGCTGAGGCCCGCGAACAGGGTGTCGACGCTGAAGCGCTGCAGCTCCGCGACGTCGCCGTCGAGCCGCGACATCAGGTCGCCGGTGCGCCAGCGCCGATGCCAACCCGGCGGCAGCGCGAGCAGGTGCGCGTAGACCTCCTCGCGCAGCGCGAACAAGACGCGGCTCGAGAGCCGCGTGTGAAAGATCCGGCTCGCGCCGGAGAGCGCGACCGCGCCGAGCCCCGCTGCGAGCAGCAGCGCCGCGTTGCGCGCGAGCGCGCCGCGATCGCGCGCGAGCAAGCCGTCGTCGATGATGCGCTGCGTGAGCCATGGCTGCGCGAGCGCGAGCGCGGTGGTCGCGAGCGCGAACGCGAGCAGGCCCGCGACGCGCGCCCGCTCGCGCGCGACGAATCCGTACAGCCAGCGCAGCGCCGCGCGGCGAGCATCGGCGGGGAACGGCTCACTCATCGCGCCGCAGCGTAGTGCGATTGCGTAGGGGACGTACTTGCGTAGCGCGCTACGCAAGTACGTCCCCTACGCAAT
>DATBRS010000030.1:0-18039 GCA_036560185.1 Myxococcota bacterium
CCGCAACGCAACGCCTATCTCGACACTCGCCGGTACACCCGCGAGAGAGGGGCCGAAGCCGAGCCATCGCGCGCAGCCGGCCCGGCTCCCGCCGCGCGCTCTCTGCAAAGCCTGTTACGGCCTGCACACCGCCGGCAACGGGTGCCGATACAGCTTCGCCGCATTCTGGTGCGTGATCTTCCGAATCCACTCGACCGGCAGCGTTCCGAGCATCCGCTCCATCACCGCCTGCGTATCCGGCCACGTTCCGTCGCCGTGCGGGTAGTCGGACTCCGCGACGACGTGATCGATCCCGATGTGCTCGAGCGTCGAGATCGTGGACGGATCGTCGATCATGCAGAACCAGAAGTTCCGCCGTAACACCGCCGACGGCGAGTTCACTTTGTCCGTCCAGCCCGCGCCGTAGCCCGAGCGCGCCATGATGTTGTCGAGCCGATCCGCCAGCATCGCCACCCAGCCGATCCCCGATTCCGCGATCGCGATCTTCAGCTCCGGGTACTTCGCCGGCCAGCCGCTCCACAGCCACTCGGCGCAGGTGTCGATCGCCATCGGCCCGAACTTCGTGGCGCCGAGCTCGAGCATCGGGGCGCCAGGCGGCATCTTGCCGAAGCCCGACGAGCCGACGTGCAGCGAGAGCACCGTCTCGGTCTCGGCGCAGGCGCGCACGATCGGCTCCCAGTGCGGCTGAAATACGGACGGCAGCCCCTGATTGTGCGGCTGCTCCGGAATCGTCACGGCCTTGAAGCCGCGTTTCGCGTTGCGCCGAATCTCCGCCGCGCCCTTCTCGGGATCGGTGAGGAAGGTGATGCCGAGCGGGATGAAGCGCTCCGGGAACGGCGTCGCCCACTCCTCGTGGATCCAGTCGTTCCACGCTCGCACGCAGGCGAGGCCGAGCTCCGGATCCTTCGCCTCGGAGAAGAGCGTGCCGCCGAAGCCCGTGACACCGGACGGGTAGTTCAGCGAGGCGTAGACGCCGTTGATGTCCATGTCGCGAACGCGCGCCTTCGCGTCGAACGCGCCGGGGCGGATCTCGTCGAAGCGCGCCGGCTCGTAGCGCTGATCTTCCTTGGCGCGCCCGGCGACGCACATGAAGCCCACTTGGAAGTAGGGCGTGCCCTCGAACACCCAGACCTCGTGCCCCTCCTCGGTCTCGACCACCTGCGGCGCTCGCTCCTCGAGCTTCTTGGGCAGCCGCCCCTCGAAGGTGTGCGGCGGCTCCATCAGGTGATCGTCGACCGAGATCAGCGTGTACTTCGCCTCGCGCGGCGTGGGATCCGGCAGCAGCGGCTGCGTGACGGGGCGCTTGATGCCGAGCTTCACGACGCGTGCCATGGGCTGTCCTCCGATCGAGTGCGCGGGCAGTGGTAGCGCGCCCGGCGCGGAGTCAAGCGCGCGCGAGCGCTGGCATCACGTCGCGGGCGAAGCGTTCGAGCGCATCCGCGAGCTCCGCTTCGGGGATGCCGCCGTGGTCGAACATCGCGAGATGCACGTCGAGACCGAGGCTCTCGCGCATCGCGGCGATGCGATCGGTCACCTCGCTCGCGCTGCCGCAGATCGAGGGGCCGGCGCACATCGCGTCGAAGTTGGGCGCGGGCGGCGGCGGGCCGGCGGCGCGCTCCTCGCCGAAGCCGAGGTTCGGCACGCCCCACGGAATCAGCACGCCGCTCACCCAGTGGAGGTACTGCGTGTGATACGGGCGCCAGCGCTCGCGCGCGCGCTGCGAATCGACTGCAACGTGCACGTGGCTGCATGCGCCGACGACCGCGCGCTCACGGCCGACGCCGTTCGCGACGAAGCGCTCGCGGTAGCGCGCGACGTAGGGCGCGAACGCGGCGGGCGGCGCGAGCACGCTCGGCAGCATGAGCGGCAGACCGAGGCGCGCCGCGAGATCGACCGACGCGAACGAGCTGCCGCCGCCGATCCAGAGCGGCGGGTGCGGCGTCTGCGTGGGCCGCGGGTGCACCGTGACACCGCGCAGGCTCGGCCGGTGCGTCGCCTCGAACTGAGTCGGCGCCTCGCTCCAGGCAGCGAGCAGCACCGCGACGTTCTCCTCGAACAGCTCGCGCGAGTGCTTCGGGTCGTGCCCGAAGTCCGCGTAGGTGCGCTGCAACACGCCGCGCCCGGCGACGACCTCGACGCGTCCGCTGGAGAGCGCGTCGACCGTCGCGTAGTCCTCCGCCGCGCGCACCGGATCGAGCGAGCCGAGGAGGGTGACCCCGGTGCCGAGCCGCAGCCGCGTCGTGCGCTCGCCGATCGCGGCGAGCACCACCGGCGGCGACGAGAGGATGTAGTCGCACAGGTGATGCTCGCCGAGCCACACCGAATCGAAGCCGAGCGCCTCGGCGCGCACGCCGAGCTCGACGATTTGGCGGTGCCGAGCGGCGGGTGTCGTCTTCACGCCGGTATGCGGGTTCGGGAGGTGGTCGCCGAGAATCAACAGGCCTTCGCGCATGGCGCGGCACCGTATCGCGGCCGCCTAGCGCCGTCGCTGGCCTAAGATGTGCCCGGAGGACAGGCCCGATGGAGCAGCTACGCAACCGGGTGGCGGTGATTACGGGCGGCGCCAGCGGCATCGGCTTTGCCACCGCCGAGGCGCTCGCACGCGAGGGAGCGCGCATCGTGCTCGCCGACATCGAGCAGGGCGCGCTCGACGCCGCGGTCGCGCGAATTCGCGCGCTCGGCGCGAGAGCCGAGGGCGTGGTGTGCGACGTCAGCTCGCGCAAAGCGGTGGAGGCGCTCGCGGACGCCGCCTTCGAGAGGATGGGCGCCGTGCACATCGCGTTCCTGAACGCCGGCGTCGCCGTCAGCGGCCCGGTCGTGAACATGACCCACGACGACTGGCGCTGGGTGATCGACGTCGATCTGTGGGGCGTGATCCACGGCGTCGAATCGTTCGCGCAGCGCATCGTCGAGCAGGGCGAGGGCGGGCACATCGTCGCGACGGCTTCGTTCGCGGGCATGGTTCCGAACATCGGCCTCGGCGCTTACTGCGTCGCGAAGTACGGAGTGGTCGCGCTGATGGAGGTCCTGCACCGCGAGCTGCGCGAGCACGGCGTCGGCGCGTCGGTGCTGTGCCCGATGCGCGTGAAGACGAACATCGACGCGTCGGGGCGCAATCGCCAAGGCGACTACGGCGGTCCTGAGAAGCAGAACTACCCCGAGGTCGACGAATCCCAGATGGCGGGGCGGCAGATCCCGGTCGAGAGCGTCGCGCAGCTCGTCGTCGACGGCATTCGGCACAATAAGCTCTACCTGTTCCCGCACCCCGAGAGCCGCGAGTTCATCCAGCGCCGCTTCAAACGCATCGATCAGGCGTTCGATACCTGAGTCGACGCAGGGGAGGCCCCGTATGCCGGAAGCACGCGTCTGCGCAATCGAGCGGATCGCGTCTTCTGGCTCCGCGATCCCGCGCTCCTGCTACGGCGCCCGGCCTCCGGCGCCTCCCGCGCGCTGAGCCATGGGAACCACCGTCCGCGCCGGCGCCACCGCGGGGTTGCTCGAGTACGTGGCCGCCCGCGGCGGAGCGCCTGCGCGCGTGCTCGCGCGGGCGGACGTCGCGCTCGCGGAGCTCGCGGACTCGGAGCGCATGCTGCCGGTCGCGCGCGTGGTCGCGCTCTTCGACGCGGCTGCGCAGGAGTTGGGCGATGAGGATTTCGGCTTCCACTTCGGACAGCAGCGCGACGCGAGCGTCCTCGGCGTCCTCGCCTTCGCGATCCTGCACGCGCCGACCGTCGGCGCCGCGCTGCGCAACCTCGATCGCTACAGCGGCTTTCAGATGCGGCGCGGACACATGCGCTTCGGGCGTGTCGGCGCGATCGCCACGATCACGTTCGAGATCTCGCTCCCCGACTACGAAGCCTGCCGCCACTACACCGAGGCGACGGCGACGATGGGACTGCGCGTGATGCAGATTCTCTGCGGGCGCGAGTGGCATCCGCAGCGCATGCGCTTCGGACACCGCGCGCCCGCGCAGCTCGGGGAGCGCCAGCGGTTCTATCGCTCGCCAATGCTGTTCGGGCAGGGCGTCCACATGCAGACCGCGTTTTCGGCTGCAGATCTCGAGCTGCGCGTCCCCGCCGCCGACCCGGATCTCTTGCGCGTGGTCGAGCGGCATCTCGACGCGCATCTCGGCAGCGACGAGCGCGGCGTGTGGATCGAGGAAGTGCGGCAGGCGATGGCCGACGCACTCTCGATCGGCGACCCGAGCGTACGCGCGCTCGGCCGGCGCCTCGGACTGAGTCCGCGCACGCTGCAGCGGCGCCTCGGCGAGCACCAGGCCTCGTTCCAGCGCCTGCTCGCCGACGTGCGCGGCGAGCTCGCCGACCAATATCTCGGCCGCAACGACCTGAGCCTGGGCGAGGTGGCGTTCCTGCTCGGTTACAACGACTTGTCGAGCTTCCATCGCGCGTTCCGGCGCTGGAACGGGCGCACGCCGCTCGAGCACCGGCGCACGCTGGCCGGCGCGGCCGCGCGAGGCGCGTGACGCGGTGCACTTCGGGGGCGAGTCTCGCAGCTCGCAGTAGTCGAGTCGCTCACGTCGCGTCGGGCCCTTCCTGCGATGTGGCGCCTCCCACCACGACCGGCAGTCGAATCTCGAACGTGGCTCCCGGCCCTTCGGACGCGACCAGGCGAATCTCGCCGTGGTGCGAACGCACGATCTCGCGCGCGAGGTAGAGGCCGAGGCCCGCGCCGGCGCGCGCCGACTTGGTGGCGAAGAACGGTTCGAAGATGCGCTCCGCATTCTGGGGCGGGATGCCGGGTCCGTCGTCGCTGATGCGAACCACCGCGAAGTCGTCCTCGCGGCGCGTAGCGACGCGCACCTTGCCGCGCTCCCCCGCGGCCTCGACGGCGTTCAGGACCACGTTCATCAGCGCCTGGCGCAGCAGCGACGTCGAGCCGCGCAGCGGCGGCACGTCGGCATATTGCTCGTCGGTCACCTGGCGGTAGCCCGCGTGCGCCGCCGCGATCCGCACGCAGCTGCGCATCAGCGGCGCGAGCGCGGTCGTCTCGAGCGCGTCGTCGTCGTCGCTCTCGGCGCGCGCGCCGTCCTGCAGGTCGCGCATCAGCGCGATCGCGCGGCTCACGCTGTCGGCAGATTCCGCCACGACCTCGGCGAGCTCGGCGTCGTGCCCTTGGACGCCTTCCGCGAGCCGCGTGAGGTTGCTCTGCACGCAGGCCAGCGCGTCGTTCGCCTCGTGTGCGATCAACGCCGCGAGGCGCGTCATCGCCGCGACGCGCTTGCCCTCGCGCAGGTGGTGCTGAATCGCTTTTCCGTCGGTGACGTCTTCCGCGAGCAGCACCGCCCCCGCGATCTCGCCGCCCGGATCTTGGAGCGGCCCCGCCGTGACACGCACGATGCGCGTGCCGCGCCACATCGAGTCGTAGGACGCCTCCGTCGACAGCGTGGCGCCGGCCTCGAGCGCCCGCCGCGCGATCTCGGCGCCGCCGCCGTTCACCACCGCCGGATGCGTGAGCAGGTTCCCGAACTTGCTGGCCGGCAGGGCCTCGGGCGCGCCCAGCATCCGCCACATCGGCTGATTCACGATGCGCACTTGGCCCGTGCGATCGCAGGCGACGATGCCGACGGGCGCGGAGTCGACGAGCTCGCGGTAGCGCCGGTCGTCGCCGAGCAGGCTCCCGGCGCGGAGGGCGAGCGCAGCGAAGGATCCCACGAGAGCGGCCGAGAGCGCGATCTCGGCGAGCGGCGGAAGCGACTGCTGCGCGAGCCCGCGCAGCAAGCAGGCTGCGGCGAGCGCTCCAACGACGACGCACGGGCCCAGCCACAGCGCGACGGCGCGCACGGGCGCGACCGCGCGGGCAGCCGAGGGCTTCCGCTCGCGCGCCACCAGCCACGCCCCCAGCAGCGCGAGCTGGATCGCGAGAGCGATCGCCACGCCGCCTCCGAGCTGCTCCACCAGACTCTCCACGTCGTCCCCCAAAGACCGCGCGCGGCCTGCCTTCGCCCTCCGGAAATTCCCCCCGGCGGCCCACCCAAGATCGGCCAGTGACCGCGAGTCAACCTTGACGGAATGCGCCAAAGGATTGGCAGTTCGCGCCAACTGCGCGCATCGCCTGGCTCAGGCGCCCGGCGCTCGCTGAATTCGATAGAGCACGTGCGGACGCAGCGGATCGCTCGCGGCGAGCGCCGGGTGCGCGAAGTCGTCGCGCGGGTCGTGCGTCATCCCGAGCCGCTCCATCACCGCGCGGGATGCGAGATTCTCGCGCGTGGTGAAGGCGACGAGCTCGGGCAGCGTCGCCTGCTCGAAGCCGAAGCGGAGGGCCGCGCGCGCCGCTTCGGTGGCATAGCCGCGCCCCCAGTGCGCGGCGGCGAGGCGCCAGCCCAGCTCGACGCAGGGCATGAAGTGCGCGGCAAAGCTCGGCGTGGAGAGGCCGACGAAGCCGGCGAACTCGACGACGCCGGGCGCTTCCACGGCCCACAGCCCGAAGCCGTGCGCACTGAAGTGCGCCTCGATCCGGTCGGCGAGCGCGTCGCTCGCGGCGCGCGAGAGCAGCGGCCCGAGGTAACGCATCACGTGCGCGTCCTGGCCCATCGCGGCGAAGGGCGCGCGGTCGCTCGCGCGCCACGCCCGCAGCACGAGCCGTTCCGTTCGCAGGGTGGGCGCGCCCAGCTGCGTCACGCCGGCACCGTCGCGCGTGGCAGAGCGTTCGGCCACGCCCCTACGTTGCGCGCATGTTCTCCGCGCGCGCGTCTTGGGATCTCACGCCGAGCGCGCTCGCGCAGCGGGTCGCCGCCGCGCGCGCGGCGAAGCGCGCACTGTTCGATCTCACGAACGCGAACCCCGCGAGCCTCGCGCTGCCGGGCGAGCTGCTGAGCGAAGCCCTCGCCGAGGCCGCACGCGCACCCGAGACGCTTCGCTACGAGCCCGATCCGCGCGGCGATGTGCGCGCGCGCGCCGCGATCGCCGCGTATCACAACGCCCAGGGCGCGAAGCTCGAGCCGGAGCACATCGTGCTGACCGCCGGCACGAGCGAGGGCTACGCGCAGCTCTTTCGCGTGCTCGCCGACCCGGGCGAGCTCGTTCATCTGCCGACGCCGGGGTATCCGCTCTTCGAGCATCTCGCAGAGCTCGAAGGCCTCGCCTGTGCGCGCTACCGGCTGCTTCCGCCTGAATGCGGGAGCCCGCACTGGCCGCTCGATCTCGACGGCCTCGCGAGCTCGCTCATGCCCGAGAGCCGCGCGCTGATCGCGATTCACCCGCACAACCCCACCGGCGCGTTCGTCTCGACGCGCGACCTCGCGAGCCTGCGGAGTGTGTGCCGCGAGCGCGAGCTCGCGCTGCTCTCGGACGAGGTGTTCGCGGATTCGGCGCCCGGCCCCGTGCGCCCGAGCCTGCTCGCGGGCGCGGAGGACGGGCCGCTTTGCTGCGTGCTCTCGGGCGCCTCGAAGGTGCTCGGCGTGCCGCAGCTCAAGCTGGCGTGGATCGCGGTGGGCGGGCCGCCGGCACTGCGCGACGAGGCGCTCGCGCGCCTCGAGTTCGCCGCCGACGCCTATCTCTCAGTGTCGCCGCTCGCGGCGCGCGCGCTGCCGGCGCTGTTCGCGCGCCGCGCGGAGATTCGCGCGGCGCTCGGCGCGCGGGTCGCGGCGAATCGCGCCGCGCTCGGCGCCGCGCTCGCGCCCGTGCGCGGCGCGCGCCTGCTCGCAGCCGAAGCGGGCTGGGCCGCGATCGTGGCGCTCGCGCGAGCGCCGTTCGCGAGCGACGAGGCGCTGGCGCTCGCCGTGCTCGACGAGGCGGGCGTGCTGATCCACCCCGGCGCGCTGTTCGAGCTCGACTCAACGCCGGGCCAATCGCATCTCGTCGCCAACCTGCTCGCGCCCGAGCCCGAGTTCGATGCCGGCGCGCGCGCGCTCGCGCGCTTTCTCGCGGCGCACCTCTCAGGTAGCGAGGCGTGAAGGCGCTGGTCACGGGCGCGACTGGCTTCGTCGGCCTGCACGTCGCGCGCTGCTTGCTCGGGCGCGGCCACGCGGTGCGGGTGCTCGCGCGCAATCCGGAGCGGGCAGCGCGGCTCTTCGCGCCAGGCAGCGTGGAGATCGCGACCGGCGACATGACCGATGCCGCAGCGGTGCGCGCCGCACTCGCCGGCCGCGACGCGCTCGTGCACGCGGCTGCCGCGGTCTCGCTCGACCCGCGCGACGCCGAACGGCTGCTGCGCGAGAACGTGGCGGGGGCGCACGCGGTCACCGAGGGCTGCGCGGCCGCCGCGGTCGAGCGCGTCGTCTACGTGTCGAGCCTGACCACGATCTGGTCGTCGAGTGCGCCGGATCCGAACGGCGCTAGCCCCCTGCGCAGCAGCCGGAACGGCTACGCGCGCGCGAAGATCGAGGCGGAGCGCGTGGTGCGCGCGAGGCAGGACGCGGGCGCGCCGATCGCGATCGTCTACCCGAACGGCGTGATCGGCCCCGACGACCCCGGGCTGCTGCTGGGCGGCCTCGCGAGCGAGGCCGTACGCGCATTCCGCGGCTTCAGCCGTACCACGCTCGCGACGAGCGGCGGGCTCGCGTCGGTGGACGCGCGGGATCTCGCGCTGTTCTGCGTGCGTCTGCTGGAAGAGCGGCGCTGCGGCCGCTTCGTGATGGGCGGGCAGTACCAGTCCTGGGATGAGCTCGTCGCCGCGCTCGAGCCCCTGACGGGGCGCGCGATCGCGCGCGTGCGCGCCCCGGGCTGGGCGCTGCGCGCTGCGGGCAGCGCCCTCGACTGGCTGCGGCGCGTGCGGCCGGTCGCCTCGCCGATCTCGCGCGAGGCGATGGAGTACGCGACCGGCATGCGCGCGCTGCCGAACGATGCCGCGCTCGCCGAGCTCGGCGTGGCGCTGCGGCCGCTGCGCGAGACTTATTATGAAACGCTGCAATCGCTCGCGGCCGCCCGCGCGGCGCGGCGCCCCGAAGCGCCCGCGACGGCGCGCTGAGCGCGCGACCCCTTTGATGCGCATCGCTTCCGCACAAAGCGCGTGAAGCGCGAGAAAAAACAGCGCTCTCCGCATGCCCGTGAGGCGGATCACGGGCGATCCCCGATCCAGTTCCGAATGTGGACTCGACTGCGGGAGATGAGCGGATGCTGCGAGCTTCGGAGACCCTGGCGAGCGCGTGCCTGCTGCTCGCGTGTCTCGCGCCGGCGAGCGCGCTCGCCGTCGACGTGACCGGCACCTCCGCCGGTCTGCGTTGGTCGGCGGCGACCGGCCCGGTCTCGGGTTACTCCGTGCAGGTGTCGCGGAACGGCGGGAGCTACCGCGAGGAAGCCCGCATCGCGGCGACCTCGACGCGCGTCTCCGGCCAGATCGGCGAGACCGTGCGCGTGCGCACCGCGGCCTACGACGGCGCGGGGCGCATCGGCACGCCCTCCAGCCCATCGGACGCGATCACCTTCACGCAAGCCACTCCGCCGCCGCCTCCTCCTCCGCCCCCGCCGCCGCCGAGCGGAGGCGATGCAGCCGGCGATGTCGACGGCGACGGCATGACCGACGCGCTGGCGTTCAACATGGCGTCGGGCGAGCTCTCGGTGCTGCTCCTCAACAGCGACGGCTCTCGCGAGTGGCAGACGCTCGGCAAGCCCACGCGAGCGAGCATGCGTCCGGTGGGCTACGCGGACGTCGACGCCGACGGGCAGGCCGACGTGCTCTGGCGCAACGCCGAGAACGGTGCGAACGAGATCTGGCGCATGAACGGCGCGGCTTACACGACGATCGCACTGCCGGACCAGCCGGCCGAGTTCCGCGTCAAATCGTTCCGCGACTTCTCGGGCGACGGCCGCGCGGACGCCTTCTTCCATGACGCGAAGGCGGGTACGAGCGAGATCTGGACCCTGAACGGCGCCGGCCAGACGGGCGTGCGTGCGGTCGATCCGGCACCAGCCGGAATGACCCTCGCCGCCGTGGCCGACGTCGACGGGGACATGAAACCCGACCTGGTGTGGCGCGACCCCGCGACCGGTGCACTCGAGGGGTGGCGCATGAACGGCGCGATCCCGAGCGCTCTCTTCTCGCTGCCGAACGCGCCCAAGGATGCGCGCCCCGCTGGCGCGGGCGACCTCGACGGCGACGGCAAGGAAGATCTCGTCTGGCAGGCGCTGGACGACAGTGCGCGCTCGATCCACGTCTGGTTCATGAACGGCATGAACGCGCCGGCGCAGGGCATCGCGGTGCGCCTGGCCCGCAAGGCGCGCGTGCGCGGCGTGATCGACGTGAGCAGCGACGGCCGCGCCGAGCTGGTGGTGATCGCCAAGGGCGGCTTCGCCGCCTACAGCGTCGACCCCTTGGGCGCGCTGAATGCGGACGGCGACATGGAGTGGAACACCCAGTCGCTCGACCTCGACCAAGTGCCGGCCTCGAAGCGCTGGCACTTCCTGGTGCTCGAATGAGGACGGAGAGGGTGGTGATGGGGAAGCGGGCTCTTCGCGCGGCCGCGCTCGGCGCGCTGCTACTCGGGTTGGCAAGCGCAGCGAGCGCCCGTAGCGAGCTGCTCCGCTGGCAACATCCGAACGCGAGCGCCGTGGCGGGCTTCAAGGTCTATGTCGGGAGCGCCACGGGCGTCTACCAGACCACGCTCGACGTCGGCATGCCCACCGCATCCGCCGGCGTCTACAGCTACTCGCTCCAGGTGCCGGACGGGAGCACGGTGTTCGTCGCGGTCAGCGCCTACGGTTCCACCGGGCTCGAGGGCGCGAAGAGCAACGAGCAGCGGCGCCTCGGGCAGCTCGGCACGCCCGGCAAGCCGCAGATCACGCCCTAGCCCCGTTCGAGGCGCCTGAGCGCGAGCCCGAAAGACGCGGCCTGCGTGGCTCCGCACCTCATCGCCGCGCTACCTCGCGCGCATGGCCGTCCGCCGCTTCTCCCACCTCGGGCTGTGCGTGCGCGATCTCGCGCGTGCGCACGCGTTCTACGTGAAGGGGCTCGGCTTCCGCGAGCTGTCGCGCATGACGACGCACGGCCCCGAGACCTCGCGCTTGCTCGATCTCCCGCACGCCTTGCTCGAAGCCGTCTACCTCGAGCGCGACGCCGTGCGCCTCGAGCTGCTGCACTACCGCAGCCCCGGCGCGGAATCGGCGCGCGGGCCGAGGCCGATGAACCTGGCGGGCCTGACGCACCTCTCGCTGATCGTGAGCGATCTCGACGCCGTGCTCGCCTCGCTGCGCGCGCTCGGCGCGCGGCCGCTGCCCGAATCGCGCATCGAGAGCGCGCAGTTCTCGTCCCGCGTGATCTTCGTGCTCGATCCCGACGGCACGCGCATCGAGCTGGTCGATGGCGAGTTCGATCCCGCGCAATTGTCAGGGGGACCGGCATGAGTTGGAAGCAGCTCGGGCTCGCGCGCTTTCGCTTCGAGAAGGGGCTCCAAGAGGTCGGCCGCGGCCTCTACGCCTACCTGCAGCCCGACGGCTCCTGGGGCTGGAGCAATGCAGGGCTGGTCGTCGACGGCGATCGATCGCTGCTCGTCGACACGCTCTTCGACCTGCGGCTCACGCGCGAGATGCTGGACGCGATGCGGCGCGCGGAGCCGCGCGCGGCGGCGCGCATCGGCACGCTCGTGAACACCCACGCGAACGGCGATCATTGTTATGGCAACGCGCTGGTTGCGGGCGCGGAGATCGTGGCCTCGACCGCCACTGCCGAGGAGATGAAGCACCTGCCGGCCGCGGTGCTCGGCGGCCTGGTGAAGTCGCTCGGCGGCGACGATTCGCCGCTCGGCCGCTTCGTGCGGCGCGCGTTCGGCCCCTTCGCGTTCGACGAGGTCGGCCCGATCGCGCTGCCGACGCGCACCTTCGACGGCGCGCTCGCGCTGCGCGTCGGCGACCGCGCGGTGGAGCTGATCGAGGTCGGGCCCGCGCACACGCGCGGCGACGTGATCGCGCACGTGCCCGACGCGCGCACCGTCTTCACCGGCGACATCCTGTTCGTGGAGGGCACGCCGATCGTGTGGGAGGGCCCCGTCGCCAACTGGATCGCGGCGTGCGACCGCATCCTCGCGCTGAACGCGGAGGTGATCGTGCCCGGCCACGGGCCGATCACGGATCGGCGCGGCGCCGAGGCGGTGCGCGCGTATCTCGCGTTCGTGACGCGCGAGGCGCGGCTGCGCTTCGACGCGGGCATGGATGCACCGACGGCGGCGCGCGACATCGAGCTCGGCGAGTTCGCCGAGTGGAGCGATCGCGAGCGCATCGTCGTCAACGTGGACACGCTCTACCGCGAATTCGGCGCCCCGAGCGGCGGCGGCGACACCCTGCGGCTGCTGCGCGGAATGGGGGAGTACGCCGCACGCTGAGCTCGGGCGGGCGAAATGCGGCTGCCGCAGCGCCTTTCGCCCGCGCGCAAGCCGCGCCAAGATGCGCGCTTCCGCCGGCTCACTTCCGGGCCGCGACCACGAAGGTGCGATGCGAGATGAAGATCAAGGCCGCCGTCTACCAGAAGCCCCACGAGCCGCTCACGATCGAGGAGGTCGAGCTGCGCAAGCCGATCGCGGGCGAAGTGCTCGTGCGCACCGTCTGCAGCGGCGTGTGCCACTCGGACATGCACTTCGTCGACGGCCTCTGGCAGCTGCCGATCCCGACCGTGCTCGGCCACGAGGCCGCGGGCGTGGTCGAGGAGATCGGCGAGGGCGTGACCTACGTGAAGAAGGGCGATCGCGTGATCATGTCCTTCCGGCCCTTCTGCGGAACGTGTTATTACTGCCTGCGCGGCGAGCCGCACCTGTGCAACGACCAGATGATCGCAGCGTCGGCCGCAGGTCGGATGACCTGGAAGGGCGGGCCGCTGCTGCAGTTCGCCAACGTCGGGTCGTTCGCCGAGTACATGATCACATCGCAGAACGGCGTGGTGAAGATCCCCACCGAGATGCCGATGGCCGAAGCCGCGCTGATCGGCTGCGGCGTGATGACCGGCATCGGCGCCGCGCTCTACACCGCGAAGGTCCCGGGCGGCGCCGTGACCGCGGTGATCGGCTGCGGCGGCATCGGCCTCAACGTGATCCAGGGCTGCAAGCTCGCGGGCGCGAGCCAGATCATCGCGATCGACGTGGTGCCGGAGAAGCTCGAGCTCGCCAAGAAGTTCGGCGCGACGCAGACCATCAACGCCAAGATCGATGACCCTGTGGCGGCGGTGAAGACGCTGACGGGCGGGCTCGGCGCCGAGTACGCGTTCGAGGCGATCGGAAACACCAACGCGGCGGCGCAGGCGTTCGAGATGATCCGCAACGGCGGTACCGCGGTGATCGTCGGCATGATGCCGCTCGGCTCGGAGATCAAGCTCAGCGGCCCCGGCTTCCTGATGGAGAAGAAGGCGATCGGCTGCATGTACGGCAGCACGCGCTTCCGCGAGCACATGCCGAAGCTGGTCGATCTGTTCCTGCAGGGCCGGATCGACCTCACGGGCCTCGTGAGCCAGCGCCTCAAGCTGGCCGAGGTGAACAAGGGCTTCGAGCTGATGCGCAGCGGCAAGGTCGCGCGCTCGGTGCTCGACATCAGCGCGGCGTAAGTCTCGTCGGGCTTCGCTCGCCTTCGGCTCGCTGCGCGCCGACTGAGCCGGCTCTGCCGGCTCGGTCGGCTTGCGGCTTCTCGAGCTGCCGCCGCGCGCTACTCGGAGAAGGGCCCCACTGCGCTCACGCAACCGGCTCGCGCCGGCGTAGGTGCGCCTCGCGCACGGCGATCGCGGCGCCGCGCTGTGCCGGCGTGTAGCGCGGCGTGTCCGGAGCCAGGTGACGGGCGACTTCCGCGAGCGGCACGCTGCGTAGGCTCGGCTGCGGGTTCGTGCGCGTCCAGATCCAGCGGTACTGGATCATGCCCTCGCGGTTGCCCGTGGTGTCGAGCCAGTTCTGCACGCCCGGGTCGCGGTGCGCGATCACGCAGCGGAAGCGGCCGTCCGCGTCGACGTGCGCCTGGAGGTGATTCAGGCTCGTCTGCCGCGACGCGAACTCGAGCGTCTTGAACCACGGGTCGCACAGCTCGATCTGCCAGTAGCGCGCGTCGGGCAGCTCGCTCTCGAAGATCAGCGCCTCGCCGTCGGCGAGCTTGTACCAGTCGTTCCCGTAATAGATGTCCGGCGCGCCGCCCACGAAGCGGCGCGCGGGTGCGATCGCACCGGCGCGCCAGCCGCGGCGCAGCTGCTCGACCCATTCGATCCAGAAGCGCGTGGTGGTGAGCGTCCACTCGCCGGCGAGATCGAGGCGATCGGCCATCGCCGCCGCATCGAGCGCGCGCGGCGCCGCACCGCCGACGCGTTCGATGAAGAAGCTCGCCGGCGTCTCGCGCTCCCAGTCGAGCAGGTACTGCCGCACTTGCAGGTAGCTGCCGTCGGGGTGGAGCGGCACGAAGTCGCCCGCGTAGCCCGCGGGCCGCTCCGCGGCGAGCAGCAGCGAGAACTCGCCGTGCGCGCCGAACTGCAGATCGCGCGCGGTGACCGCGGTGAACACGCGGTCGTCGCCGAGCTGCATGTGGCCTTCCTTCACCTCGAGCAGGAAGTCGTAGACGCTGCGGCGCTCGCCGAATACGCGGTAGGTCGCGCGCGGGTCGACGCGCGCCCACAGGTATTGGTTGTCCGGATTCTCGGCGCCCCACTTGGCCTGGGAATCCGGGTTGCGGATCCAGCGCGGCGCGCCGGGCTCGGCGAGCTCGAGCGCGTTGTAGAGGCCCGAGCGCACGAGCCCCAACAAGTACCGGAAGCCCTCGGCGCGCAACTCCTCGCTCTCGGCGCCGCCGAGCGGGAACTCGAGCACCGCGCGGCCGGCGTCCGCGAGATCGCGGCAGAAGCTCTCCCAGGCGCGGCCGTCGAGCAGGCGCGCGCGCTGCTCCGCCTCGGCGCGCTGCGGGCGCCGCAGCTGCTTCAGCGCCTCGCCGCGCAGCCCGCTGCCACCCGTCGCCACGTCATCGTGCTGCGCCATTTCGTCCTCTCTCGCTCACGGCTCGGAGGGAACGCCGAAGCGCTCCTGATAGCTGCGGAAGCGCTCGCGCTCCTCGCCCGCGTCGCGCCCCAGCGCCTCGAACGCGTAGCGGTGCGCGCCGTGCTTACCGCGCGGCTTGCTCGCGACGTAAGCGCGAATGCGCTCCCCCAGCTCCGGCGCGAACGCGAGGCCGAAGCGCTCGTACGCGCGCGCGACCGCTGCGGCGGGGTCGCGCACCAGCTCGGCGTAGCGCACGTCGCAGAACTGCGCGGGCGCGATCGCGGCCGAATCGCGGAACGCGCACATCGCGTCGAGCAGAGCGCGGCAGGTCTCGGGCGAGAACCAGCCCTTGAACATGCCGGCGTCGACCGAGTCGCTGCGCACGAACGCGGTCGAGTAGAGGATGCTCACGACCGACGGCAGCACGCGCAGCGGATCGCGATGCGTGATCACGACGCGCGCGTCGGGGTATTCGCCGAACAGCACCGGCAGCAGGCCGAGCCATGACGGCGACTTCAGCACCCAGCGCCGGCGCGCGTGGCGCGACTGGAGGTGCTGGAGGAACTGGCGGTGGAAGGCGAAGGCGACCGACTTGTCGGCGCTCGCGTACCACGCGGCATAGCTCGGCACGATGTGGCGGCCCATCAGCTCGTCGCTCACGAAGGTGGGCGGCGTGATCTGGATGTCCTCGACGGGAATGCGCGCCCCGAGCTCGTGCTGCGCTCGGTACTCGGGGACGATCTCGTTCCAGAGCTGCAGCTCGTCCTCGGCTCGCGCGATGCGCGGATCGTCGGCGTAGCTCGCCGCCTCGGGCGCGGGGCAGGGCGAGCGCACCTCCCAGTGCAGCGGCACGCGGTTGTCAGGGTCCTGCATGAACAGCTCGTGCAGGAGCGTCGTGCCGGTGCGCGGCAGGCCGGTGATGAAGATCGGCCGCTCGATGCGCTGCGCCGCGATCGCGGGATCGAGCTTGCGCGCCGCGCGTAGCCGCAGCCGGTTCTCGAGCCAGGTGAGCACGTCGCCGCGCACGAGCATGCGCCCGAGCGCATGCAGCTTCGCCTCGCGCTCGCACGCGCCCACGAAGATGCGATACGGCGTCAGGAACTCGTCGCCGCCGAAGTCGGCGAGACCGGTGCTGCGCTGGGCCGCGTCGAGCAGCTCGTCCGCGTCGAGGCGGATCCACTCGGGCCGCACCGATGCGTGCAGCGAGCGCACCCAGGCAGGACGCGGGCCAGGCTGCCAGGGGTCGTCGTTCTCGATCACGCGGATTCCTCGCGCGCGTTGGTATCGCGCTCGGGGCGCGCGCGCCGCGGGGTTGCGGCACGCTGGCGCGCTCGGGAGGCAGCGATGGCGGGGCGGATCGGAGGCAGAGTCGCAGTGGTGACGGGCGCGGGCTCGGGCATCGGCCGCGCGATCGCGACGCGCTTCGCCGCCGAAGGCGCCGCGCTCGTGGCGAACGACATTGCGGAGGCCGGCCTCACCTCGCTCGCGAGCGAGCTGCGCGCGCGCGGTGCGCGCATCGAGACGCAGGTGGGCGACATGAGCGACGCCCGCGTCGCGGACGCCGCCGCCGCGCTCGCGTGCGCGCGCTTCGAGCGCGTCGACGTGTGGGTCAACAATGCCGGCGGCGGCATGCCCACCGCCTTCGAGGCGACCGACGAGCGCACGTACCGCGCCGAGCTCGCGCGCAACCTCGATACCGCGTGGTTCGGTTGTCAGGCCGCGCTGCGCGTGATGAAGGCACAGCGCAGCGGCGCGCTGATCAACCTCTCGTCGGGCGGGGCGCTGCTCGCCTCCGACGGCCTGCACGCCTACGCCGCCGCGAAGGCCGCGATCCTGTCGCTCACGCGCAACCTCGCGCTCGAGTACGGTCCGCTCGGCATCCGCGTGAACGCCATAACACCGGGGCCGATCCTCACGCCCGTGTTCGCGGAGTACCTGAAGACGCTGCCGGGCGGCGCCGCTTCCGCCGGCCGCCACGTGCCGCTCGGGCGCCTCGGTAAGCCCGAGGAGATCGCGGCGGCGGCACTCTTCCTCGCGAGCGACGACGCCAGCTACGTGAGCGGCGCGACGCTCGCGGTGGACGGCGCGATCACCGCGGTGCTGACGCCGCCGCGCGCCCCTTAGTCGCTGCGCTGCCAAAGACCGCGATAGAGTCGCTCTCCCAACCCAAGGAGCCCGCGATGAAGGCCGCCGTGCTGCGCGAGATCAACAAGCCGCTCTCGATCGAGGACATCGCGATCGACAACCCCGCGTCGCACGAGGTGCTGATCCGCACCGTCGCCGCGGGCGTCTGCCATAGCGATCTGCATTTCCAGAACGGCGCGTACCAGTACCCGATGCCGGCGGTGCTCGGGCATGAATCGGCGGGTGTGGTCGAGAAGGTCGGCTCCGAGGTGCGCTACGTGAAGCCGGGCGACCACGTGATCACCTGCCTCTCCGTGTTCTGCGGCCACTGCGACTACTGCACCAAGGGCCGCCCGGTGCTGTGCAGTGCGAAGTCGGAGACGCAGCGCCCGCAGAGCGGGAAGTCGCGGCTCTCCAAAGGCGGCGCGCCGGTCTGGCAGTTCCTCGATCTCTCGTCCTACGCCGAGCAGATGCTCGTGCACGAGAACGCGATCGTGAAGATCGACAACGAAATGCCGCTCGACCGCGCGGCACTCATTGGCTGTGGCGTGATGACCGGTGCAGGCGCGGTGATGAACACCGCGCGCATTCCGGCTGGCTCGACCGTCGCGGTGATCGGCTGCGGCGGCGTCGGCCTCGCGGCGATTCAGGGCGCTCGCATCGCCGGCGCATCGCGCATCATCGCGGTGGACACGGTGGCCTCGAAGCTCGAGCTCGCCAAAAAGATGGGCGCCACCGATGGCGTGAACGCGCGCAGCGGCGACCCCGTCGAGCAGGTCAAGCAGCTGACCGGCGGCGGCGTCGAGTACTCGTTCGAGGCGATCGGTCTCAAGAAGACGGCCGAGCAGTCCTTCGAGATGCTGCGCAACGGCGGCACCGCGACGGTGATCGGCATGATCCCGGTCGGCACCAAGATCGAGCTGCACGGCGTCGACTTCCTGTTCGAGAAGCGCATCCAGGGCTCGAGCATGGGCAGCAACGCGTTCCGCGTGGACATGCCGCGCTTCGTCGAGCTCTACAAGCAGGGCCGCCTG
>DATBRS010000031.1:0-11037 GCA_036560185.1 Myxococcota bacterium
GCGCTCGAGGTCGTGCGCCGCTACCGAGAGCAATATGAGTGAGCCGAGCAACACCGCGCGGCGCGCCATTTCGAAGAAGCGTTACGCCTCCGAGCGGCGCTTCCGTCGGATCGGGGGTGCCGCGGTGCTCGCGGCACTGACGGCCCTCGTGTTGCTGCTCGGCAGCGTACTGTGGCAGGGGCTGCCGGCATTTCTCGAGCGGCGTGTGCGGCTCGACGTCGCGCTCGACGCGCAGAAGATCGATCCCGAGGCGACCCGCGATCCCGCGCTGCTCGGGGAAGCGAACTACGCCGGGCTGCTCAAAGACGCGCTGGGACGGCAGTTCCCCCAAGTCCAGAGTCGCGCCGACAAACGCGCGCTGGCGGCGTTGCTCAGCGCGGGAGCGTCCTACGACCTACGCGAGCGCGTGCTCGCGGATCCGTCGCTGATCGGCCAGACGATTCCGTTCGAAGCGCTCTTGTCGGACGAAGCCGACGTGCTGCTGCGCGGTCTCGGCGGCCGTGATGTCGCGGAGGGCGACCGCCAGCTGAGCGATGCGCAGGTGGAGTGGCTCGATGCGCTCGCGGCTCGCGGCCTCGTCGAGCACCGCTTCGCGGCGCGCCTCCTGCAGACGGGCGACAGCCGCGAGCCCGAGCTCGCGGGCGTGCTCGGAGCCGCCGCGGGTTCGTTCTGGACGCTGCTCACCACGCTCGCGCTCTCGTTCCCGCTGGGTGTCGCGGCCGCGATCTACCTCGAGGAGCTCGCGCTCAAGAATCGCTGGACGGACCTGATCGAGGTGAACATCAACAATCTCGCGGCCGTGCCGTCGATCGTATTCGGCCTGCTCGGTCTCGCGATCTTTCTCGGCTACCTGCACCTGCCGCGCTCGGCGCCGCTCGTCGGCGGCATCGTGCTCGCGCTGATGACGCTCCCGACCATAATCATCGCGAGCCGGGCCGCGCTGCGCGCGGTTCCGCCCTCGCTGCGCGAGGCAGCGCTGGCCGTGGGCGCTTCGCGACTGCAGACGGTCTTTCATCACGTGCTGCCGCTCGCGCTGCCCGGGATTCTGACGGGCACCATCCTCGGGATGGCACGCGCGCTCGGCGAGACCGCGCCGCTGCTCATGATCGGCATGGTCGCGTTCATCGTCGACGTGCCCAGCGGACCGCTCGACCCCGCGACGGCGCTGCCGGTGCAGATCTACCTGTGGGCCGACAGCCCGGAGCGGGCTTTCGTCGCGAGAACGTCCGCGGCGATCCTCGTGCTGCTCGGCTTCCTCGTGCTAATGAACCTCTCTGCGGTGCTGCTCCGGAACCGCTTCGAGCGTCGCTGGTGAGCGCAGCGGAGCCGAGGATGCAGTTCTTGACGAAGGTCTCGGCGCGCGGACTCAACGTCTATTACGGCGAAAAGCAAGCGCTCTTCGACGTGAACCTCGACATCCCGAGAGATCGGGTGACCGCGCTGATCGGACCGTCCGGCTGTGGGAAGACGACGTTCCTGCGCTGCATCAACCGCATGAACGACGTGATCCCGATCTGCCGCGTCGAGGGCAAGCTCTCGATCGACGGTGACGACCTGTATGCGGAGGGCGTCGACGTCGTGGCGCTGCGCGCGCGGGTCGGCATGGTGTTCCAGAAGCCGAATCCGTTTCCGAAGTCGGTCTACGAGAACGTCGCCTATGGCCCGCGCATCCACGGGCTCGCGAGCACCAAGGCCGAGCTCGACGAGATCGTGATCCGCAGCCTCGAGCGCGCGAGCCTGTGGGCCGAGGTGAAGGACCGCCTGCACGACCCGGGCACGGGCCTCTCCGGCGGCCAGCAGCAGCGGCTCTGCATCGCGCGCGCGGTCGCGGTGCGCCCCGACGTGATCCTGATGGACGAGCCGTGCTCCGCGCTCGACCCGATCGCGACCGCGCGCATCGAGGAGCTGATCGCCGAGCTGCGCCAGAGCTACACGATCGCGATCGTCACGCACTCGATGCAACAGGCAGCGCGCGTCTCGCAGACGACCGCGTTCTTCCACCTCGGACGCGTGATCGAGTGCGGCGACACCGAGCAGATCTTCACGGATCCGCGCGAGACGAAGACGCGCGACTACATCACGGGGCGCTTCGGATGAGCGCCCGCGTACGGAGACGAGATCGATGACGCGACCGGTGGACCCCGCGCTGACGGCCCTGCGCGATCAGCTGTTACGGATGGGAAGCTTCTCCGAGGCGATCCTCGAGAAGTCGCTGCAGAGCCTGTGGCGGCGCGATCTCGCGCTCGCGCGCGAGGTGAAGATCGACGACCTCGAGATCGACCGGCTCGACATCGCGGTCGACGACATGGTGCTGCGCATCCTCGCGACCCAGGCGCCGGTGGCCGATGACCTGCGAAACGTGATCGCGGGCAAGATGATCGCGACCGACCTCGAGCGCATCGGCGACCTCGCGCGGAACATTGCGAAGAGCGCCGAGCGGCTCGCGACGCGAGCGTCGATCGAGACGCCTCCGAAGCTGCGCACGCTGGCCGATGAGGCGCAGCGCATCCTGCGCCGCGCGCTCGACGCGTTCGTCGAGAGCGACGCGAAGCGCGCGGCCGCCGTGCTCGACGACGACGATCAGGTCGATGCCGACGAGGATGCCGTGATCCGCACCGCGATCGAGGAGATCGCCAGCCGGCCCGAGTTCACCGCGCAGGAAGTGGACTTCATTCTGATCGCGAAGAACCTCGAGCGCGTCGCCGACCACGCGACCAACATCGCGGAGGACGTGATCCTCGCGACGCAGGCGCGCAACGTGAAGCACGCCTCGAAGCTCTCGGTCTGAGGCTCCGCGCGAGCCTCGACTTGCGCGAATCGTCACGAGCGCGTGATGCGCGCGCGATCCGGCGCATCGATCCTCTCGAAAAAAGAGAGGACGAAACATGCAGGCACAGCAGCCCATTCGCGTGCACCGCGCGGGCAACGGATATTGCTTCGAGGCGCCGGGGATCTACCTGTGGGACGAGGATCGCAGCGCGGTCGAGCGCGCCGCGCTCGCTTGGCACGGCGGCGCCCCGCGCCTACGCCCGACGCGTCGAATGCTCGTGATCCCGCCGCAGGAAGTCGCGCCGCCGCAGCGCTGACGACGCGCGCGAATCACATGCCCGCGTAGTCGGGTCCCTCGCCACCTTCGGGCGGCGTCCAAGTGATCACCTGGTACGGGTCCGCGATGTCGCAGGTCTTGCAGTGGACGCAGTTCTCGTGGTGGATGAAGAGCTTCTTCTGCCCCGGGCGCTCCGCGTCGTCGACCATCTCGTAGACGGCCGCCGGGCAGAAGTGCTGACACGGGTTGCCGTACTCCTCCGCGCACACGTCGCGGCACAGATCGGTGTCGGCGACCACCAGGTGCGACGGTTGATCCGCCTCGTGCGCGGTCCCCGAGAACTGCACGAGGTGCTCTTTCGAGAAGGTCAGCTTGCCGTCGAACTCGAACTTCTCCGGCGTTCGCTCGCTCTGCGGAAGCTCGGACAGCTTCCGCATCGCCTTGTGCCCCGCCTCGAACGCGATGCCGTCGACGAGGCCGCGCCCGCCGGAGAGGAACATGCGCACCGGCTCGTTGAGCATGAAGAACGGCAGGCCGAGCGAGAACGCGCCGTGGAAATTGCGCGCCTGGCGGTGCTCCTCGTACGCCCAACTGTTGCGATACCGCTCGGTGTAGCCGCCGAGCGTGGTGGTGGTGAAGTCGTTCGCGGCGATCGCGTCGGCGATCGTCTCGGCGGCCATCATGCCGCTCTTCATCGCCATGTGGACGCCGGCGAGCTTCTCGCCGTTGCAGAAGCCCGCCGCGTCGCCGACGAGCAGCGCTCCGTCGCAGTAGAGCTTCGGCATCGACGACATGCCGCCGATCGGGATCGTCTTCGCTCCGTAGCGGATCAGCTCCGCGCCCTCGAGCAGATCGCGCATGAACGGATGCGTCTTGAACTTCTGCGCCTCGAGGTGCGGGTCGTGGAACGGGCTGTGTGCGTCGAGCGCGCACACCATTCCGTACGACACCAGGTTGTCCTGCAGGTCGTACAGCCACATGCCGCCGAAGTATTTGGGCAGGTTCAGCGGCAGCATGCCGTGGATCACGCGCCCGGGGCGATGCTTCTCCGGCTTGACGCGCCAGATCTCCTTGATGCCCGTCTCGTAGACCTGCGGATTCTCGCCCTCGAGATCGAAGCGCTCGAGGAGCTGCTTGGTGAGGCTGCCGCGCACGCCCTCGCCCAGCACCGTCACTCGGGCGCGCACGTCCATTCCAGCCTGATACGTGGCCTTGGGCTTTCCGTTCTTGTCGACGCCCATGTCGCCGAGCCGTACGCCGACCACTCGGCCGCCCTCGACGAGGAGCTTGTCGCCCGCGAAGCCGGAGTAGATGTCGATCCCGAGCGCCTCGCATTTCGTGGCGAGCCACTTGGCGACCTTGTTGAGGGACGCGACGTGGTAGCCGCGCTTCTTGAACATCGGCAGGTTCATGGGCAACGGAATCGCGGCGCTGCCGACGAACACGTAGGTCTTGTCGTCGCTGCACACGTACTCGGTGGGGAAGCCCTGCTCGACGAAGTCGGGCATCAGCTCGCGGATCGCCTTGGGATTGACCACGGCGCCGGACAGCATGTGGTCGCCCACCTCGCGGCCCTTCTCGATCACGAGCACCGCCGGCTTCTCGAGGCCGCGCTGCTCGCAGGTCTTCACGAGGTGATAGGCGGAGGCGAGCGTCGCCGGCCCCGCGCCGACGTAGAGCACGTCGACTTCCATCACTTCGCGTTCGACCGAGTCCATGCGACCTCCAAGCGGGCCCGCGAGAGCCGAGAAAAGAGGGGTCACGATAGGAGAGGGGAACTTCGGGTCAAGCGAGTTCCCGGCTCGCGAACCGAATCGCGCAGCGACGGAATCGCGAGGCGTTTCGCTGCGTTGACCCTCGTATCTCGCTCCCTTATGTTGCGCGCCCTTCGCGTCCGAACCCTGCGATCGCGGGCAGTCTGGAGACGTTTCGATGGCGACGATGATCACCGAGGAATGCATCAACTGCGGCGTGTGCGAGCCGGAGTGCCCGAACGACGCGATCAGCGAAGGCGAAGAGACGTTCGTGATCGACCCCACGCTCTGCACCGAGTGCGTCGGGTTCCACGAGACGGAGCAGTGTGCGGAGGTGTGCCCGGTCGATTGCTGCGTACCCGACCCCAACAACACAGAGCCCGAGGCGCAGCTGTTCGATCGCGCGAAGGCGATTCATCCCGACAAGGCCTCGGGGCTCGCGCTGTCCGCCGAAACCTCGCGCTTCCGCAAGTAGGCGCGGCTCCGCGATGCGCGCCGAGTCGGCCATCGTCGACATCGCGCGCGAGTTCCTCGCGGTGCATCGCGAGCTGCGGCGCATCGCGCAGCACGAGGCGGCGGGCACACTGCGCTTCGATCAGCTTCGCGATTTCGTCGGCGACGACGAGCGCAGCGTGCTGTTCCGGCTGAAGGAGCGCTGCCACGGACTCTTCCGCGGCGACTCCGCCGGAGCGCCGCTCGAGATCGGCGCGAGCGCTCTTTTCGATCTCGCCGTGGGCTCGCTCTTCCACGAGGCGATGAAGCTGCGCGAGAACTTGTATCAGGCAGACGTGTACGCGCCCAAGGTCGCGGCACTGCGCGCGACCGGCGTGGCCGACGCGAGTGGATTGCTAGGGGAGTTCGACAAGCTCGTTTCGAGCGCGCGCGTTCGGCTCGCCGAGTCGGTCGCCGAGTCGCGCGTGCTGCTCGGGCAGACGACCGCGCAGTTTCGCGTGCTGCTGCGCAGCCACGCCGCGAACGGCCTGCTCGCGCGCTTCGTGGTGGAGAACGCGGCGTGGCTCGCAGAGACGTTCGGCAGCGACGAGGACGACGCGCTGGCGGACCTGCACGGCAGCGCCGCCGCCGCTTGGCGGCGCGCTGCCTGGTCCTATCTCGAGAGCGGCTTCTTCGCGGAGACGAGCCGCGCGCTCGAGATGGCGGAGGCGCGCGGCGATCACTCGCCAGAGCTCGCCCGCGAGCGCGCCTTCGCGGCGGGCATGAGCGCGTATCTCGCGGGCCGATACGACGCGGCCTTCCGGGGAATTGCGGCTTGGCTCGACGCGGCGCCCGCGAGCGGCGAGCTGCGGCTGGCACCGCTCGCGGCCTCGGCGATGGCCGGCGCGCGCAAGCTCGTCGCTTCCGACGCGGGCCTCAGTGAGCGAGCGCGCGTCCTCGAGGAGCGGCTGCGCGGGCTCGGGTCCGCAGCGCCGGCGCGCGCCTGATCCGGCGCGGTGACTAGGCGGCGCTCGGTCGGCGGCTCCGCGCGACCCACCACGCGGCGCCACCGATCAGGATCATCGCGCTGCCGATCCACTGCGCGCCCGACATGCCGAACGCGATGCTCGGATTCACGCGCAGGATCTCGACGGCGACGCGGCCGGCGCCCGCGAGCACGAAGTACTCGGCGAACAAGAACGGGCTCGACTTGCGCCGGCGCCACAGCACGGCGCCGATCAGGAGCAGCCAAGCCACCTCGTAGAGCTGTGTCGGGTGGACGGGCACGGTCGTCGGTGGTGCGCCCTGCGGAAAGGCGACGCCGTACCAGGCGTCGGTCGGCTGACCGTAGTCGTCGCCGACCAGGAAGCAGCCGACGCGGCCGCACGCCTGTCCGAAGGGAGCCGCGTTCGCCACGGCGTCCGCGACCGCGCGGGTCGGAATGCCGTGGATGCGCGTTGCGAGGGTCACGGCGAGCGTCCCGCCGATGAAGCCACCGAACCACACCATGCCG
This sequence comes from Myxococcota bacterium, assembly GCA_036560185.1. Taxonomy (GTDB): domain Bacteria; phylum Myxococcota_A; class UBA9160; order UBA9160; family UBA6930; genus VGRF01. The sequence continues at coordinate 6,746 of DATBRS010000031.1, forward strand.
GCGCGCGAGACGAGCGCCGGGAAGAACGACATCTCGCCGCGAATCGCCACCTCGGTCGCGTAGTAGAGCTTCGCGCCGGCGACGCCGCCGACGACCGCATAGAGCAGGATCGTCGAGGAGAGCTCGCGATCGAGGAGCTGCTCGGCGAGCCGGCGCGCGACCACGCGCTCGGAAACCAGGAACCCGATCGCCATCATCACGCCGAACGAGCTGATCGCGAAGCCGAGAGGTTCCCACAGCACCGGGTACATGCCGCGGCAACCTAGGTGAAGCGGGCTAGCTCGCCACGGGAATCGTCACGCAGAGCGTCGCTCCCTGCCGGGGTTCCGCCTCGACCCACGCGCATCCACCCCAGCTCGCTGCAAGCCGGCGAACGATCGCGAGGCCGAGGCCGCGGTGGCGGCGTGCCGCGTCGCCGTGGCAGTGCGTGTAGGCCGCTTCGAACACGAGCTCACGCTGCTCCGCTGCGATCCCGACGCCGTTGTCGCTCACGCGCAGCGTCGCGACATCGCCTTCGCACGCGATCGAGACTGCGATCCGCGCGCCGCGTGCGACGCCCATGTGATCGATCGCGTTGCCGATCAGGTTGCTGAGCAGGCGGTACAAGTCCGCCGGCCGCACGTCGAGCACGGGCGCGAAGCTCGGCGCGACGAGGCGGATGCCGCGGCGCTCCAGGTCGAGCTTGCGCTCCGCGAGGATCTGCTCGAGCACGCTCGTTAGGTCCGCCGCATTCACAGAGGTGTCGGCGCCGAGCGCGCTGCGAAGGATCGCATCGAGAGTGGATGCGGAGCGCTCGATGCGTTCGATCAGCAGCGCGACGCGCGCGGATTCTCCGCTGGCCAGCTCCTCGCGTGCGAGTCGCGCGAAGCCCAACACCGCGGAGAGCGGCGAACGCAGGTCGTGCGCGAGTGTCGCGACGGCGGGATCGCCGGCGACCTCGTCGGGCCTTCGCTCCCAGGAGCGCTCGACCGGTCGGTCGGCGGCATTCCCGAGCCCTGCTTGTGGCGACGGAGGCGTCAGCTTCACGATCGGCACCCTGCTCGCAGCCCCCCGGAAAGTCGCCCGCGGGGCCACTTATCCTACCAGCGCGCCAAATCGGGGGGAATCGCAAACACCTACCTTGGGTGCTCGCATCCTCGGGACGCAGCAAGTCCCGCGCATGGGACGGAATCCGGGTGCTGCGACGCCAGGACGTCCGATAAGGTAGACCGTCACCCCCTCGCCGAGGGCGGCCCCCCACTCCCATGGGTGGCCAAGGGGATAGCTGGGGAGGGTCGATCCAATGACCCGATTCCAAGTGCTCGCGCTCGCATGCCTATCCGTACTCCTCCTGAGCGGCCGCCCGCCGGAGACGGCCCCCGCTCGCCATCCCGCCGGGGACGAAGCTCCGCTGCGGGCGGTACCCGTGACCGCGCGGCTCGCGGAGCTGAACCCGCACCTCACGCCGGGTCAGCTCGAGCGCATCGAGGCCGCGGTGGACCGATATTCGGCCAAATACGGCCTCGACCCGGTCTTGGTCGCCGCGGTGATCGAGGTCGAGAGCTCCGGCAAGCCCGGCGCCGCCAGCCCGAAGGGCGCGCTCGGCTTGATGCAGGTGATGCCGTACATGATCCGGCCGATGGGTATGGCCGGAAACGCGTCGACCGTCGAGGCCAATGTCGAGGCGGGCTGCGCGATCCTGGCCGGCAACATCCGGCGCCTCGGAGAGGAAGACGGCATCTCCGCCTATTTCTGGGGCGGCAACATTCGCGGCGACGGCTACCTACGGCGCGTGCAAGATGCCCGCGAGCGCCTGCGCACGGAGCTCCGAGCGTCCTGAGCCGGGAGCCTGCTGCGCGTGAAGCCGTTGCGAAGAGTCGAGGGATCGTTTGCCGCGCCGGACGGGCTGACGCTGTTCCGCCGCGCCTGGTTGCCGGACGAGATCTCGCGTGTGCTGCTGCTCGTGCACGGCTTCGGCGAGCACAGCGGCCGCTACGACGAGCTCGCGGAGTGGTTCGCAGCGCGAGGCTGCGCCGTGCATGCGCTCGACCATCGCGGCCACGGCCGGTCCGGCGGACCTCGGACTCACGTCGACCGCTTCGCGGAGCTGCTCGACGATCTCGCGGCGTTTCACGCGCTCGTGCGCGACGAGCACCCCGCGGCCCCGATCACGCTCCTGGCCCACAGCATGGGCGGGCTGATCGCGCTCTCGTATCTCGCGGAGCGCCGTCCCGCCGTGTCGGGCGCGATCGTCTCGGGGCCCGCCCTCGCGCCCGACCGCGCGGTGCCCCGTTCGCGTCTCTTGCTCGCGCGCCTGCTGCGCCGAATCGCGCCCAAGCTCGCGATGGCGGCGGGCCTCGACCTCGCTGGCCTCTCGCGCGACGAGGAGGTGCTGCGCCGCTACGTCGCCGATCCGCTCGTCGTGCGCACGATGACCGCCTCGCTCGGCGCCGAGATGCTCGCGGCGGCGGCGGCAGTGCGCGGACGCGCGGCGGACATCGCGACTCCGGTGCTGCTGATGCACGGGAAGCAGGACACGCTCTGCCCCGTCGCTGCGACGGAAGAATTCGCGGCGGGGCTGACGGCAGCGGGCAGCGGGCTCCGCGTGTATCCGGAGTTGCGGCACGAGATCTTCAACGAGCCCGAGCGCGCGCGCGTGTACGCGGACGCGTGGCGCTGGGTCGAGGAGACGCTGGCATGAGCGCGAAGCTCACGCACTTGGACGAGCACGGACGCGCGCGCATGGTCGACGTCGGCGCCAAGGACGTGACGGAGCGGAGTTGCACCGCGCGCGCCGAGGTCCGCATGGCGCGCGCGACGCTGGAGGCGATCGCGCACGGCGCGCTGCCGAAGGGCGACGTGTTCGCGACCGCGCGGTTGGCGGGCATCCAGGCCGCGAAGCGAACGGGCGAGTGGATTCCGCTCGCGCACCCGATGCCGCTCGACGCGGTCGAAGTGCGGCTCGAGCCCGACGCGGCCGCCTGTTGCGTCCGGATCGAGGCGACGGTCCGTGCGCATTGGCGCACGGGCGTCGAGATGGAGGCGATGGTCGCCGTCAGCGCAGCGGGGCTCACGATCTACGACATGTGCAAAGCCATGGACCGCGGCATGTCGGTCACGGACGTCCGGCTCGTCGCGAAGTCGGGCGGAAAGAGCGGCGCCTGGTTCCGCCCCGGAGAGCCGCAGGTTTCCGGGTGATCGTGGTGCAACTGCGAGCCCAGCTGCCGGTTGAACGCGGAGGCCCTGCCGTGCGCACCGATCCAGAACCCGGAACGTCGGGTCCGCCTCTGGCGTAGTGGCGGATGCGACCGGATGTTTCGGGAACCGGAGGGGAGAGGCGGTGTCGAATCGCGCGTGGCATTCGTGACGCAACCGATCCTCGATCGTAGGGCCGACATCGGCCCGGCCGCGGCGGACGACGCACGCGGCGTCGACCCCGATCTCGCGCTCGTGAACCTCTGGCGCGGCGGCGATCTGCGCGCGTTCGGCGAGCTCGTGCGCCGCCATCAACGCAAGGTGTACGGGCTGTTGTCGCGCATGCTGCGTGACCGGGACGACGCCGAGGACGCAGTGCAGGAGACGTTCCTCAATCTGCACCGGCACGGTCATCGTTTCCGCAGCGAATCTCGCTTCTCGACCTTCGTGTATCGGGTCGCGGTCAACGCTGCGCTGAACCGGCGCCGGAGCCAAGGCCGCCGCCGCGCGCGCCTCGACGAGCTCGCGAACGGGCAGGCGATCGGGCAGGCGTTGCCGTCGTCCCCGCGCGGCCCCGAGGACGCGATGGGCGGCGGCGAAGTGAGGGAGCGCGTGCAGCGTTGTCTGCAGGCGTTGCCCGAGACGCTGCGCGCGCCCGTCGTGCTCTACGACATCGACGGGCTCAGCTACGGCGAGATCGCCGACGTTCTTCAGATCGCCGAGGGCACGGTGAAGTCGCGCATCCACCGCGCGCGGCACGCGCTGCGCAAGGAGCTCGCGGACCTCGCGCGCGAGATCGGGGCCGCCGAATGATCCACGCGTGGCGGAAGCGGCGGCTCTCCGAGTATCTCGACGGCGCGCTCGAGGGCCGCGCGAGGGCTCGCATCGAGCGGCATCTCGAGCGCTGCGGCGAATGCCGGAACGAGCTGGCGGAGCTGCGCGGGACGGTGTTGTTATTGCGGTCGCTGCCCGCGGCGGACGAGGGCGACGAGTTTCTCGCGACGCGCGTGATCGCGCGCATCGAGGCGGGCGACGCCGAGCCGACGCCGGGCGACCGCGTGCGCAACGCGCTGTCGACGCTGGCGTCGGGCGCGTGGACGCCGGCGCTCGGCGCCGTG
>DATBRS010000032.1:0-6945 GCA_036560185.1 Myxococcota bacterium
GACGCCTCGCGTGCGGGCGGCGAGATCGGTGCCCTCACCCAGGCCTTCGGCGACATGACCTTGAAGCTGCGCGGCACGGTCGCGGACATCGTGGCCGGCTCGAGCGCGGTCACCGAGGCGGCGGCGGGCCTGCGCGAGGCGAGCGAGCGGACCGCCGCGCATTCGGAGCGGCAGGAGAGCTCGGTCGAGTCGATGAGCTCTGCGCTGCAGGGTGTGAACCAGAGCGTCGGCGAGACCACCGCTCAGCTCGACGCGCTCACGGCCGTCGCGGAGCAGGTGTCGAGCAGCGGGCTCGAGATGCAAGCCGTCACGCGCTCCGTGGGCGATGCGGCCCGCCAGCTCGTGCTCGCCATCGAACAGAACGCCGGCGCCGCGCGCGAGGCGGCCGCCGCCACCGGGCAGATCTCCGAGATCGCCTCCGCGCTCGACGGATCCGCTGAGCGCTCGGGCGCATCGGTCGAGCGCCTCGGCCTCGCGATCGACGCGCTGCGCGAGCGCGCGCTGCGCGGCAGCGAGCGCGCCGCTGCCGCCGCGGCCGCCAGCCGCGAGGGCGCCGACTCGGCGCGCCTCACCGCGGGCGCGGTCGACGGCGTTCGCGGCGCACACGACGCTCTCGCTGCGACCGTCGCGGAGCTCGCCGAGAAGTCCACCGCCATTCAGGGCGTGCTCGGCATCGTCGAAGACGTGGTCGATGAGACGCGCCTGCTGGCGCTGAACGCGGGGATCCTCGCCGCCCAGGCGGGACAACACGGCAAGGCGTTCTCGGTCGTCGCCAATCAGATCGGCGAGCTGGCGGGCCGCACCGCCAGCTCGACGGGCACGATCGCGAGCCATCTCGCCGAGCTGCGCAAAGGCATCGCGGCCGCCGTGGCAGGCAACGCCGAGATCGGCGCGCGCATTCGCGAGGGCACCACGCAGGCAGCGCACAGCGATGGCGCCTTTGCGCGGCTGCTCGAGACCGCCGGCGAGTTCGCCGCCGAGAGCCGCGAGATCAGCGAGCTGGCGGAGGGCCAGACCGCCGCGCTCGAGCAGGTGCGCCCCGCCTTTGCGCGCGTGCGCTCGCTCGCGGCCGAGATCGAGGCCGCCATCCGCTCACAGGGCGGCGCTGCGGAGGCGATCGCCAAAAGGATGGAAGACGCGCGCCTGCTGGGCACCGAGGTGAATGCCTCCGTCAAGCGGCACGGCGAATCCGGCCAGAACGTCGCGGCCGCCGTGGTCGACCTGCGCGAGCGCATGGAAGACGCGAAGGCCGTGTCCGCCGTGCAGCTCGCCGCGGCGGGGAGCATCCGCAAGGAGCTGCTCGATCTCGCGAGCGGAACGCAAGACGGCGTGAGCCTCGCCACCGACATGCGCGACCTCGTGAACTCGCTCGCCGTGCGTGCTCAAGGTCTCGCGCGCTCGGCTGCCCGCTTCCGGCTGCCCGAGCGGAAGGATGGGGAGCGAGGGCGCGCAGAGGCGAGTGAGCGAAGCGGGTGACGCGGCTCCCCCTTCACGGAACCGTGATCGCGCTGACGAACCCGTGGATCTTTGCATCGACTGCGGTACGGGCCGCGCTCGCGAGCGGGTAGCCGAGCCCCGTCGCCTCGCCGCCGAACACGAAGTGATTGGGTGCGATGACCGCGATGTCGCGCGCGGTGGCGTTGCCGGGGCCGCCGAAGTAGCTGCCGTAGCGGAGCGCCCGGAGATCGGGCGACAGCACCGCGACGAAGGGCGACAACGGCCCCGGCCGAGTGCGCTGGAACGCCGACGCGGTGGTCGGGAAGTTGCTCGAGTACGTGCGCCCGCTCACGTACAGGCCGAGGTTCACGTCCACCTGAATTCCCTCACACATCTCGGCATCGCCTCCGCCGAGGTAGCTGCCGGCCACGAAGTTCGTTCCGGCGCCGCTCACGATCGCGATCGCGCACTCGGCCGGGCCCGTCAGCACCCGATCGAAGGCGCCCACCGCGGTCGGAATGTTCGTCGAAGTGGTGCGGCCCGCGATCGCGATCGCGCCATCAGAACGCACGGCGAGGTTGTGCGTCTCGGTCCCTTCCTCGCCGTTCCCGCCGACGTAGGTCGCCCACAGCAACGGTCCTTGTGCGGAGTACTTCGCCAGGTACCAGTCGGCGCCGCCGTTCTGCGTGCGGTCGTAGACGCCCGCGGTGGTTTGCGCGTTCGTCGAGTTGCTCGCGATCAGCATGATGGGGTTGCCAAGCGAGTCGACGCGCACCGACGGCGTCGGCTGCTCTTGGAGGCTGCCGCCGACATAGGTGGCCCACGCGAAGGACCTGCCGTCACCGGCGAGCTTCGCGAGAACGCCGTCGAAACCGCCGAGGCGCGCCCCGCGGTACCCGCGCTGAAACGCCTGGAGCACGCTGCTCGGATACGTGCCCGTGTCGGTGGAGCTCGCGAGGTAGATCGCGCCCGACACCGTGTCGACGGCCACGTCGCGCACGATCGCGGCGTGGTTGTCGACCGCCCCGAAGAACGTCGCCCAGACCTTCTTGCCGGTCGTCGCGTTCAGCTTGGCGACGAAGCCGTCCTGCGGGTGCGGGTAGAGGTTCGGGACGATCGAGCCACCACGGAACTGCGTCTGCGCCGCGCCGGCAGTGACCGGGAAGTGCGCGCCTGCGCGGCCCGCGATCACGAGGCCACCCTTTCCGTCGAGCTCGGCCGCGTAGGCGCGATCGAGCTCGGGCCCGCCCAAATATGTGGACCAGAGGATCTTGCCCTGCGGGCTGAACTTCACCGCGTAGGCGTCCTCGTAGCCACCGAACGCCGGCTGCGCGGTACCCGCAGTCGTCGGCAGGTTCGACGAGCGCGTTCCTCCGACCGCGTAGATGTTGCCTTGGGAATCGATGACGACGTCGCGCGTATTGTCGGAGCCATTGCTCCCGAGATACGTCGAGAAGTCGAGGCTCGTGCCGGCGCCGCTGGCCTCGAGCGGAACGATCGCGAGCAGACCCGCGAGCAGAATTCGCTTGTTCAATGCTTCCTCGCTTGTTGCGCTTCAGCGCTCTTCGATTTCAAGCGAGGCTATGGGCCAGCGAATCCGAGTCCGTGATCCAGCTTCCACGCGAGGATCGCCTTGCGCGAATTCTTCGTCGGAGCGCGAGCGCTTTTGTGCGATATGACCATCGTGCGTGAAAACGCGCGACTCGGAACGAGCGCGGCGGTGGCGTTCGTGCGAACGGAACGGATCGTGGCGCGGTGACGCTGCCATGGTGCCAGCCCGCAGAATCCGAGCGGCCGCATTGCGCGCGCGCGCAGCTCCCGACATTGTTAGGGAACGCTCCGGTCGATCCCCCTTCGTAACCGGGGGAGTCAGCGCAGCACGCAACGGACGGCGCGCAGATCGCGTTACGCTGGCCCGATCGGAGTCTTTCATGCTCGAACTCCCGCGGCCGTCTTCGGATTGGGCCTTCGTTGGACGCAAGCATGAGCTCGAGCTCGCGTTGGCGGAGCTCGACGCAGGGCGTTCCGGCCTCGTGATCGCCGGGCCGCCCGGCGTCGGGCGGACGCGCCTTGCCGCCGAGATCGCCCGCGCGGCAGCAGCCCGTGGCCACGCCTCGGCGTGGCTCACCGGAGACGCGGCTGAGCCCGAGCGCATCGCCGCGTTCGAAGCGCCGTGGTCTGGGCTTCTCGTCGTCGACGACGCCCACCTCGTTTCCTCCTCGGCGGCGCGACGTCTCGAATGCCTGGTGAAGGACGGCGCGGTCTTTCTCGTCGCCACGCTGGCGAGCGGCCAGCGCGGCCCCGCCGCCATCCGCGCGCTTTGGAAGGAGGCGATCGCTCCCCGTATCGACCTCTCGCCGCTCGGGGAGCCCGCACTCGCCGAGCTGCTCGAATCGGCGCTTGCCGCTCGTGTCGAGCGCGGCACCTGCCGTCTGCTCTGGCGCGTGTGCCAGGGCAACCTCGTCTGGCTGCGCGAGCTGTTGCGGGAGGGCCTGGCCCGCGGTGTGCTCGAGCGACACGCAGGCGTGTGGCGCTACTCCGGCCCGCTCGTGCTCGGCCCGCCGCTCACGGAGCTGGCGCTCGAGAGCGTGCAGTCGCTCTCGGAGTCCGCGCGCCGGACGTTCGAGTCGATCGCGATCGCGGAGACGCTGGAGCTGGCGCTGCTCGGCGCCGCCCTCGCGGATGGATCCCTCGAGCAACTCGAGCGTCGCGGCCTGATCACGATCGAGCGCGACGGCCTGCGCAGCTCCGCGCGCGTGGCGCAGCCGCTCTGCGGCGAGGCCGTGCGCCAGGCGATGCCGCGAAGCCGAGCTCTTCAGCTGCATCGCGAGCTCGGTGCGGCGCTGCTCCGGATCGGGATGAGACGCGCCAGCGATCGCTTCCGAGCGGCGACGTTCTTGCTCGAGGGAGATCCTGCGGCGGGCGCGCCATTCTTCGCGAGCGCGGCCGAGGAGGCGTGGGCTCGCGCCGAGCCGGTGCTCGCCGAGCGCTTCGCGCGCGCCGGTCTGAACGGCGCGCACAGGGCGCTCGCGCGCCACATCCTCAGCGAGGCGCTGTCCGACCAGAACCGTTTCGATGAGGCATTCGCCGAATGGGACGCGCTCGATGGGCTCGAGATCGACGACGCCCTGCGAGCCCGCGCCGCGCGGAGCCGCGCGGCGATCCTCGCGTTCGCGCGCGGTCGGACCCAGGAGGCTCGCGATGTCCTGGAGCGCGCCGAGGCGCGGGTGGGCTCGGCCGATCTGAGGATGCATCTAGCGGCGGTGCGGACTGCGATCGATGCAACCGATCTGCCGCCGGAACAGATCGTCGCGGCGACCGAGCAGGTGCTGCGAGAGAGCGACCTCGAGCCATTCATCGAGCACCGGACGCTTTTTACCCAGTTCCTCGCCGCGATCGCGCTAGGACGCTTCGACCGGGTACTCGGCCAACGGCCGCGCGCGCTACGGGCGACCCAGCGGATCAGAGCCACGAACCCGTTCGCAGATCTCTACGTCCACATCAACAGCTTCTACGCGCACCTCTTCCGCGCGGACCTCGAAGCCGCGGAGGCGCTCGCCGCCGAGCAGCGCGAGGCCCACCTCGACGATCCCTACGTGGCGGCCCGCGGCTACTGGACCTACGGCGTCGGCGTCGTCCAGCTATGGCGCGGGGGCGTGACTGCGGCGACCGCACTCCTGCGCGAGGCCGGCGCGGTCCTCCTCGCGTACGACAACGGCGCGCGCCAGGCCGTGCTCTTCGAACTCGCGATTGCGCGGGCGCTCGCGGGCGCGGGCGCAGAGGCGGAAGAAATCCTGCGCGAGGCCGAGGCGTCCCGCCGGGCTCCCCCGCACGCGGTGTCCGCACATGCACGCGCCCGCGGATTCGTGCGGGCCGCGAGCGGCGAACGCAGCGCGGCGCGCGAGATCCTCGTCGAGGCGGGGCACGGTTTCCTGGCGAGCGGCCGGCCGCTTCCCGCGATCCTCGCGCTGCACGACGCGATCCGGTTCGGCGCGGGCGTCGAGACGGCGCGCGCGCTGCGCAAGGCGGCGTCGCACACCGACGGCCCGCTGCTCGCGGCGCTCGCACACCACGGCTTCGCGCTCGCGACGCGCGACGCGCCAGCGCTCGACCGCGCCGCGGAGCGACTTTCCGATCTCGGCGTGCTCTTCTACGCCGCCGACGCCGCGCGCGCCGCGTGCGAGCACCACGCGAAGGCCGGGCGCGCCGCGGCCTCCGTCGCCTCGCTACGAACCTTCGAGTACCTCGCCGCGCAGTGCGAGGGAGCCGTGTTTCCGCCGCTCGGCGTCAGCGATCCGCTCTCGCGGCGCGAGCGCGAGGTCGCCGAGTTGGCCGCCCGCGGCGCGAGCGACCGCGAGATAGCCGCGCGGCTCTCGCTGTCGGTACGCACGGTCAACGCCCACCTGCGCGCCGTGTACGGGAAGCTCGAACTCGACGGCCGTGGCGCGCTGCGAGCGCTGATGGCGTCTCCGGGAGACGGGACTCACGAGGAGAATCGCGCGAAATAGGCAATCGAATGCCGATGCGACGGCTCGTCGCGCCCAAATAGGGTGGCCTCCGAAACCCGAGCCTCGGAGGACTGAGGATGCCGTCACCTCAACGAACCCACGCACTCGTCTCGGCTCTCGCTCTCGCCGTCGCAGCCGTTGGCTTGCCCGTGACGAGCACCGTTGCCGCGAATGCGCAGACGTCACTCGCAGTCTCAGAGGAGCCGCGCGAGGGCACATGCGAGCTGGCGCAGGAACTGTTCCCGGACACCAACCCAGGCCCGGGATCACTGAAGGGGCTTCCGGTCCCCGAGCCGACGAACCTCGGGAGCTACGTCCGGAGCCGCGAGGCCGCCATCGCCCTGGGAAAGGCCCTCTTCTGGGACATGCAGGTCGGCAGCGACGGCGTGCAGGCCTGCGCGTCGTGCCACTTCCGTGGCGGCGCCGATCCGCGCTCCGTCAACCAAGCCAACCCCGGCGGCCAGGACAACCCCGATCCGACGATCCATCTGGGTGGCCCCAACTATCAGCTGAAGCGGTCGGACTTCCCGCTGCACAAGCTGGCCGACCCGACCGACCGCGCCTCGACGGTGCTGCGAAGCCTCGACGACGTCATCTCATCCCAAGGCGTGCACCTACGGCGATTCGTGCGAGCGGAACGAGGCGCAACCCGCGACGAGACTCGCGTCGTGTCCGACTCCGTCTTCAATGTTCTGGGCGTCAACACGCGCCGCGCGGAGCCGCGCAATACACCGACCATGATCAACGCCGCGTTCACGCTCCAGAACTTCTGGGACCGGCGCGCGAGGAACATCTTCAACGGCGTCAGCGTGCAGGGTGCGGGAGATTCCGCGGCGCGCGTGCTGCGTGCGGAGAGCAGCGAACGGATCACGCCGGTGATCGTGCGCATCGACAACGCGAGCCTCGCGTCGCAGGCGGTCGGTCCGCCGCTGAGCGATCGCGAGATGGGGTCGCTCGGCCGTACCTTCAAGGACGTCGGTAAGCGCTTGGCGTCTGCGCG
>DATBRS010000033.1:0-7444 GCA_036560185.1 Myxococcota bacterium
CTCGATCACGGCTACATCCAAGCGGACATCAGCGACCCGGAGGTCGAGGCCACCAAGAAGGGCCTGATCGTGAAGATCCGCATCGTCGAGGGCGACCAATTCAAGGTCGGCGATATCGACATGCAGGGCGACGAGACCGTCGACAAGCTGCTGCTCCGCCAAGCGCTCACGCTGAAGGCGGGCGACGTGTTCTCGCGGAGCGCGCTCGACAGCGACCGCGAGCGCCTCGAGCACAACTACTCGGATCGCGGCTTCTTCAACGCCAAGGTGGATCCGCAGACGCAGGTCCATCCCGCCGAGAAGACCGTCGCCGTTTCGTACGCGATCCAAAAGGGCTCGCTCGCGTTCCTGCGCGAGATCGACATCACAGGCAACAAGACCACGGTCGACCCGGTCGTGCGCCGCGAGCTGATGATCGTCGAGGGCGAGCTGTACTCGGCCGCCGCGGTCGACGTCTCGAAGGCGCGCCTGCAGCGCCTCGGCTTCTTCGAGGAGGTCGACATCGCGCCCATCAACACCGACTTCGCCGACCAGATGGACCTCGGCGTGAAGGTGGTGGAGAAGCCGACGGGCTCGCTCTCGTTCGGCGCGGGCTACTCCTCGCGCGACGGCTTCATCGTGTCGGGCTCGGTGTCGCAGTCGAACCTGTTCGGTCGCGGCTACAACGGCTCGGTCGTCGCCGACGTCGGCGGCCAGACCAATCGCTTCTTCATCACGCTCGGCGATCCATACTTTTTGGGCAGCAACTGGGGCCTCTCCGGCCAGATCTTCCGCACCTCGCTCGACTACTCCGGCTACGACCTCGATCAGTACGGCGGCGAGCTGGTCACGAGCCACTTCCTCAACGAGAACGGCACGGCGCGCGGCTTCGTCCGATACAGCTTCGCGAGCCGCCAGATCGATCGCACCGGGATCTACGGCAGCTCGATCCAGGACGCCGCGGCGGTGATCCAGCGCGAGGTCGAGTCGGACAGCCAGACGACCAGCTTGATGGGTCTGTCGGTCCGCTACGACACGCGCAACGACCGCATCACGCCCACCGCGGGCAAGGTCGCCGACCTCGGCGTCGACTACGCCGGTCTCGGGGGCTTCTCGCAGTTCGCGCGCCTCGAAGGCAGCGCCGCGCTGTACGCCCGCAACCCGCGCTGGGTGCCGAGCTGGATGCCGTCCGCCGAATCCGGTGTCTGGGTGGTCGGCGGCCGCTTCGGGCTCGCCTATCCGCTCAACGATCTCGGCGACTTCGATCTGCCCGCGGAGAATCCGCTCGACGGGCAGCTCGGCGCGGAAGTGCGGTCGCTCCAGCACATCGATCAGAACCTCGAGCTGCCGCTCAGCGAGCGCTACTTCGTCGGCGGCATTGGGCAATACCAGCTGCGCGGCTTCAAGGCGCGCGACGTCGGCCCGCGCCGCGCGGAAGTCGTGCCGGTGGTACGCGTCGAGCGCTTGGACGAAGGCAACGACGTCGTGATCGTCGAAGAGAATCTGTTCCGTCCGCGCGGCGTGCGCGTAGATCCCCAGACCGGCACCGTCTCGTGCACCGACTTCAACGACCTCGAGAGCGGCTTCGGCAACAACAAGGGCCGCTGCAACTCGCTCTACGACCGCAAGCTGTCGGACTTCGACGACCTCAAGGAAACGGACCTGATCGGCGGCAACAAGTTCTTCACCACCACGCTCGAGTACCGGTTCCCGATCAGCGAGCAGTTCGGCCTGATCGGAATCGCGTTCTTCGACGCCGGCAACGCGTTCGCGGAAGACGAAGACATGTGGGAGTTCGACCTCTGGCGCTTCGGCACCGGCGCGGGCGTGCTCTGGTTCTCCCCGTTCGGCCCGCTTCAACTGTTCCTCGGATTCCCGATCGACAAGACCGTGGTGGACAAGTCGATGGTGTTCGAGTTCTCGGTGGGCGGTCAGGGCTTCTGACCGCTCGCCATTCGCATCCCTGGAAGGAGCTCTCGCAATGAATCGCATGACTCAGCGGCTCGCCGGCTTGACCGCGTTGTTGATGCTGGCGCACCCGCTAACCGCCGCGGCGCAGGAAGTGAAGATCGGCTTCGTCGATCGAGAGAAGGCGCTGTTCTCGACCGAGCAAGGCAAGAAGGCTCGCACCGAGCTTCAGGCGAAGGTGACGGCCGCGAAGGGCCAGCTGCAGCCGATGGCCGAGGAGCTCCAAAAGCTCCAAGCGGAGATCGAGTCCAAGAAGTTCGTGTTGGCGCAGGATGCGCTGCGCGACATGCAGGCCAAGAGCCTCGAGCTGCAGAACCGCTACGAGTCGAAGGGCAAGGAGCTCGAGAATCAGCTGAAGATCGACCAGGCGCGCCTGGTCGCTCCGCTCGAGGACAAGCTCAAGGCCACGATCGAGTCGGTCGGCAAGGAGCAGGGCTACACGATCATCCTCGAGCGCCAGGTGCCGGGCTTGATCTACTACGCCCGCGAGGCGCACGACATCACCGACGCGGTGGTGTCGCGCTTCAACGCCGCCAAGTAGCGGCGTGGCGCAGATCCACCCGAGCGCGGTGGTCGACCGGCGAGCCCAGCTCGCCGACGACGCTGCGGTCGGGCCGTTCTGCATCCTCGGGCCCGACGTCGAGCTCGGGCCGGGCGTCGAGCTGCGCGCCCACGTCCACGTCACCGGCCGCACCACGATCGGCGCGCGCACGCGCGTGTTCCCCTTCGTCGTGCTCGGGGAAGAGCCCCAGGACAAGTCGTGGAGCGGCGAGGCCACGGCGCTCTCGATCGGCGCGGACAACGTGATCCGCGAGCACACGAGCATTCACGTCGGCACGTCGCGGGGCGGCGGCTGCACGCGCATCGGCGACGACAACCTGATCATGAACGGCGCGCACATCGGGCACGACGCGCAGATCGGCTCGCACATCATCGTGGCGAGCCACGTGGCGATCGCGGGGCACGCGGTGGTCGAGGACTACGCGGTGATCGGAGGACTCTCGGGCGTGCACCAGTACGCCCGCATCGGCGAATCGGCGATGGTCGCGGCGCTGTCGGGCGTGACGCTCGACGCGCCGCCGTTCGCGCTCGTGGCCGGCGAGCGCGCCACGCTGCGCGGCCTCAACGTGGTGGGCCTGAAGCGTCGCGGCGTCACGGCCGAGGTGCGCGAGGAGCTGAAGCGCGCCTTCCACATCCTGTTCTTCAGCAAGCTGCGCCTCGCGCCGGCCCTCGAGCGCGTGCGCGCGGCCGGCTTCAAGAGCGACGAAGCGGCTCGGCTCGTGGCCTTCTTCGAGCTCTCCGAGCGCGGCGTCAGCCGCTGACAGCCGGGCCCGCTTCGGCGGCGCCGGGACCCGAGGCGGAGCGCGCGGGGCGCGACGCGCGGAGTAGAGTGCCGCCGCATGCAATGCTGCCGGCGCCGCGATGCCTGAAGCCTCCTCCCTCGCGCTGATCGCGGGCGCTGGCCGGCTGCCCGCGCTGATCGCGCGTAGCGCGCGCGCCCGTGGCCGGCGCGTCCACGCCATCGCGTTGCACGCGCTCTCGGACCCGGCGGTCTGCGCCGAGGCCGACTCCTGTGAGTGGCTGCACCTGGGCGAGTTCGGCCGCATCCTGGAGGCCTTCGCACGCGCCAACGCCGGCGACATCGCGCTCGCCGGCAAGGTTCCGAAGGCCTTTCTGTGGCAGCACCGGGATGCGCTGAGGCCCGACGCCAAGGCGCTCGCCTTCCTCGGCGCGCTGAAGGATCGCAACGACGACTCGCTGCTCGGTGCGATCGCAGACGTGCTCGCAGCCGAGGGCCACCGGCTCGCGAGCCAGCTCGATGTGGCCTCCGACCTCGTCGCCGCGGCCGGCCCCATCGCCGGGCGCGCACCCAACGAGGCGGAATGGAGCGACATCGCGTTCGGCCTCCCGGTCGCGCGCGCTCTGGGCGGGCTCGACGTCGGCCAGACGGTGGTCGTGCAAGGCCGCGCCGTGCTCGCGCTCGAAGCGATCGAGGGCACCGACGCCGCGATCGCGCGCGGCCTCGCCTTCGCGGAACGCGGGAAGCCCGCGTGCGTCGTGAAGACCGCGAAGCCGAAGCAGGATCCGCGCTTCGACGTGCCCGTGATCGGCCCGGAGACGCTGCGCGCGATCGCGGCGGGTGGCGGCAGCGCACTCGCGGTCGAAGCGGGCCGAACGCTCGTGCTCGATCGCGACGAGCTCGCGCGCGAGGCGGAGCGCGCGGGCATCGCGGTCGTCGGCGTGGACGCGGGAGGCGCGCCCGCGTGAAGCCGCTGCGCGTCGCGGTGATCGGCGTCGGCCACATGGGCCGCTTCCACGCCGAGAAGGTGGCCGCCCTCGCGCGCACGGACGCGAGCGTCGTGCTCGCGGCGGTGTGCGACCGGCATCTCGATCGCGCGCGCGCGGTCGGCGACGCACACGCCGCGCGCGCGACCGCCGATGCGCGCGAAGCCCTCTCGGTCGCAGACGCGGCGATCGTCGCGGTGCCGACCGCCGCCCACGCCGAGCTCGTCGCGCTCGCGCTCGAGGCGGGCCTCGACGTGCTGGTCGAGAAGCCGATCGCGACGACGCTCGCCGAGGCGGAGCAGCTGGTCGCGCTCGCCGAGGCGAGCGGGCGCGTGCTGCAAGTCGGGCACCTCGAGTGGTTCAACGCCGCGATGCGCACGGTCGCCGCGCGCGCCAAGCGGCCGCGCTTCTTCGAGAGCCACCGCCTGGGCCCGTTCCCGGGCCGCTCGCTCGACATCGACGTGGTGCTCGACGTGATGATCCACGACGTCGACATCGTGCAGCGCCTGGTGGGCGCCGAGCCCGTGCGCGTCGAGGCGCTCGGCGTGCCGGTGCTCACCGAGCGAGCGGACATCGCGAACGCGCGGCTCACTTTCGCGGACGGCGCCGCCGCGACGCTCACCGCGAGCCGCGTCTCGATGAAGCCGCTGCGCAAGCTGCGCTTCTTCCAGCTCGACGGCTACTTCTCGATCGACTTCCTGCAGTCGAGCGTGACGATCGGCCAGCGCGGCGCGGCGGACGCGCGCGGCGAGCGCAAGGTTGCGTTCGAGACGCTGCAGATCGATCGCGAGGACGCGCTCGCGAACCAGCTGCGCGCGTTCGTGCAGGGCGTACAGGAGCGGCGGCCGGTCGCGGGCGGCGGCGATCAGGGCCTCGCGGCGCTGCGCACCGCGCTGCGCATCGTCGAGGCCATGCCGCACGAGAGCACGCTCGCGTGACGCGCGTGCTCGTCTCGGCTGGAGACGCGTCCGGCGAGATGCACGCGGCGGCGGTGGTCGAGGCGCTGCGCGCGAGCGTGCCGGAGCTCGACGTGATCGCGCTGGGCGGCCCCGCGCTCGAGAGAGCCGGCGCGCGCATCCTGGTGCCGCAGCGCGAGCTCGCGATCGGCGGCCTGGTCGAGGTGTTAGGTGATCTCGGGCGCGTGGCGCGCGCCTGGCGCCGCATGACGCGCGCGCTGCGCGACGAGCGCCCCGAGCTGGTGATGCTGGTGGACTCGCCGGACTTCAACCTTCCGCTCGCGCGGCGCGCGAAGAGCCTCGGCTCGCGCGTGCTCTGGTTCATCAGCCCGCAGGTCTGGGCATGGCGGCGCGGGCGCGTGCGCAAGCTGGCCGCGCGCGTGGACCGGCTCGCCGCCATCTTCCCGTTCGAGCCAGCGGTCTATGCCGGCACCGGCCTGCGCGTCGACTTCGTCGGCCACCCGCTCGTCGATCGGCTCGCGCCGCTGGCGCAGCGCGACCCGCGCGAGCTGCGCGCGGCGATCGGGCTCGACGCCGCGCGCCCGCTCGTCGCCTTGCTGCCGGGCAGCCGGCGCAACGAGCTCGCGTACAACGCCGGCGTCCAGCTCGCCGCGGCGAGGGCGCTGCATGCGCTCGACCCGCGCATCGCGTTCGCGCTCGGCGTCGCGCCGTCGCTCGCGCGCGCGGACGCGCTGGCGGAGATCGCGGCCGCCCGTCTCCCGCAGCTGATGGATGTCGCGCTCGTGGAAGGGCGCACGCACGAGCTGATTCGCGCCGCCGACGCCGCGCTCAGCAAGCCCGGCACCGTGACGATCGAGGTCGCGCTGCTCGGCACGCCGCAGGTCGTCAGCGCGCGCGTGCCCTTCCTGAGCGCCTTCGCCATGCGCCGGTTGGTGAAGCTTCCGCACTGGGCGATGCCGAACCTGGTGCTCGGCGAGGCGGTCGTGCCGGAGCTGCTGCAGGAAGCCGCGCGGCCGCAGGCCATCGCCGAGGCGCTGCAGGCGCTGCTCGCCGGACCTGCGCGCGCCGCGCAGCTCGCGGGCATCGGGCGCGTGCGCGCCGCGCTCGGCGGCGGCGGCGCGGCCGAGCGCACGGCCGCGATCGCGCGCGACCTGCTCGCCGGCAGCTGACGCGCGTGGACGCTCTCCGCCAGCTCGCGGCCGTGCTCTCCGCCCTGGCGCTGGGGCCGCCGCTCGCGCTCGGCTGCTTGTTACAGCCGCGCTGGCGCGAGGGGATCCGCGAGCGGCTCGGCGCGTTTCCGGCCGTCCCGGGCGCGCGGCCGATCTGGCTGCACGGCGCGAGCGCGGGCGAGGTGCGCATCGCGGCACGCCTCGCCCGAGCGTTCGCGGCACGCGGCGACGCGGTCGCCGGCTCCGCCACGAGCGCGGCAGGCCTCGCGCTCTGGCGGGAGCTCCAGCCTCGGCTGCCCGTGGGCTTCGCGCCGCTCGACCATCCGTGGGCCGTGTCGCGCGCGCTCGCGCGCGTCGATCCGTCCGCGCTGGTGCTGGTCGAGACCGAGCTGTGGCCCGTCTGGATCTCGCTCGCGCACGCGCGCGGGGTGCCCGTCGCGATCGCCTCCGCGCGGCTCTCGGAGCGCAGCTTCGCGCGCTATGCGCGCGTGCGGGCGCTGTGCCGGCGCGTGCTCTCGCGCGTCGCCGCGATCGGCGCGCGCAGCGAGCTCGACGCCGAGCGCTTTCTCGCGCTCGGCGCGCCGCCCGCGCGCGTCTCCGTAACCGGCGACCTCAAGCTCGAGCCCGGCGAGCCGCCGCCCGCGCTCGCGCCCGAGCTCGCTGCGCGGCTCGGCGCGGTGCCGCTGATCGTCGCCGGCAGCACGCACCCGGGCGAAGAGGAAGCTGCGCTCGCGGCGCTCGCAGCCGCCGAGGCGGCGGGGCTGCCGGCGGCGCTCGTGCTCGCGCCGCGCCAGATCGCGCGCGCGGCGGAGGTGCTGGCGCTGGCGCGCGGGCGGCGCGCGCGCGCGCGCAGCGCGGGCGAAGGCGCTCCGCTGCGCGCGGGCGAGGTGCTCGTGCTCGACACGCTCGGCGAGCTGGCCGCGCTCTGGCCGCGCGCCAGCGTCGCGTTCGTGGGCGGCACGCTCGCGGCCGGCGTCGGCGGACACAACCTGGCCGAGCCGGCGGAGCATGGCCGGCTCGTGCTGCACGGACCGCACGTGCAGAACGTGCGCGAGGCCGCGGAGCTGCTCGGCGCCTGCGGCGCGGCGGAGCGGGTAGCGGACGGCGCAGAGCTCGCGCGCGCCG
>DATBRS010000034.1:0-10994 GCA_036560185.1 Myxococcota bacterium
GAAGCGGTTGACGATGCCGCGCGCCGACAGCGCGATGTCACCGGCGCGAGCGTCCGTCATATCCCCACCTTCTCGAAGAGAATCGAGAACATGGCGTCGAGCACGATGACGAGGAAAATCGCCTTCACGACCGCGCGCGTCGTTTCGGTGCCGACGCTCTCGGCAGAGCCTTCGACGCGCAGGCCATGCATGCAGCCGGTCACGGCGATGACGACGGCAAAGACCGGCGCTTTGATCAGCCCCGCGAACAAGTCGCTGCTGTCCACGGCGTCGCGCACGCGCAGCAGGTACTGCGCGGGCGCAACGTCGAGCAGCAGTCGCGAGATCGCCGCGCCGCCGAGTAGGCCCATCACGTCGGCGAAGAAAGTCAACGCGGTCAACGCGAGCACCAGCGCAATCAGCCGCGGAGCGACCAGGAGCTCCATGGCGTCCAGTCCCAAGATCGTCAACGCGTCGACCTCTTCGTTCGACTGCATCACGCCGATCTCGGCCGCGAATGCAGCGCCCGAACGCCCGGCGACCAAGATCGCCGTGATCAGCACCGCCATCTCGCGCAGCACCGAGACCGCCACCAAGTCGATGGTGAGGTCCTGGCCACCGTAAGGACGCAGCTGCGCCACACCCTGATAAGCGATGACGACGCTGATCATCACCGCGAGCAGCCCGACGATCGGCAATGCCTTCACGCCGGTCTCGACGACGTGGTGCGCGATGGCTGCCGGCCGGATCCCCGCCGGACGCAACAACAAGCCGCCGATCGATGCCGCGGCACGGCCGCCGAACTCGATCAGATCGCGGAGGTCGCGGAGTGCCAGCGAGGCCACGCGGCCGAGGTCGGCGAGCATTCGGCGCCAGCGCGGACTCTCCGCCGCGATGGCGGTGGACGGCGTTCGGTCCAAGCCGCCGATGAGCTCGACGAGCCGCCGATGGCTCGCGCGCAGGCCCACGAGTGTGTCGCCGCGCTCCTGCCACGAGCAGACGAGGACTGCGCCCGCCGTATCGAGCCCGGTCAAAGCAGAGAGCTCGATTCGGCGCGAGCCCGGGCCGGTCGCTCGCACCGCAAGCGCGCGGCGCGCCTCCGCCGCGCTTCCGGCATCGAGGCTGCCCGACAACACGGCGCCAACGTCGTTCACCGTGACGGTGAAGCGCGGGCTGGGAGATCGCGAGGGGGCGGCCGGCAAATGGGGATCCATCTTCCAAGCGCAGCGGCCGCGCGCTCGGCCGGCCGTGCGCAGCCGGTCGAACACGCGCACGCCGGCGCCTCGCCATGCGCTCAGTGCAAGGCGAGTGCCGCGCGAAGAGCGACCTGGCAGCGCGCCGGCGATGCGGGAGGCGTTGGCGTCGCGACGCTCGCCGGATTTTCTACAAAGCGGCGCGCGCAGATCGGGAACGGCGCTCAAGTCGAGGGCGAACCGGGTGCGCGGCGCGCACGAGCGACAAGCGGGCGCCGGGGGGATTTGGGATGTTGAGCCGAGTCGAGGAAGATCGGGTCGTTAGGTCCGGTTCCGAGCGCTCTACCGCGCCACAGCGACTCCCAGGCCCATGAACACCTCCGACCTCCGCATCACTCACGTCCGGCCCCTGATCGCCCCCGCGGTGCTGATGGAGGAGATCCCCCTGACGCCCGTCGCGGCCGAGCTGGTGGCGCGCAGCCGGCGCGCGGTGGAAGCGGTGCTCGACGGGCGCGACGCGCGCGTGCTGCTCGTCGTGGGACCGTGCTCGATCCACGATCCGCGCGCAGCGCTCGAGTACGCAGACAAGCTGCGTGCGCTCGCCGAGCGCGTGCGCGAGCGGCTGCTGGTCGTGATGCGCGTCTACTTCGAGAAGCCGCGCACGGTGGTCGGCTGGAAGGGGCTGATCAACGATCCCGACCTCGACGGCAGCTACCGCATCAATCAGGGCCTGCGGCTCGCGCGCGGGCTGCTGGCGGAGCTCGCGGCGCGCGAGCTGCCGGCGGGCACGGAGTTCCTCGACACGACGCTCGGGCAGTTCTACGCCGATCTCGTCGCCTGGGGCGCGATCGGCGCGCGCACGGCGGAGAGCCAGGTGCACCGCGAGCTGGCGTCGGGGCTGTCGATGCCGGTGGGGATCAAGAACCGCACCGACGGCGACGTGGGGGTCGCGATCGACGCGATCCGCGCGGCGCGCGCGAAGCACCTGTTCCCGTCGCTCACCCAAGAGGGCGCGGCGGCGATCCTCGAGACCTCGGGGAACCCGTACGCGCACCTCGTGTTGCGCGGCGGCGCGAAGCCGAACTGGGACGCGGGCACGGTGGACGCGGCGGCCCAGTTGTTACGGGAGCACGCGCTGCTCGGCGCGATCATGGTCGACTGCTCCCACGCGAACAGCGAGCGGCGACCGGAGCGGCAGCGCGAGGTCGCGCTCGGCGTCGCGGCGCAGCGGCGTGCGGGGCAGGGCGCGCTGCGCGGGCTGATGCTCGAGAGCCATCTCGTTGCAGGCAGGCAGGAGCCGAGCGCGCGCCCGCTCGTCTACGGCCAGAGCGTCACGGACGCGTGCCTCGGCTGGGACGACACCGAGCGCCTCGTGCTCGATCTCGCGGACGCGCTGGCGCGCTGAGGGCGCGCTCAGGGTCGCGCGGGGCCCGCGAGCGCCTGCACGATCGCGGCCTGCACCTCGGGCACCCACAGGTTCCCGAGATGCCCGCCGTGGGGAAAGATCGTGGCGCGCGCACCGAGCGTCTCCTCGAGCCAGGCGACGTCCTCCGGCGCGAGCAGGAAATCGTCCGCGTTGGTGATGACTGCGACGCGGGCGTCTGCGGCGAGCGCGGGGCCGAGACCGCGCAGGCCGCTCGCCTCGAGCAGCGACTCGACGGTCGCGGTCGCGCTCTCGGTCGCGAGGAAGTGCGGCACGACCAGATGGCGCACGTAGGCGTCGAACGAGCTGTAGTTCACCTCTTCGAGCAGCCAGCCGCGGGCCGGGTCGAGCTCGGGCTCGAGGCGCAGCCCGCGGCCCGTCGCCTGCTGGATCGCGACCATCGCGTTGTGCACGGCGTCGCGGCCGTTGAGACCGATTAGGAACTCGGATTCGATGCGGTCGAAGGGCAGGCGCGGATCGCCCGTGCGCCCGTCGAGCAGCACCAGCGCCTTCTTGCCGATCTCGAGCACGCGGCGGTCGCGTTCGGCCGCGGGCCAGCGCAGCGGTGCGTCGAAGAACTCGTCGAAGCGGCGCGCGGCGCGCAGGAAGTCGACGGGCGGGTTCACCGCCACGATGCGCTCGAAGTGCAGCGTGCCCTCGGGCTGCGCCGCGATGTGCAGTGCGTGGGCGGCGCCGAGCGACAGCCCGAGCAAGCTCGACGCCTGCACGCGGCCCGGACGCCAGCGCTCGAGCTCGGCGCGGATCGCCTCGAGCGCGGCGCGCAGATCGGCAGCGTCACGCGGCGCATACCCTGGGTACGGCGCGCGCAGCGCAGTGAGCTGCACCTCCGGCTGGAACACGCTGCTGAGCGCGACGACCGACCAGCCGCGCCGGAAGGCGAGCTCCGCGATCGCGACGGAGGTGCCGCTGCGCCGGTGAGAGCCGATGCCGGGCAACAGGAAGACGAGCGGTGCGGGTGCAGGCTGCAGCCAGAGCGAGTAGCGGAGCACGGCGCCGCCGCGCTCCGGCAGCGCAATCTTGCGCTCCTTCGCGCGCCGTCCGAACGAGGGATCGCGCGGCGACAGCTTCAGCAAGCCGAGGGAAGGCTCGGGATCGCTGGTCTCGAACGCGCTCGCGGGGATCGCGTAGTCCTCGACCTCGGCCTGGCGCCGGATCGCCCAATAAGTGCGGACGGGGGCGTACCAGTCGGCCTCGGAGGCCGAGAGGTCGCGGTAGTCGTCCACGCGCAGCGAGAATGCGTTGAAGCCGAGCGCGGGGGTCGCGCCGGTGAAGTACGTGGCCGGGTCGAGCGCGGTGTCGAAGACGCGCCCGAATGCGTCGCGGACGTTGCTCGGGCCGAGCAGCGGGAGAAAGAGGTAGGGGCCCGCGGGAATCCCCCAGCGCCCGAGAGCCTGGCCGACGTCTTCCGGAAACGAGTCGAGGCCGACGCGCTGGGCGGGATCGAACAGGCCGAGCAGGCCGACCGTCGAGTTCATCAGGAACCGGCCGGTCTCTTCGGCGCCGTCCTTGGCGCGCCCCTGCATTAACAAGCTGACGAGCCGGTCGCCGAACATCAGGTTGTGCGAGAAGCGTCCGATCGCGGCGCGCGCGGGCTCCGGAACGATGCTGCGGTAGCCGAGCGCGAGCGGCTGCACGACCCAGTCGAGCGCGCCCTTGGTGAGGCGGAGGCTGAAGCGATTCACGCGCTCGAGCGGGTCGTCGGTGTAGACGAGCACCGAGAAGCCTTCGCCGTGAGTGGGCGCATACAGCGCGTCGTTTCCGAGCACGGCGGTGTTCGAGAGCTCGGGCTCGCCAGGCGGCGCGGCTGAAGCGCAGGCGGAGGCGAGCAGCGCGAGGGCGGCGAGCGCGATCGCCGCACGCGGGCGCCCCGGAAGCAAAGGGGTCAGACCCCTTTGCTCCGGTGGAAGCATCCGGGTATGACCCCTTTGCTCTCGTCGGCGGCAGGGCACGGCAGCGGGCCGCGGCACGTGCCCGCTACTGCCCGGTGAAGACGGGCTTGCGCTTCGCGAGGAACGCGCGCACGCCCTCGGCGTAGTCGCTCGTCTTCGATGCCTCGCCCTGCAGCGCGCGCTCGCGCTCGAGCGCGGCGTCGAGCTCCGCGAACACCTCGGCGTGAAACGCGCGCTTCGCGAGCCCGATCGCGCGGGTCGGCAGCGCGGCGAGCCTTGCGGCGAGCGCGCGCGCGTCGGACTCGAGCGCGTCCGGCTCCGCGACCGCGTGAATCAAGCCGATCGCGTGCGCCTGCTCCGCGCCGAGGCGCTCGCCGAGCATCGCGAGGCTCTTGGCGCGCGCGAGGCCGACCAGGCGCGGCAGCAGGAAGGTGCCGCCGCTGTCGGGGATCAGGCCGATGTTCACGAACGCTTGCAGGAAGTAGGCGCTGCGCGACGCGATCACGAGGTCGCACGAGAGGGCGAGGTTCGCGCCCGCGCCGGCGGCCGCGCCATTCACCGCGCAAATCACGGGCTTCTCGAGCGCGAGGATGCGGCGGACCAGCGGGTTGTAGCTCTGCGCCACGATCTCGCTGACCTCGGGGCCCGCCGAGCCGTCGGGCGGCACGATCTCCGCGAGATCTTGCCCCGCGCAGAACGCGCGCCCGCTGCCGGTGAGGATCACGGCGCGCACGTCGGCGCGTGCGGCGCATACGTCGAACGCGGCCTGCAGCTCGCGCGCCATCGGGCGATTCAAGCTGTTGAGCACGTCGGGCCGCGCGAGCGCGATGCGCGCGACGCCGGCCTCGCACTCGAAGCGGATCAGCTCGTAGGCCATCGCATCGGCTCCTCTCTTGCGCTCGCGCGATCCTACCCGAGGGCCGCGCGGGCTTCGCCGCGAGAAGCGCGCGCGAATCAGCAGTAGGATCGCTCGGCATGAGCGACTCGAACGCGACCGCCACGCCGCACGACGCCGAGCGCGAGGCGCGCTTTCTCGCCCGCATCGACGCGGGCGAGAAGATCGAGCCCGGCGACTGGATGCCCGAGGCCTACCGCCGCCAGCTGATCCGCATGATCTCGCAGCACGCGCACTCCGAGGTGGTGGGCATGCTGCCCGAAGGCAACTGGATTACGCGCGCGCCCTCGCTGAAGCGCAAGATCGGCATGCTGACGAAGGTGCAAGACGAAGGCGGGCACGGGCTCTACCTCTACGCCGCCGCCGAGACGCTCGGCGTCTCGCGCGAAGAGCTGATCGCCGCGCTGTTATCAGGCGAGGCGAAGTACTCGAGCATCTTCAACTACCCAGCGCTCACCTGGGCCGACGCGGGCACGATCGGCTGGCTGGTCGACCAGGCCGCGATCGTGAACCAGACGCTGCTCGCGCGCGCCTCCTACGGCCCCTATGCGCGCGCCATGCAGCGCATCTGCGCGGAGGAGCGCTTCCACGAGCGTCAGGGCTACGAGATCGTCGCGGCGCTCGCGCAGGGCACGCTGGCGCAGCGCGCGATGGCGCAGGATTCCCTCGACCGCTGGTGGTGGCCGACGCTGATGATGTTCGGCCCACCCGACATCGAATCGCGTCACTCGGCGCAGCTCCTGCGCTGGCGCGTGAAGCAGGAGTCGAACGACGTGCAGCGCGAGTGGTTCGTGAACCTCGTGGTTCCCCAGGCCGAGGCGATCGCGCTGCGCCTGCCGGACCCTGCATTGCGCAAGGACCCGAGCACGGGGCGCTGGCAGCACGGCCCGATCGATTGGAGCGAGTTCCGCAGCGTGCTCGCCGGCGGCGGTCCGTGCGGGCGCGACCGCGTGCGCGTGCGCCGCGAGGTGCAGGAGCGCGGCGCGTGGGTGCGCGCCGGAGCGGAGGCGTACGCGGCGAAACACGCCGCGAGCGACGCGGCGCCGTGAGCGGCGACACGCAGTTCACGCTCTGGGAGGTGTTCGTGCAGGAGAAATCCGGCGCGCCCCACACCCACGCGGGCAGCGTGCACGCGCCCGACGCCGAGCTGGCGCTGCAGAACGCGCGCGACGCCTTCGCGCGGCGCGACAAGCTCGCGTCGATCTGGGTGGTGGAGTCGACGCAGATCGTCGCCTCGCGCCCGGAGGACGCGCCAGGGCTGTTCGAGCCCGGGCCGGCGAAGATCTATCGCCACCCGCGCTTCTATCGCGCGGCGAACCCGAAGCAGAAGCGATGAGCGCCGCGCTGTTCGAGTACTTGTTACGGATCGGCGACGACGGTCTGGTGCTCGGCCATCGTCTCTCGGAGTGGATCGGCTTCGCGCCGGTGCTCGAGGAGGAGCTCGCGCTCGGCAACATCGCGCTCGATCAGCTCGACCTCGCGCAGGCCGCGCTCGCGCTCGCGGCCGAGCTCGAGGGCGCGGGCCGCGATGCCGACGCGCTCGTGTACCTGCGCGACGACGGGCAGTTCAAGAACGCGCTGCTCGTGGAGCAGCCGAATCACGACTTCGCCTGGACGATCGCGCGCCAAGCGCTCTTCGACGCCTATGCGCTGCCCAACTACGGGGCGCTCGCGCAGAGCGGCGAGCCGCGGCTCGCCGCGATCGGCGCCAAGGCGGCGAAGGAGGCCGAGTACCACGTGCGCCACGCGCGCGGCTGGGTGCTGCGGCTCGGCGATGGCACGGCCGAGAGCCATCGGCGCATGCAGAGCGCGTTCGACGAGCTGTTCCCGTACTTGGCAGAGCTGCTCGAGGGCGATGCCGTGACGAGCGAGCTCGCGGCGGCCGGCCTCGCGCCCGACCCGAGCGCGTTCGCCGCCGAGGCGAACGCCAGCATCGCCGCCCTGCTGCGCGAGGCGACGCTGACGCCGCCTGAGCCGGGCGCGTTCCGGCCGCGCGGCGGCCGGGCGGGCCGGCACAGCGAGCACCTCTCGCGCCTGCTCGCGGAGATGCAGGTGCTCGCGCGCGCGCATCCGGGCGCAAAATGGTAGGAGGCGACATGAACGATCGAAACTCGCGCGCCGGAGTCACACGGCGAGAACTGTTAGGCGCAACCGCGGCCGTGGCGCTGGCGGGCTCCGCGTCGCAGCCCGCGGGCGCGAGCGATCTCGCGGAGGCGCGCGACTGGGACGTGATCGTCCTGGGCGGCGGCTTCTGCGGAGTCACCGCCGCGCGCGAGTGCACGAAGGCGGGCCTGCGGGCGCTGATTCTCGAAGCCCGCCCGCGCCTCGGCGGCCGCACCTTCACAGGCGAGTTCGACGGCTCCCTCACGGAGCTCGGGGGCACCTGGGTGCATTGGTTCCAGCCGCACGTGTGGGCCGAGATCCAGCGCTACGGCCTCGCGCTCGTCGAGACGCCCGGCGCCACGGCGCAGCGCATGATCGTGCGGCGCGCGAACGGCGATCTCAGCGAGATCGACACTCTCGAGCACGGCGACCGCATCGCGCGCGCGATCGCCGACTACATGGGCGCGTCGCGGGAGATGTTTCCGCGCCCTCATCGCCCATTCGATACGGGCTTGGCGGAGAAGTCCGATGGCGTCACCGCCGCGGATCCGCTCGCGCGCGTCGCGGATCCCCTCCTCCGCGATCTGCTCGACGGTTTCTTCGCGACGCTCTGTGCCAATCTCGCGCGCGAAGCCGCCTGGGTCGAGATGGTGCGTTGTTATGCGCTGGCGGGGCACGACTACTTCGACTTGAGCGATGCCTTGGCGCGCTACCGCTTCCGCGACGGGACCAAGGCGCTGATCGACGCGATGCTCGCGGATGGCAAGGTGCCGGTGCGGCTGGCAACGCCGGTGGCGAGCGTCGAGCAGCACGGCGCGCGAGTCGTCGTCGCATCCCGCGCCGGCGAGGAATGGTCGGCGCGCGCGGTGATCTCGACTCTGCCGCTCAACGTGCTGCGCGACGTCGCCTGGTCGCCCGGGCTCGATGCGCGCAAGCTCGAGCTCTCCGCGCAGCGTCACGCCGGAGTCTCGACGAAGGTGCACGTGCTGGTCGAAGGCGAGCACAATGTGGCTTGTCTCGCGCCCAGCGAGAGTCCGCTCAACTGGCTCTTCACCGACCACGTGGGCCACGGACGTACGCACCTCGTGGGCTTCGGGCCGGGCTCTGACCGTCTGGATGTGGGAGACGCGGCCCAGGTCGCGAACACGGTTCAGCGCATGCTGCCGAACGCCAAGGTGCTGACGTCGTTCGGCTACGACTGGAACGCGGACCCGTTCTCGCGCGGCACGTGGTGCATCCTGCGCCCACGCCAGTATCGCTCGCTGGCCGCGCTGCAGGCACCCGCCGGCCGCGTTCTGTTCGCGAGCGCGGATTGGGCGAACGGCTGGCGCGGCTTCATCGACGGCGCCATCGAGCAGGGGCTCGCGGCGGCTCGCGAGGTGCGCGCGCTGCTCTCCGAAAAGGCGTGAGCCCCAGTTCCTGCGCGAGCTTGCTGTGTAATGATGCGGAGACCCCGCCCCAACTCCGGAGTGCTCCCCATGCGCCTTCGCTCGTTGTCGCTTTGGTTCGGAGTCGCCACTAGTGCCCTCACCGCGCCGCTCTTCGCGCAGGAGGCGCCGCCTGCGGAGGCCGCGCCGGCAGCGGCCGAAGCGGATCCCGCCGCGGACGGCGAGACGGGGGCGCTGCCCGCCATCGAAGAGATCGTCGTCACCGCGCAGAAGCGCGCGCAGAGCGTGCAGGACGTGCCGATCTCGGTGGCTGCGATTGGTGGCGCCGAGATCGACGACTTGAAGATCACCGACACCAACGACATCGCGGGCCTCGTGCCGAACCTCCAGGTGAACCAGGTCGCCGGCGACGGCGTGCCCGTGTTCTCCCTGCGCGGTGTCACCATGAACGACTACAGCCTCCATCAATCGAGCCCGGTCGCCGTCTACATCGACGAGGTCTACGCAGGGCCGTTCGTGCTCCAGCCGATCGCCATGTTCGACCTCGACCGGATCGAGGTGTTGCGGGGACCGCAGGGGACGCTGTACGGCCGTAACAGCACGGGCGGGGCAGTGAATCTGATCACGCGCGCGCCGAGCTTCGAGAACGGCGGCTACTTCACGGCTGGCTTCGGCAACTACAGCCGATTCGAGGCGCGCGGCGCGGGTGAGATGACGCTGATCGACGACGTGCTCGCGGTGCGCGTCGCCGGCTTCTGGACCGAGGCCGACGGCTGGTTCAAGAACCTCTCGCCAGGCATTCCCGACGGCAACAGTACGGACGAATGGGCGCTGCGCGGTTCGCTGCTCCTGCGGCCGACCGACGCGATCGAGGTGGTGGCGCGCTACTCCGCAGGCCGCTCGCACCCTGAGAACTACGGCGTGTACGCGGCGCACATCGATCAGATCGGCGACCCGCCGAACGGCGTCGGCGTCGGTGCCGGCGTCTTCTCCCTCTACAACTCGCTGGGTGCGCCGAATCCGCCCGACTACTTCCGCAGCGGCCTCGGCAACTTCCAGTGGGAGAGCGACAAGGACGTCAAGCGCAAGCGCGAGACCGACCAGGCTTCGCTCAATGTGAAGTGGGATCTGAGCGAGGCGCTCACACTCACTTCGATCACTTCCTGGACCCAGGGCGACCTCGCGGTCCCGGAGGACTCGGATGGGTCGCCGCTGCGCGTGATCGAGGTCAGCTACTTCGGCGAGGGCGATCAGGTCACCCAGGAGCTGCGGCTCACCACGAACTTCGACGGCCCGTTCAACATCGTCGGCGGGATCTATTACTCCAACGAAGATCTCACGATCGACACCGACCTGTTGCTCATGACCGACATCGACTTCAATCTGAACGGCGGGCTGGATTCGGACGACTGCCTCGATCCCTTCACCGTCGCGGGCGGCGGCACGCCCTCGCCGGACGGCCAGAACGCGGAGGCCACACTGAACGGCCTCGGCCTCAGCCTCGCCGACTTCGTCGCGCTCGGCTGCACGTACCGCAACGACTTCGACCAGGAGCGCCGCTCGATCGCCGGCTTCGTCGACGGCACGATCGACGTCGGCTCGAGCACGACCCTGCTCTGGGGCTTCCGCATCACGAACGACGTGACGGAGGTGGACGACTTCCGGACCTTCGTCGAAGGCGCCGGCGTGAATCTGTTCGACACGATTCCGTCGTCGGACGCGAAGATCGACGACACCGAGTACAGCGGAAAGCTCGGTGTGCAGCAGCAGTTCGGCCCCGACGTGCTCGGCTACTTCACCTACAGCCGCGGCTATCGGTCGGGTGCCTTCAACGGGCAGGCTTTCTTCGACCCGAGTGAGTTCAATGCGGTGAAGCCAGAGAAGCTCGACGCCTTCGAGGTGGGCGCGAAGAGCACGCTCGCCGACGGTCGCGTGCAGCTGAACGCCGCAGCCTTCTTTTACATCTACAAGGAGCAGCAGCTCATCGACGTCAACCCCAACACGGGCGCGCAGTTGCTCGTCAACATCGACCGCTCCGAAGTGGGCGGGTTCGAGATCGAGGGCATCGCGCAGGTCAGCGATCGCTGGCGCATCTCGGGCGGC
>DATBRS010000035.1:0-12848 GCA_036560185.1 Myxococcota bacterium
ACCGCGCCGCGCGCCGCTTCGGAGCTCTCGTCCTCGACGACGAGCACCTCGCTCGGCGACAGCGTCTGCGCGAGCGCGCTCTCGAGCGCGGCAGCGACGAGCTGGGGCCGGCGGTGCGTGGGAATCACGCAGGCGACGGAGATTGCACGCACCGGGTTCACGACAGACCAGTAGCTCGCGCCGCCGCGCGCGCAGTGGCCCGCGTCACGCGCCAGTGCAAACGTGCGGCGACATGAGTGGGGAAAATTTGCGCAAGCGCATCGCTGCGCTGGTCGCGACGCCGAGCAAACGGAACACCGGGATGCGCATCGTCAACGATGCGCTGGTGCGCTGGATCGACTCGCAGGGCTTGCTCGCGGAGACGGACTTCTTCCAGTTCGAGGCCGCGCCGGAGTTTCCCGAAGCGCCCCGCTACGGGTGCGTCCTCGAGCTCGTTCCCGAGCGCTACGAGCGCGTCGTCGTCTGGGGAGATTTCATCGTCGATCGCAACTGGCTCGCCAAGGCGTGCGAGCGCGTCGCGCGCGAGCGAGCCGCGGCCGTGAGCGACGTGCAGCGTCACGTCGACGCCGTGATCTTCGGCGGCGCGGACGGAGCGCCGAGCCCGCAGCGAATCGTCGCCGGCCAGTGCTTCCTCGTCTCGGACGACGCCTACGACGCCGATCGCGCTTATCAGGCGCGCTTCGCGCGGCTCGCGCGCGAAGCCAAGCCCTTCCTGCTGCGCGATCCGCTCTCGGTCGCGCGCGCGAGCGTCTTCTCCGGAGCGCCGGCCAGCGCGCTCCCGCCGCTCGACACCGCCCTGCTGCGGCCGGCGCTGTGTGCGCGCGCTGGCGCGCACGACGACGGCGACGCGCGCGCGAGAGACGGCTTCGGCCTGTTCTTCGGACGCACCGAAGGCGGCTTCGGCGCCAAGCTCGGCGCCACGCTCGCGGCGCGCTCCAGCGCAGCAGGGCGCGCGCGCTACCTGCGCTGGCTGCCCGCGAAGCCGGTGCCCGCTTGGGTTCGCATCGCCGCGAATCCGGTGATCGATCCGCTGCCCGGCGCGCTCGACGAGATCGCCGACGTGCTGCGCCGGCTCTCGTTCGTCGTCACCGATACGTATCACCTCGCGCTCGTGTGCTGGTCGCTGGGCGTGCCGGCGATCTGCGTGGGCGCGGGCGCGCAACGCTTTGCGCACTCCGTACACGACAAGAAGAAGGAGCTCTTCTTCCTGTCGCAGCGCATCGAGCGCTTCCACCTGTTCGCGGAAGAGGGCTTCGCGGCGGCTCACGCGCAGACGCGGGCGATGCTCGCCGAGATCGCGGGCGCGGATCCCGCCCCTCGCGTGGCGGCTCAGATTCGCGCGCAGGCGGAGCGAGTGCTCGGCGCGCTCGACGCGGCCCTGCGCGGACGCTGAGCGGCGCGCGCCGTCAGCGCGACGCCCAGCGCTGCAGGATTCCGACGGCGGGCCGGCGCGCGGGCGAGGCCGGCGGATCGAGCGCGTAGCCGAGCGCGCGCAGGTCGATGCGCGTGAGCTCGGCGAGGCGGCGGTTCGATTCGCAGTAGCGCTGCCGAATCCACGCGACCGTCTCGGATCCGAGCACGCGCTCCGGAGTCGCGCGCGCGCGAAAAACGCCGCTCGCGTTCGCGCCCTCCAGCAGCCGCTTGCGCGCGGCATACCAGTACGGAACATGGAGCCAGTAGTGCTTGTTACTGACGCGCAGCGCGGTGAAGAGGTTGAGCGCGCGCGCCATCCGGCTGACGGCGAGGCCGTAGGAGGCGTTTCGCTTCTCCATCGTCACGGCCGCGAGATCCAGCTCGAGGCCGAGCTCCTTGGCGAAGCGCTCGAGGAACACGGGCCCGTCGCGCCGCAGCTCTTCGTAGGCGTAGGCGTGGACGCGCTCCGCGCCGAACAGCGCGATGTAGTGCGCGACCAGGCGGTCGTAGTCGAAGTGATCGAAGCTGAAGTGCGGCTCGCGATACGGCACCGTCGCGTCCGCTCGCGAATAATCACTCGGCCACAGGAAGCGGCGCGCCGAGTACGTGCCTCCGACGCGCAGGTACTGCAGGTACGCGGCCGTGATCATCTCGGGCTGCGAGCGTACGAACACGACGATTCGCGCGTCGGGCAGCAGCGCGTGGATGCGGCGCGCGATCTCCGCCGACTGGAAGCCCAGGAAGCCGCCGCTGAGCAGCGCGCCGCTCAGCGCCTCCTCGCACAGAATCGGCGCGGCGCCCTCCGGCAGCGCCAGCTGCGCGCGGCTCCGCTCCGCGTCGAAGTGCAGTGCGCTCGCATCGAGCAGCGCATGGTTCACCCGTTCGCGCGGTACGTACGCGAAGTTCTTCACGCGCGGATACACCGACTTCTGAAACCAAGTCGACGCCGTCTTGTGGTAGCCGATGTGGACGATCGCCCGCGCCATGCACCCAGCCTGACGCCAGACGCGGCACAGTTCCACCGGCATCGTGCGGGCTCGAGGCGTCGGAGCAGCCAGCCGATCGGACCCCTCTCGAGGCGGCCCGAAGCGGGCCATCTCCGCACGCGGGGCGCGGCACGTTAACGTGCGCCCTCCCAGGAGGTTCCCCATGCGCCATGCGCGCGCGCTTCTCAGGTCCGCAGTGTTCGCGGCGCTCACGCTCGGCTCGCTCGCCGCTCTCGCCAAGGGCGAAGCGGCGCGTACCGGCCTCGATCCCGACCGGCTCGCGCGCATCGATGCGATGGTGCAGGGCTACATCGACGCGAAGCAGATCCCCGGCGCCGTGACGCTCGTCGCTCGGCGCGGCGAGATCGCCCACGTCACGGTCCAGGGCGACAAGGCCTTCGGCTCGAGCGACCCGATGCGGCGCGACACGCTCTTCCGCGTCTACTCGATGAGCAAGCCGATCACGAGCGTCGCCGTGCTGATGCTCTACGAAGAGGGCAAGCTGCGGCTCACCGATCCCGTCTCGAAGTGGATCCCGGAGCTCGCGAAGCCGCGCATCCTGCGCGACCCGAAGGGACCGATCGACGTCACTGATCCCTCGCCCGCGGAGATCACGGTGCGCGATCTGCTCACGCACTGCTCCGGCCTCGTCTACAGCTTCACGACGGGTGAGGTGCTCGGGAAGGCGTACGAGGCAGCCGGCGTCTCCGGGGCAGGCAGCCCGCTCACGCCCTCCGAGTGGGCGGCGCGGCTCGGCAAGCTCCCGCTCGCCCACGCGCCGGGCACGAAGTGGAACTACTCGGTCTCGACCGACGTGTTAGGGCTGCTCGTCGAGCGCGTCTCGGGAATGCCGTTCCCGCAGTTCCTCGAGCAGCGCCTGTTCGCGCCGCTCGGCATGAAGGACACGGCGTTCTACGTGCCCGCTGGGAAGCTCGGGCGGCTCGCGACGAACTACATGCCGAACGCGCAGGGGGGCCTCGACGTGTTCGACGCGCCGGCGACGAGCACCTATCGCACGCAGCCCGCATTGCCGTCGGGGGGCGGCGGGCTCGTCTCCACCACCGACGACTACGCGCGCTTCGCGCTCATGCTCGCGGGCCACGGCAAGCTCGGCGATGCGCGCATCCTCTCGCGCAAGACGGTTGAGCTGATGGCGACGAACCACCTGAACGCCAGCGAGCAGGAAACCTTCGGGCTGCGCGGCTATCGCGTGTTTGCGGGCAACGGCTTCGGGCTCGGCGTGATGGTGCAGACCGAGGAGGCCGGCACGCGCGGGCTGGGCTCGGTCGGCAAGAACGGCTGGGGCGGCGCGGCGGGCACCTGGTACTGGGTCGATCCCGAGGAGGATCTCGTGGCGGTGCTGATGATCCAGCGCATGAGCTTCGGCGGCCCGCCGATCGCCATCAGCCGCGACTTCGAGACGGCGGTCTATCAGGCGATCGCGGACTGATGGCGGTGCGCGCACGCGAGCCGCGCGCGGAGCGCCCGAGCGAGCCGGTGCGCCTGCTCGTGGCGGACGCCGCCGGCCGCGTCTATGACCATCCCGACTTGTTACTGGCCGCCGAACGGGGCGCGGGCCCCGAGCGGATCGCGCCGGGCGAGTGGCTTCCGTTGCCGCGCGGCAGCGACCTGTTCGCGCTGCCCGGGCGCGCGCCGCTCGGGCTCGGGAAGAAGCGGGTGCCAGTGGTCGTCGACAGCTGGCTCGGCGGCGAGGCGCGCGCCGTCGCCGCGTTCATCGCGCCGGCGCACACGGTCACGTACAACGCGGTGTGGCAGACGCGCGCGAACGCGCCGACGCTGCCCACCTTCGCGTACGCACCGGTCGGCATCGCGGGCGACCGCTACTGGACGCCCGCGTTCCGCTCCGATCCGGACGAGCGCCAGGACCCGTGGCGCTTCTCGCGCGCCCGCATCGCTCGCGGCGTCGCGCGCAAGCGCGCCGAGCTGCCGCGCAATCGCGTCGCGCGCCAGCTCGAGAAGTGCGCGCTCGAATACGGCTGCCGCGCGGCGCAGAACTTCTTTCTCGGGCGGCACGAGGGTCCGCTGCCTTCGTCGAGCGCGTGCAACGCCCAGTGCATCGGCTGCATCTCGCTGCAGCCCGACGGCCAGTTCCGCGCCAGCCACGACCGGCTCGCGCTGCCGCCGACGCCGAAGGAGATCGCCGACGTCGCGCTCTCGCATTTCGCGCGCGTGCCGGACGGCGTCGTCAGCTTCGGCCAGGGCTGCGAGGGCGAGCCGCTGCTGTTCGGGAAGGCGCTGGTCGCCGCGGTCGCGCGCATTCGCGCGCAGCACGCGCGCGGCACCGTGAACCTCAACAGCAACGCCAGCAAGCCGGACGTGGTGCGCGAGCTGGTCGCGGCGGGGCTGGGCGCGATCCGCGCGAGCATGAACTCGCCGCGGCGCGAGGTGTACGCCGCCTACTACCAGCCGCGCGGCTACGACATCGACGACGTGATCGAGAGCCTGCGCGTGGTGAGCGCCGCCGCCGGCCACGCCTCGATCAACCTGCTGTGCTTCCCCGGCGTCACGGACACCGAGGCCGAGCTCGCGGCGCTCTGCGATCTGATCGCGAAGACGGGCGTGCACATGATCCAGCTGCGCAACCTCAACATCGACCCCGAGCTGTATCGCGCGTCGCTGCCCGCTGGCGTCGCGCAGCCTGGCCGCGGCATGCGCTGGCTGCGCGCTCGCCTCGCACGGCGCTTCCCGCAGCTTCGCTTCGGCTACTTCAATCCGCGCGTCGGGCCGCGCGTGGCGAGTGCGGCGTCAGTCGCTCGCGAACAGCGCGCGTAGCGCCACGCGCTCGCCCTCCGCGCCGAACTCGCGCTGCAGCTCCGCGAGCCGCGCCTCCGTCTCGCCGAGCGTCCAGCACGCGCTGGCGGGCAGCGACTCGAGCGGTTCGCCGGCCTCGTTCAGCGGGCAGATGTCGCGCAGCTCGGCGGCGCGTTCCTCGTCGAGCCAGCGCAGCGGGAGGCCCTGCGTGCGGCACACGTAGGGGCGATCGGCGTAGACGCGGCACGCGCCCTCGGCGTCGAGGAACGCGCACGCGCCGGACGAGTGTGGCGCGCCGCGCGCGAGCAGCTCGGCGTGCTGCGCGCGAATCCGCTCCGCCTCGACCGCGAACACCGTGATGCCGTCGACGCAGCACGCGCTGCAGCCGCGCCGGCACTGGAGCCGCGCTCCGTGCAGCGCCGCGAGCTGGCTCGCGCGCGCGTCGACCTCGGCGTGCAAGCGCCCGAGCTCGGCGAGCGCGCGCTCGCTACGGCCTCGCGTCGCGGCCAAGCCTCACGCGGGCCGCAGCGTGTTCAGCTCGCGCGTGTTGTCGCGCAGGATGCGCTGCTGCGTCGCCGCGTCGAAGTGCTGCACGTCGCTCAGGTAGTCGAGCGGCTCCGGCATGCCTTCGATGTGCGGCCAGTCGGAGCCGAAGATCACGCGCTCGGCGCCCATCAGCTCGACGACCTCGTTCACGTCGTCTTCCCAGAACGGGTTGATCCAGACGTTGCGCTTGAACGCCTCCACCGGGTCGAGCTTGAAGTAGCCGGGCATGCGCGCCTTCGTCTGGCGCAGCTTGCGGAACAGGTCGGCGAGGTACTCGCTGCCGTTCTCGACCGAGGCGATGCGCACGCCGGGGAAGCGCTCGAACAGCTTCTCGTAGGCGAGCGTGATCAGGAAGTCGTAGGCCGCGCGCTCGATGTTGAACGACTTCACCGACGGCTTCCAGCCGCCCGCGCCGAACTCGGCGCTGAAGCCGTCGCGCGAGTAGCCGTTCGTCGTGTAGCCGGAGTCGCCGGCGTGCACGACGACCGTAATGCCTGCCTCTTGGACGCGCGCCCAGAACGGATCGAAGCGCGGGTCGCTGGCGGTGAACGGGCCGTCGCTCGTCCACACAGCCGAGGGGCGCATCACGACGATGCGCGCGCCGCGGCCGATCGCCCACTCGAGCTCGCTGCACGCCCAGGGCAGATCGGCGAGCGTGACGTAGGGCGCGCCGAAGATGCGGCTCTTGTACGCCACGCCCCAGTCTTCATCGAGCCAGCGGTTGAAGCCGGTGAAGAGCGTCTTCACCGCCGTGAGATCGTGCTTCAGCAGCTCTTCGTAGAGCACGCCGAGCGTCGGGAACAGCCACATCGCCTCGAGGCCCTGCTCGTCGAGCTTCTTGATGCGCGCGTCGTGATCCATGTAGTACGCGGGCAGCGGCTCGCGCTCGCGCATCATCTCGAGCGGATTCCGCTGGTTCGGATTGCCGCGGAAGTACTCGTACATCGCCCCCGGCTTCGCGATCGGGTCCCAGGTCGGGTTCTTCACCGCGTGCGAAACCCGCCCGCCGACGACGTGGTGTTTGCGGCCCTCGATCGTCGCCCATTGCACGCAGCGCGCCTGCATCTGCTTCGGCACGTGCCGCGTGAACGCGTCGAGCGCTTCGTAGTAGTGATTGTCCGCGTCGAACGCGGCGTAGCCGAGGGGTGAAGTCGTCATGCGAGCTCTCCTGCTGAGTGGCGTGCGAGGTAGCACCGGACGCGTTGTCCGACCACGGCAGTCCCCACTTCGAACGCGGCCGGGCGTAGCATGGCCGCGTTCTTGCGCTTCTCCGTTTCTTCCCGGAGGCCATGAGCGATGTTCTGCAACAACTGCGGCGGAGCCAACCCGGACGACGCCCTCTTCTGCGCGACCTGCGGGAAGCGCGTCGCGCGCGCTGCAGCGAGCGAACCGGTAGCGAGCGAGCAGGCTGCGCAACAGCGCGAGCCCGTCGTCGCGCCGAGCACGACTCCACCCCCGCCGCCGCAAACAAGCTCCGCGCTCCCGCGCAGCGCGCCCTGGTGGATCGCTTTCGCAGCCGCGGGCCTCGCCGCGTTCCTGCTCGTGCAGCGCGGTGTCTCGGACTCGAGCGAGGACACGCCTGCCGTCGCAGCTCCCTCCGCGCCATCGCCCGACGTTGCGTTGGCCCCGCCGCCCGCGCCGCCACCGGAGCCCGTGGCGGCGATTCCGCCGCCGGCGCCGGTGGACCCGATCGTCGGACGCTGGAAGACGTCACTCCCGATCGGAGACGGCTACCTCACCTTCACCGCGGACGGGCGCATCCACATCGAGCACGTCTTCACCGATGAGTGGGCCGTCTACGTCTTCACCGACGGCGATCTGATGATCCAGGATCAGGGCCTCTTCGATCACGACGTCACGCATTGGCAAGCGCAGGTGAGTGGAAACACGCTGAGCGTGATCGAGCCCGAGGGCGCCTCGCACATCTACACCCGCGTCGACGACGGCGGCGCTCAGCCGCAAGCGAGCTCGGAATCGGGCTCCGATGCTGCCTCCGTGATCGCCGACGTCTTGCGCGAGTTGGCGTCGACGCCCAGTTCCGCGGAGGCGCAGCCGGAGCCGAGCGGCGGGCGGATCGAGGATTTCGGGGCGATCGTCGCGGACGCGGTCAACGGCCCCAGCGCTCCGCGGATGCAGGTCGAGCCCGCGCCCGGAAGCCTGTGGCTCGACGTCTGCGCGCCCATCTCGGTGGTCGAGAAGCCGTCGTGGAGCCAGCGCGACTCCGTCGGGTCCACGGCCGTACGCGCCGCGCTCCGCGAGTTCTTCGCGTCGCACCGCTTTCGCGACGTCAGCGCCGATGAGCTGAGCGCCGGGAGCGCGGAGCGAATCGTTCGCGTGACCGAAAGCGCCCTCGACCAGTTTCGGGTCGGGGAGGTGTTCGACGCGGCGAGCGAGTGCCGCGGCGACTACGAAACGTCTTTTCGCGTGAATCTCGCGGCGGCGCCTTCGCCCGCGGCCGCGCAGGACAGTGCAGGCTTCGGCGACCTGATCGGCGAGGGCGGCTTCATCGTTCCGCTTCAGAAGTAGCGATCGGGCGCGGTCGTTCTCACTCCTCCTCCGTCGCCCGCAGCTTGGCCAGCACGTTCAGATCCTCGAGCGTCGTCGTATCCCCCACCGTCTCCTTGCCCGACGCGATGTCGCGCAGCAGCCGGCGCATGATCTTGCCGCTGCGCGTCTTCGGCAGCGCATCGGTGAAGCGGATGTCTCTCGGCTTCGCGAGCGCGCCGATCTGCTTCGCGACCATCTCGCGCACCGACTCCGCCAGCGCGGAGTCTGCAGTGACGCCGCCGCGCGGCGACACGAACGCGACGATCGCGGTGCCGGTGATCTCGTCGGGGCGGCCGACCACCGCGGCCTCCGCGACGTCGGGGTGCGCGACGATCGCGCTCTCCACTTCCATGGTGCCGATGCGGTGGCCCGAGACGTTCATCACGTCGTCGATGCGGCCCATGATCCAGAAGTAGCCGTCCTTGTCGCGGTGCGAGCCGTCGCCCGGGAAGTAGACGTTCTTCCACTTCGCCCAATAAGTCTGCACGTAGCGCTCGTCGTCGCCCCAGATGCCGCGCAGCATGCCGGGCCACGGCTTCGTCACGGCGAGGAAGCCGCCGTTGGGCGGCGGCACCTGCTTGCCGGATTCATCGAGGATCGCGGCGTGGATGCCTGGGAACGGCAGCGTGCCGGAGCCGGGCTTGGTGGAAACCGCCGCGGGCAGCGGCGTGATCATGATTCCGCCGGTCTCCGTCTGCCACCACGTGTCGACGATCGGGCAGCGCTTCTTGCCGATCACCTCGTGGTACCAGATCCACGCCTCGGGATTGATCGGCTCGCCGACCGAGCCGAGCAACCGCAGCGACGAGAGATCGTGCTTGTTGGGATGATCGTCGCCGAGGCGGATGAAGGTGCGGATCGCGGTCGGCGCGGTGTAGAGGATCGAGATGCGCCAGCGCTCGATCAGATCCCACCAGCGATCCGGGGCGGGATGCGTGGGCACGCCCTCGTACATGAAGGTGGTCGCGCCGTTCGCGAGCGGGCCGTAGACGACGTAGCTGTGGCCGGTGATCCAGCCGAGGTCGGCGGTGCACCAGTAGACGTCGCTGTCCTTGAGATCGAAGATCGCCTTGGCGGTGGTCGCCACGTGCGTCAGATAGCCGCCGGTGGTGTGGAGGATGCCCTTCGGCTTTCCGGTCGTGCCGCTCGTGTAGAGGATGAAGAGCGGATGCTCGGCATCGAGCTTGGCGGGCGGGCATACCGGCGACGCGTTCTTCATCACGTCGTGCCACCACTGATCGCGGCCCGCGTGCATCGCGCACTCGCTGCCCGTGCGGCGCACCACCAACACGTGCGCGACGTCGGTGCCCACGCACGCGGCGTCGACCGCGGGCTTCAGCGCGAAGGCCGCGCCGCGGCGGAAGCCGCCGTCGGCGGTGACCACGACTTTCGCGCCGGCGTCGTTGATGCGGTCGCGTAGCGCCTCGGCGGAGAAGCCGCCGAACACGACGCCGTGCGGCGCGCCGATGCGCGTACAGGCCAGCATCGCGATCGCGAGCTCGGGGATGAGCGGCATGTAGAGCGCGACGCGGTCGCCCTTCTGGACTCCGAGCCCCTTCAGCACGTTCGCGAACTTGCAGACCTCGCGGTGCAGCTCGCCGTAGGTGAGCGTGCGCGAGTCGCCGGGCTCGCCCTCCCAGATGATCGCGGCCTTGTTACGGCGCCACGCGTTCGCGCCTTCGAGGTGACGATCGATGCAGTTGTAGGAGACGTTCGTCTTGGCGCCGACGAACCACTTCGCGTACGGCGGTCTCCAGTCGAGCGCCTTTCTCCACGGCGAGAACCACGAGACGTGCTCTCTCGCCATCTGCGCCCAGAACTTCTCGGGCTTCTCGCCGAGCTTGCGGTACGCCGCGACCTGGCGAGGCGACCAGTTCGCTTGCTTCACGAACTCCGCGCGCGGCTTGAAGACGCGCTTCTCCTTCAGCAGGGACTCGATGTCCATCCTCTTCCGATCTCCGTTCGCCTGCGGCTCACTGCGCGCGGGCTACGCCGCTTTGCGGCGTTGGCCCGCTTGCTGGAACGACACACGTCTGCGGCTTCGCGGGCGCGGAGGTTCCAGGAGCAGGAAGGAGCAGCAGTCGGTTGAAGGCGGCAGCTTGCCCTAGCTACGTCGCGTCGCGCACCCAGGCTTCGACTTCGGCGGGGTGCTTGGGGATCAGCGGCGCGGTCAGGTTCTCGTGCCCGTCGGCGGTGATCACGATGTCGTCCTCGATGCGGACGCCGATGCCGAGCAGCTCGCGCGGCGCCTTGTCGTCCTCGGCGGAGACGTAGAGCCCGGGCTCGACCGTGAAGCACATGCCGGGCGCGAGCGGGCGCGG
Organism: Myxococcota bacterium; assembly: GCA_036560185.1. Lineage (GTDB taxonomy): Bacteria > Myxococcota_A > UBA9160 > UBA9160 > UBA6930 > VGRF01. The sequence goes on from DATBRS010000035.1 coordinate 10,586, forward strand.
CTTTCCGCCGACCGTGTACGGGCCGACGTCGTGCACGTCGAGGCCGAGCCAGTGCGACGTACCGTGCATGTAGTACCGGCGATAGCCCTCGGTCTTGATCAGCTCGTCGACGTTCCCTGACAACAGGCCGAGCGCGACCATGCCCTCCGTGAGCTTGCGCAGGGAGGCGGCGTGCACCTCCGGCAGCGTCGCGCCGGGCTTCGCGGCCTCGAGCCCGGCGAGCTGCGCGGCGAGCACGACCTCGTAGACCGCGCGCTGCGCGCCGCTGAAGCTGCCGCCGACCGGGTAGGTGCGCGTCACGTCCGAGGCGTAGCCGTCCAGCTCGCAGGCGGCGTCGATCAGCAGCAGCGTGCCGTTCGCGAGCTTCTGGTCGTTCGCGACGTAGTGGAGGCAGGTCGCGTTTCGTCCGCCGCCGCAGATGCTGCCGTACGCGGGGCCTGCCGAGCCGCGGCGCCGGAACGCGAACTCGAGCGCGGCCTGCACCTCGAACTCGAAGCACCCCTCGTGCGCGATGCGCGCGGCCTCGCGGTGCCCGTCGGCTGTTATGGCCGACGCGCGCCGCAGGATCTCGACCTCGCTCGGCTCCTTGATCAGGCGCATCTCGTGCAGGACCGAGCGCGGGTCGACGACCTGAGAAGCGGGGATCAGCCCTTGGCGCGAGCGCTTGCGCAGCGACTCGAAGATCTCGGCGATCTTCGCGTCGAGCTTGGGATCGCGGCCGAGCATGTGGAACACGCGCTCGGCGTGCTCGAGCATGCCCGGCAGCTCCGCGTCGAGCGCGTCGCTCGGGTGCGCTTCGTTCGCGCCGAAGTCTGCCTTCGCGCCCTCGACGCCCGGCCGGTAGCCGTTCCAGATCTCGCGCTCGCGATCGCGCGGCTCGACGAACAGCGTGTAGGCCGGGCCGCCGTCGGTCCGCAGCACCGCCACGGCGTGCGGGTGATCGAAGCCCGTCAGATAGTGGAAGTCGCTGTCCTGCCGGAACGGGAAGTCCGTGTCGTTCGAGCGCGCGACGAGCCGCGCGCCCTGCAGGATCGCCACCGCACCGGGGCCCATCGAATCAAGGAAGCGCTTGCGTCGCTCGGCGTACATAGCGCGGCAATCTAACCGTGCGCCCCGCTCCGGATCAACGCGCGCGCCGCGGACGACCGGAGTCAGCGCGGCAGCGGCGCGCACAAGACGTCGATGCCTGCGCAGCGCGTCGCGCACACCTCGTGCTCGCGCACGACACCGGTGTAGTAGAGGCCGCCGTCGCGATTCGGCAGCGCGAGCGTGCGCACGGAGCCGTCGGGCGAAGCGACGTGCACCTCGCCGCTCCAGCGCGTGATGACCACCGCGCCCTCGGGTGTGAGCTTCACGTCCTGCGCGAAGTCGAGCGCGGGGAACGCGTCGTCGAGCGCGATGATGCGGCCCGCGAGCTGGAGCGGCGCGCGGGTGCCGGCCGGGACGACGCGCAGCAGCAACAACTCCTCGCTCCGCTCCACCGCGAAGCCGGTGCCGTCCGCGGCGAAGGTCACGAACTGGAGCTCGGGCGCCGACCAGCGCGCGAGCTCGCGGCCGTCGGCCAGCGCGATCACGCGCGCGTCGTGCGCGGTCGCGCCGCCGCTCGCGGGCAAGAGATCCGTGTTCAGCCACACCGCGGCGCGGCTGGCGTCGTAGGCGAGGCTCTTCGCGGCCGCGACGACGCCTTCGTTCGCGGCAAGCGCGTGCTCCGCGACGACCTCGCCGCGCTCGCTCAGCACCACGAGGGAGCCGCTCGCGCCGCCGCGTCCGTATCGGGTCGCGAGCACGCGGCCCTCGGGGCCGAGCGCGAGCTCGTTGAGGCCGTCGCCCGCGGCCGCGAACCATTCGACGGCGCCGCTCGCGGGATCCACGCGGCCCGCGCGCTCCCAGAACGTCGTGAAGTAGATCCAGCCGTTCGGATGCGCGAGCACGTCCCACACACCCGACTTCGCGTCCGCTGGCCCGATCGCGATGGGCGCGAGCTGCGCTCGGCGCGTGAGATCGAAGCGCCCGAGCTCGCGCGCGCCGCCCGCGCGCAGCTCCGCGCGGGCGTCGCCGCCGGCATCGCGTTGTGCGCGCCAGAAGCGCGAGATGCCGAAATAGAGGACATCGTCGCGTGCGTCGCCGAACCACGCGCAGTCGGGGACACTCGCGCTCGGCGCGTGGGCAGCTGCGTCTGCGTTCGACGCGCCGCGAGTCGGTGGAGGGGGCGGCGCGCAGGCGCCGAGTGCCGCGGCCGCGCCCCACACCGCGGCCGCGGCGG
>DATBRS010000036.1:0-8246 GCA_036560185.1 Myxococcota bacterium
TCACGCCCGGCACCCTAACGCGCTACGGCCCGTTGCTACGAGCGCCGTTCGGGCGCGTGCACTGGGCCGGCACCGAGACCGCGACGATCTCGCATGGCGCGATCGACGGCGCCGTGCGCTCCGGCGAGCGCGCCGCGGAAGAAATCCTCGCGGCGCGTCCGGAATGAACGGAGTGAAGCTGCGACGCGATCGCGCGAGCGAGCCCGAGCGCTTCGCCGCAGGAAGGGGCAGATGAGTCGAGTCGAGTTCTGGTTCGAGTTCGCGAGCACGTACTCGTATCCGGCCGCAATGCGCGTGGAAGAGATCGCGCGCGCGGCAGGCGTCGAGCTCGCGTGGCGTCCGTTCCTGCTCGGCCCGATCTTCAAGGAACAGGGCTGGAACGACTCGCCCTTCAACCTCTATCCCGCCAAGGGCCGTTACATGTGGCGCGATCTCGAGCGTGTCTGCGCCGCGCTTGGCCTGCCGTTCCGGCGGCCCTCGCGGTTTCCGCGCAACGGTCTGCTCGCGGCTCGCCTCGCATGCTGCTTCGCCGAAGAGCCCTGGCTCCCGGAGCTCGTGCGCCAGGTCTATCTCGCCAACTTCGCGCACGATCGGGAGATCTCGGATCCGTCGGTCCTCGCCTCCATCCTCGAGACGCTGGGGCAGCCGGCGAGCCTGCTCGAATCCGCGGAGGCCGCCGGCGCGAAGTCGCGGCTCCGGGCGGAGACGGAGCGCGCCCAAGCGTTGGGCGTGTTCGGCGCGCCGGCCTTCGTCGTCGAGCGGGAGCTCTTCTGGGGGAACGACCGGCTGGAGGCCGCGATCGCTTGGGCGCGCCGGCTGCCCGGAGCCTCGGCTTAACAAGCATCACTGGAGCGAGGTGAAATCATGAAAGCGCTGAAGCGTGTCGCGCTCGCGCTCGCGATCTACGTCGGGATCGTGGTCGCATTCGAGGCTCTCGTCGGATTCATGGGCATGCGGCAAGCCGAGCGCGGCGTCGAGGCGGGAGAGCAGTGGCTGGTCATCACGACGACGGCGGGGGATGGCAGCGCGAAGAGCACCGTCGGGGCCGGCGTGGAGAGCGCGGGCCAGCTGTACGTCGCGGCGAATCATTGGCCGCGCGCGTGGTACCGGCGCGCGCTCGAGCACCCCGACGTGGAGGTCGCGCGCGGCGGCGAGAGGGCCGGGTATCGCGCCGTTCCGGTCACGGGGGCGGAACGCGATCGCATCGCCGCGGCCTACCGCCTGCCGTGGGCGATTCGGCTGCTGACGGGGTTCCCGCCGCGCTCGTTCCTGCGCCTCGATCCGCGCTGAGCAAGAACGCGACTATCGTGCGCTCTTCGAGGTGAGTCGTGCCGCTCGTACCCAGCGACAACGGAGCGTTTCGCTTCCCGGTCTCGGTGAAGGGCGTCGTGATCCGCGCGGGAGAGGTCGTGCTGCTGCGGAACGAGCGCGACGAGTGGGAGCTGCCCGGCGGCAAGCTCGAGCCCGCGGAGTCGCCGCGCGATTGCGTCGCCCGCGAGATCGAAGAGGAGCTGCGGCTGCGAGTCGAGGCCGCCGCGCTGCTCGACACCTGGGTCTACGCGATCACGCCGGAGGTGCGCGTCCTGATCGTCACCTACGGCTGTGCGGAGACCGCCGAGCGCGAGGCGATGCTCAGCCACGAGCACAAGCAGCTCGCCTGGTTCCCGCTGGCGCACGTCGCTCTGCTGCCCATGCCCGAGGGCTACAAGGCGTCGATCCGCGCCTGGGCCGGAGCCCTCGGGCTCTCTCCCTAACAAACAAGCGCGCACGCGCGAGGAGACGGAGATGGCGCACCTCTACCGAGTCATCCTGCCGGTCGGCGACATCGAGCGCGCCGCGAAGTTCTGGGCGGCCGTGCTCGGAGCTCCCGGGCGCCGCGTGTCTCCCGGCCGCCACTACTTCGACTGCGAGGGCACGATCCTCGCCTGCTTCGATCCGCGAGCCGACGGCGAGGGCTACACGGCGAAGCCGAACCCCGAGCAGCTCTACTTCGCGGTGTCCGATCTGCGCGCCGCTTACGACGCTTGCATCGCCGCGGGCGCGCGGCTCGCCGAGGGCTCGCCGCCCGCGGTCGGCCCACTCGGCCAGATCGCGAAGCGTCCGTGGGGCGAGGAATCGTTCTACGCGAGCGATCCCTTCGGCAACCCGATCTGCTTCGTGTCGAAGGCGACGGTGTTCACGGGCTAGCGCGCACCCCGGGCTGCCCGGCGTAACAAGCTGAGCGCGGCTCTTCGCGTTGGCGCCTCGCGTCGATTCGATGGCATGCTCGGCTCGGGCCGCAGTTCTCAGGCCGGCGTGCGCGCGAGGCGCGAACCGCCGACGCGAGAGAGGCCGGGAGGAGCCGATTCGATGGCGAGCGCCGGAGCCGACAAGCTCTTCGCTGGATCGATTCCGACGTTCTACGAGAAGTACCTGGTCCCGCTGCTGTTCGAGCCCTACGCCGCGGATTTGGCGCAACGTCTCGCCGCGAGCCCGCCCGCCCGCGTGCTCGAGGTCGCGGCGGGCACCGGCGTGGTGACGCGCGCGCTCGCGTCGTCGCTGCCGCCGCACAGTGCAATCGTCGCCACCGACCTGAACCAACCCATGCTCGACCAGGCATCCGCGCTCGGAACCCGGCGCGCCGTCGAGTGGCGGCAGGCCGACGCCATGCAGCTGCCCTTTCCGGACGAGAGCTTCGACGCCGTCGTCTGCCAGTTCGGCGTGATGTTCTTCCCCGACAAGGCGAGAGCGCTCGGCGAGGCGCGCCGCGTGCTCCGGCCCGGGGGCACGCTGCTCTTCAACGTGTGGGATCGAATCGCACAGAACGAGCTCGCGGACACGGTCACGTCGGCGCTCGCGAGCGCTTTCCCCGACGATCCGCCGCGCTTTCTCGCGCGCACGCCTTACGGCTACTTCGAGCCCGCGCTGATCGCGGCCGATCTCGCACGCGCCGGCTTCAGCGCGCGCGCGGAGATCACGACGGTTCCCGCGCGCAGCCGGGCGAGCTCGGCGCTCGACGTCGCGATCGCGTTCTGCCAAGGCACGCCGCTGCGGGGCGAGATCGAGGCGCGCGATGCGTCGCGCCTCGCCGAAGCGACCGAGCTCGCTGCGGAGGACGTCGCCCGCCGCTTCGGTCGCGGCGCGGTGGACGCCAAGATGCAGGCGCACGTGGTGCGCGTTCAGCGCTGACGCGCGTTCGAAGCCGGCGAGGAGAACGCTCATGAACCCGCTGCTGACTTCGTTCCTCGCGCTCGTCTGCACGTTCGGGGGCGTGCTCGCGGGAATGAGAATTCGGAGCTCTCTGCCGGCGCATCACCTCGCCAGCGATTCCAGGGACACGGTGATGTTGGGGATCGGGCTGATCGCCACGATGACGGCGTTGGTGCTCGGGCTCGTGACGGCCTCGGCCAAGGGCTCCTTCGATCTCGTGGACACCACGATCAAGGAGTCCGCGGCGGAGATCCTCGCGCTCGACCGGACGCTCGCGCAGTACGGACCCGAGACGGCGCCACTGCGCGCGGACCTGAAGCGCAACTTGGCGGCACGAATCGACACGGTCTGGCCTCCGGATCGACTCCTGGGCGCGCGCTTCGACTTGTCCGGCGCGACGCCCGATGTCGAGCAGCTGTCGGCCCAGATCCGGCGCCTCACGCCGCAGAACGACGAGCAGCGCTTCCTCAAATCGCACGCGCTCGCGCTCTCCGATTCGGTCGTGGAAGCCCGCTGGCTGGTGTCGGCGGGCCGCGGCTCCTCGGTGCCCACGCTGTTCCTCGTGATCCTGCTCTTCTGGCTCACGATCACGTTCGTGAGCTTCGGAATCTTCGCGCCGCGCAACGCGACGGTCGTCGCAGTGTTGTTCCTGTGCACGTTCTCCGTCGCGGGCGCGATCTTCCTGATTCTCGAGATGGACGGAGCCTTCGAAGGCGTCTTGGTCGTCTCGGGAGACCCGCTGCGCTACGCGCTGAGCCACTTGAGCCAATGACGACGCCCGCCGCGCCTCCTCCGCTCGTCACGCTCGAGCGCGCCACGCCCGACTCGGCCGCGCTGCTCGAGAATCTGCTCGCGCTCTACATGCACGACCTGAGCGAGATCTTCCCGGTCGAGCCCGGGCCGGACGGCCGCTTCCGCTACGAGCACCTGCCCACCTATTGGGAAGCGCCCGACTCGCGCCACGCCTTCCTCATCAAGAGCGACGCACGCATCATCGGCTTCGCGCTCGTGATGCGCGGCTCTCCGGCGACCGACGATCCTCGCGACCTCGACGTCGCGGAGTTCTTCGTGCTCCGCCGCCATCGGCGCTCGGGCGCCGGCCGCATCGCGGCCTTCGCGCTCTGGGATCTCTTGCCGGGGAATTGGGTCGTGCGCGTCGCGGAGTCGAATCGCGCGGGGATTCCGTTCTGGACCGAGATCATCCGCGAGTACAGCGCCGGCGCCTTCGTCGCCGGCGGCTGGCCCGGCCGCGCGACGGGCTGGCGCGTGTTCCGCTTCGAGAGCCGTCGCCCGTCCGCCGGCTAGCCGGAGTACGCTGCCGCGCGACGACCTCCATGCACGGGCACGCAACCAGGAGACACACGATGAAAATCCGAATCGTGGAGAACGGCCCGATCGTGCTCGACACGAACGAGACGATCGCGATCAGCGGCGCAGCCGGCAGCGAGGGCAAACAGGGGCCCGTGTATCTGTGCCGCTGCGGACAATCGGCGAACAAGCCCTTCTGCGACGGCACGCATCGCAAGCAGAAGTTCGAAGGCAAAGGCGCCGAGCTGAGCTGCCCCTAACGACTCTCGCCGAGGATCGCCGCGCGCTCCGCGCTCGGATCGAGCAAGGGCCGTGCGCGCTCGCGCGCGACCTCGGCCTCGCTGAATGGCGTGAAGCCCGCAGCGGCGGGCGGATCGCTTGCGAGCTCGCGCAGCACCCAATCGAGCAGCCGCGCGACGCGGGTGTCGGAGAGCTGCGAGCCCGCGACGCCGGGCACGCGCACGAGGTAGGACCGGCCTCGCGGCGTCGCGAGGAAGCGCGCGCTCAGGGCGAGCGCTGGCACCTTGCCGGGCACGCCCTCGCCGCGGGCGCCGTGGCAGCCGCGGCACTCGAGCACGTAGTCCTGCTCGGGCGGTGGCACGGCGTGCGAAGCCGCGGCGAGCAGCGTCCAGGCGGCGAGCAGCGCGCCGGGCGCGCGGCGCGGCAGCGCCGCTCCGTCACTCCTCGATCGCACGGCCGAGCACGATCGCGGTCGAGCAGTGGTAGACCGTGCTCTCGGCGCCCATGCACCAGTTGATGTCGTTGTTGCGCTGCGGGAAGTAAACCGGCCGCTCGCCCTCGTTGCGGTTGCAGTTGCAGCGCCCGCAATAGTCTTTTCCGCAGCAGTCGTTGTAGGAGATGATGTAGTCGTTCCCGTCGTGCGGGTTCTTGCACGTGCCGATCCAGGTGACTGGAGACATCTGCGTGCCGGGTGGGCACAGCGTCTGGCTTCCGCCGCAGCAGCTGCACAGGAAGCCGTCGATCGCGCAGTGCCGCCAGTACTCGCAGCTCGCGGGATCGCCGAGCGGGGAGTCGAGCGGGGGCTCGCCGGGCTTCGCGGCGCGCGGAGCGCTCTGCGCCTGCGCGCGCGCGACGGGCAGCAGCGGCAGGGCCGCACCGCCGAGCACGAACACGCCGAGCCTCGCGAGGAAGCTGCGGCGCGAGGTCGCGCGGGCGAGCGCGCGCGATCTGCCTTCCAACCAGCGGTCGAGTGCGTTCATCGAATCTCTCCGGCGATCGGCCTAATGGGTGAGCGGGCCCGAGCCCGCGCGTTCGCGCGCCACGAGCTCCTGGATCGAGGCGACGCCGCGCTCGCGCGCCTCGAACAGGCTCTCGACGTGCTCGCGCGTGTTCACGAGGCCCTGCGCGCGGATCACGCCCGCGGCGTCGATCAGCACGGCGTAGGGCAGCTTGCCGACGCGATGCGCGAGGCCGAGCTCCGTGGAGAGCGCGTAGGCCGCGAGCTCGAGGCCGTGCGCTCGCGCGAAGGCGCGGTGCTCGGGCTCCGGGCCGTCGCTCGCGTAGACGAGGCGCAGCGCCGGGTCTTCCCGCGCAATCACCGAGTGCAGCGCCGGCAGCAGCGCCTTGCACACCGGGCAGCTCGGCGAGAGGAAGAAGAGCAGCGTGCCGCGGCCGTCGGCCGCCGCGCCGCCGAGCGCGATCGCTGCGCCCGCGAGCGTGGGCGCCGCGATGCTGGGTGCCGCCTCGCCGACGCGCGGCCCGCGCCCGAGGGCGAGCGCTCCGACCGGCGCGATGCGTTCGTGGAGCACGCCGACCTGCCGCGCGAGCGCGAGCACGAGTAGCGCGAGCGCGATCACCGCCGCCCAGAGCAGCGCGTTCGAGACGAGCAGCGTGTCGCTCACGCGCGAGCCCCCACAGCGCGCGGCGAGCGCGCGGCGAGTGTGCGCGACACCGGGGCGTTCGCGGCGAGCTGATTCGCGGCGAGCGTCAGTGCGAACAGCGTGAGCGCGCCGCCCGCGATCGGCAGCGCATCCGCCGCGCCGAGCGCGCGCGCCGAGACGGGCAGTGCGCCGCACAGCGCGAGCGCGCCGAGCGCCGCGTTGCGCGCGAGCAGCCAGCCCGAGAGCGGCTGGCGCAGCGCCGGCCCCGTGCAGCCGCAGTCGATCTCGCGCCGGCCGCGCGCGAGATTGATGGCGATCGCGGCGCTGTAGAGCGCGAGCAGCGCGAGCGCGGCGAGCGCGGCACCGGCGCGCAGCGGCGGAAGCAGCAGCACGCCGACCAGCACGAGCTCGGCGACCGCGAGCTGCGTCGCCGCGAGGGGCGCGAGCGCTGCGGGCAACAGCTCGTACGCCGCGACGGCCGCGGCGAACGCGCGCAGATCGCGCAGCTTGTGCCACGCCGCCTGCGCGAACACCAGCGCGAGCGCGCAGCTCGCCGTCCACGCGAACGCGGGATCCCACGCGCTCACGGCGCGACCAGCAAGCCGATCGCGATGCCTGGCTCCGCGACTTCCCGCAACAACTCGCCGCTGCGCGCATCGAGCACCGCGATCACCGGCGCTTCGTGAGTCGACAGCAGGAGCAGCGGCTCGGCGTCCGGCGTGACCAGGATGTTGGTCGCACCAGGATTCGGTACCGCGGCGTGCAGCAGCCAGTCGAGCACGCCCCCGGCCGGCAGCTCCATCAGGTCGCGGAGCGCGGAGGCCGCCAGGTTCGGCACCTCGATCGTGCGCTCGCGCGCATGCTGCGCGAGGTCGTACAGCCAGAGCTGCGTGCCGGCTTGCTTGTGCGTGTCGGCGCCGCCCTGATGCATGAGCGAATACAGGCGCCCGCTCGCCGCGTGCATCGCCAAGTGCTGGTGGCCGCCGATGCGCCAACCATCGGCGCGCTCCGAGTCGGTGACGAGCGGCCACGCCGGCTTCGCCACGGGCGCCGGCTGCGCTGCGAAGTCCACCTCGTGGGCCATCCCGTCGAAGGACGCGAACAGCCAGCGTCCGCCATCCGGAGCCAGCCGGACGCCCTTCTCCGTGATCGGGTCGCTCGCCGCATCGAAGAACTTCGCGCTGCCCGAACGCGAGGCTTCGCTGCCGTCGGCCGCGAGCGTGATCGCGAGCGCGCTGCCGTCGAGGCACAGCATCCCGAAACGGCGCGGGCCCGCGGGATAGACGAGCGCGCAGCCGCCCGTCGCGATCTCGCTCACGAAGCGGCGCTCTTCGACGTCGACGACACTCACCGAGCTCGCGGGCGTCTGGTTGAACACGACCGCGAAGCGTCCGTCGTCCAGCAGCGCGGCGAGTGCGACACCGTTGCCGTTCGCGGCCTTCTTCGGCGGCAGCACGACCTCGCCGACGGGCGCGAGCGTGCGCGCGTCGTAGATCACGAACGCATCGGTGCGCTCGCCGTGCGTGCGCCGCGAATAATAAGTCGAGGCGACGTACAGCTCGCGCCGCGCAGCGCTCCCGAGCGGCAGCACGGGCGATAGATCCTGCCCGCCGTACACCGAGCCGAGCATCGTCGCCGAGTCCGCGTCGAACAGCGCCGAGCGCCGCAGCAGCATGTCGCTCGCCCAGAACGCATGCGCCCCCCACCGCTCCGGCGTCACCGCGCTTCCCCCGGTCTCCTCCGGAGCCACGTCCGCCACCGCCGCCGCGGCGAGCACGAACGCAATCAGCAACGCCTTCGATCGCATGCCGCAAACACTAGACCGATCCGCTCTCGTCCCGCGCGAGGCTCTGCGATGCGCCCGCGCGCGAAGCGCGCACGCGGGAGGCGCGGCTCAAGGCCGCGCCG
>DATBRS010000037.1:0-23220 GCA_036560185.1 Myxococcota bacterium
CACACCAGCCCGCGCGCACGAATGCGCGCACGCGCGCGGCCGGAACGCCGAGCACGCGCGCGACGTCGGCCGTGGAGAGCGAAGCAGGCGCGGGCATGCCGCGAGTGTCGCCTCCGGCGCGCACAAAGCTCAACCACCGCTCAGCCTCGATGTCGCAGCGACTCGATCTGGGGCGCGAGGCCGCAAGCGAAGCGCGCAGCGAGGCGGCGCCGAGCGAAGACCCATGCGCAAGCGAAGCGCGCAGCGAGGCGGCGCCGAGCGAAGACCCATGCGCAAGCGAAGCGCGCAGCGAGGCGGAGCCGAGCGAAGACCCATGCGGTAGCGAAGTGCGCTAGGAAGACGCGCGCTTCGCCCCTGCGCTCTTGCCCTTCGCGCGCGCCGGCTTGCGCGTGCGCTCGGCCGCGGCATCGGCGCTGACGCGCGTCGGTCCCGCGCCGCGCTTCTCCTCGAGGCTTTTCTTGAGTGCCGCGACCAGGTCGATGATCTGCTCGCGCTGCTCGGGCCGCGGCGAGGAGACGACTTCCTCGCCCGCGACCTTGCGGTCGATCGCGGCCAGCAGCTCGCGGCGGTACTCGTCCTCGTACTTGTCGGGCTGGAAGCGCTCGTTCGCGAGCTGTTCGATCAGCTGCTGCGCGAGGTCGAGCTCGCCGCGCTTGATCTCGGGCTCGTCGCCGAACTCGATCTCGTCGAACTTGGCGACCTCGTCGGCATAATAAAGCCCTTGCAGCACCAGCCCGCGCCCGAGCGGGCGGATCAGCACGAGCTGCTCGCGGCCGCGCACGTGATGCCGGCCGATCGCCACCTTCTTCATCGTGAGCATCGCTTCGTTCAACAGGCGATACGCCTTGTTGCCGCCCTTGTCCGGGCCGAGCAGCTGCGCGCGCTCGTAGTAGAGCGCGTCGACGCGCTCCATCGGGATGAACTCCTCGATCTCGATCGTGCGGTCGCTCTTGCGCTCGAGCGCCTTCAGCTCCTCGTCGCTCATCACGACGTACTGGTCGCGCGCGTACTCGTAGCCCTTCACGCGCTCCGCATTCTCGACCGGCTCGTTGCAGGTGGCGCACACGTACTGCTGCTTCAGCCGCGACTTGTCCTTCGCGTGCAGCATGTTGAACGACACGCCCCTGCTGCGGTTGGCCGTGTAGACCTTCACCGGGATCGAGACGAGGCCGAACGAGATCGTCGCGGAGGAGTTCGCGCGAGCTGCCATGGAGTCCTGCTTTTCGAACGGGGGAGGGTTCGTTTGGCGCGGCGAAGCCGCACCGTACCATGCGAGAAATCGACGAGCGAGGCGCGCAGCTTGATGGCGACACTGCCCGGTGTCGGGACCCCGACACCGGACGGCGACGAGAGGACGCGCGGCTCGGCTCGCGAGCCTGATGACTGGAGCGGCCGCTGCGAGATCTGAAGCACTACCGCGCCAAGCGCGATCCGAGCCGGACGCCCGAACCGTTCGGAGCGGACGCCGAGACGCGTGCGCTTCCCCCCGGCGCGCCGCGGCGTTTCGTGGTGCAGCAGCACGCCGCGCGGAACCTGCACTGGGACCTGCGGCTCGAGATCGACGGCACGCTGGTGAGCTTCGCGGTGCCGCGCGGCCCGAGCCTCGATCCCGCGCAGAAGCGGCTCGCGGTGCAGACCGAGGACCACCCCCTCGAATACGCGGACTTCGAGGGCGTGATCCCGGCCGGCAATTACGGCGCCGGGGCCATGATCGTGTGGGACTGCGGCACGTATCGATGCGTCGACGGCGTCGCGCCCGCGGACGGGCTCGCGAAGGGCAAGCTCGATCTCGCGCTCGAAGGCCACAAGCTGCGCGGCCGCTTCGCGCTGGTGCGCACCGGAGGCAAAGCGAAGCCGGGCAGGGAGTGGCTGCTGTTCACCAAGGAGCGCGCGTTCGAAGCGCCCGACATCGCGGAGCGCGCGCCGGAGTCGGTGTTCTCGGGGCTCTCGGTGCGCGAGCTCGCGGCCGGCGCGACGCGCGACGCCGAAGTGTGTCGGCTCGCCGAGCGAGCTGGAGCGAGGCGTGCCGTGCTCGACGCGGCGAGACTGCGGCCGATGCTGGCGAGCACGGCGGAGCGCGCGTTCTCGCGCGACGGCTGGCTGTTCGAGCTGAAGTACGACGGTGTGCGCGCGATCGCGGCGGCGGGACGCGGCGCGGGGCGCCTGTTCGCGCGTACCGGCGGCGAGCGCACGCGCCTCTACCCCGAGCTGGCGGTCGCGCTCGCGCATCTGCCCGTCGAGAGCGCGATCCTCGACGGCGAGATCGTCGCGCTCGATGCGCGCGGACGCGCGAGCTTCGAGCGCATCCAGCGCCGCTTCACGCAGAGCGACGCCGCCGAGGCGGAGGTGCTGCGCCGCGAGCTGCCCGTCGTCTATTACGCCTTCGACTGCCTCGCCGTCTGCGGCTTCGACCTGCGCAAGCTTCCGCTCGAGCAGCGCAAGCAGATCCTCGCCGCACTGCTGCCGCCGCGCGGGCCGATTCGGCTCGCCGACCACGTCGCGGGCGACGGCCTCGCGCTGTTCGAAGCGGCGGGCACCCACGGCATCGAGGGCGTGATCGCGAAGCAGGCGAGCTCTGCCTACGAGGCGGGCGAGCGCTCGAAGCGCTGGGTGAAGGTGAAGGTGCCGCGCGCGGATTGCTTCGTGATCGTGGGCGTGTCGCCCGGCCAGGGCTCTCGCAAGTCGCTCGGCTCCCTGATGCTCGGCGGCTTCCGCGAGGGCAAGCTCGCGTACGTGGGAAACGCGGGCTCGGGGCTCGCGGCGCGGCAGATCGACGTGCTGCTGCCCGAGCTCGAGAAGCGCCGCCGCGCCAAGCCCGCCTGCACGGGCCTGCCCGAGCCGCTGCCGCGCGGCACCTGGTTCGTGGCGCCGGAGCTCGTCGCCGAGGTGCGCTTCACCGAGGTCACGAGCGCGGGCATGCTGCGCCACCCGGTGTTCCTCGCGCTGCGCGACGACGTCGCGCCCGCGGCTTGCGCCGCGCCGGCCGCTCGCGCGGATGAGCCGCCCGCGAGCCCGGCGGATCCGCAGCGAGGCGCGTCCGGGAAGCCCGAGGCCAAGCTCGCGCTGACGCGGCTCGACAAGGTGTTCTGGCCGGTGGAAGGCTTCACCAAGGGCGATCTGCTGGCTTACTACGAGCGCGTCTGGCCCTGGCTCGCGCCCTACTTGAAGGATCGCCCAGTCGTGCTCACGCGTTATCCGGACGGCATCGAGGGCAAGAGCTTCTACCAGAAGAACGCGCCCGAGTTCACGCCGGATTGGGTGCGCCGCACGACGCTCGAGGGCACGGACTACTTCGTCTGCAACGACCTGCGAACACTGCTCTACGTGATCAACTCGGGCGCGATTCCGCTGCACGTCTGGAGCGCGCGGCTGGCGACGATCGAGCGGCCCGATTGGCTGATCCTCGATCTCGATCCGAAGGAGGCGCCATTCGCCCACGTGATCGAGATCGCGCGGATGCTGCACGCGTTGTTCCGCGAGATCGGCGCCGCGCACTTCGTGAAGACGTCGGGCCAGGCCGGCATGCACGTGCTGCTGCCGCTCGACGCGGCGCTCAGCCACGACGAGGCGAAGAACGTGGCCGAGGCGATCGCGCGCGTGGTCGTCAGCGAGCGGCCCGACATCGCGACGGTGACGCGACCGGTCGCGGCGCGCGGCGACAAGGTCTACGTCGACTTCCTGCAGAACGGCCGCGGCAAGCTGATCGCCGCGCCGCTCTCCGTGCGCCCGCGGCCGCGAGCGCCCGTCTCGATGCCCCTCACCTGGGCGCAGGTGAACGCGCGGCTCGATCCCACCCGCTGGAACATCACCACGGCGGCGCCGCGGCTCGCGAAGCACGGCGACCCGTTCGCGGGCGTGCTCGGGCCGGGCGTCGACGCGGAGGCGCTGCTCGCGGGCCTGCTCGCGCGGCTCGAGCGTTCGGCCGAGAAATCTTGAGCCAGTCGCGACACGCGCCGGTGTAGACTTCCCGACTTCGCGGAGCTCCCCACGCATGCGCCTCTACTCCGGCACGAGCGGCTTCAGCTACCCGGAGTGGCACGGCGCCTTCTATCCCGCGGCGCTGCCCGCGGCCGACCGGCTCGCCTATTACGCAGCGCGGCTGCCCGCGGTCGAGATCAACCAGACCTTCTACCGCATGCCGCGCGCGAGCCAGCTCGCGCAGTGGGCGGCGCAGGTGCCCGACGCGTTTCGCTTCGCGGTGAAGGCCTCGCGCAAGATCACGCACCTGAAGCGGCTCGCGGACGTGGGCGAGGAGACGAAGTACCTGGTCGACACGGTGCGCGCGCTGGGCGAGAAGCTCGGTCCCGTGCTGTTTCAACTCCCGCCGTACTTGAAGCTCGACCTCGAGCGCTTCGATCGCTTCCTCGATCACCTGCCGGCTGGAATGCTCGCCGCGTTCGAGGCGCGGCACGCCTCCTGGCACGACGACGCCGTGCTCGTGCGCTTGCGCCAACGCGGAATGGCCTGGGTGATCACCGAGGGCGACGACGCGGCCGCGCCGGAGCTGCTCGCCACGGCGCCGTGGATCTACGTGCGCCTGCGCCGCACCGATTACGACCACGCCGCGCTCGCGAGCTGGGCGACGAAGCTGCGCGCCGCGGTCCCGGTGCAGGCGTTCGCGTTCTTCAAGCACGAGGACGGCGCGGTCGGCACGAAGTGGGCGATGGAGCTGCTCGCGCACGCGCAGCGCCTCGGCGAGCGCCGAGCGCCGGCCCGCGCCGCGCGCGCGCGCGGCAAACGCGCGAGCGGTGAGAGCTAGCCGCGCGCAGCGCTGCGGGTTCACGCCTCGCGACGCGCTCGCGATACGCTACGGCGCATGGCGTCCTGCGAGCTCTACGCCTTCACCTGCGGCCAGCTGACGATTCCGCACGGCTTCTTGATTCAGGGCGCCAAGGGAAAGATCACGGTCCCGGTGCCCAGCTACCTAATCGTTCATGCGCGCGGCCGCGTGCTGTTCGACAGCGGGCTGCACGTCGAGATCCAGCGCGATGCGAGGGCGCACATGGGCGAGCGCGGCGTGCTCGGCACCACGTTTCACTTCAGCGCGGGCGAGGAGGTCGGCGCGCGCCTCGCCAGCGCGGCGTGCGCGCCCGAGGCGATCACCCACGTCGTGAACTCGCACCTGCACTACGACCACTGCGGCGGCAACGCGCAGCTGCCGAACGCGGACGTGCTGGTGCAGCGCCGCGAGTGGGAGCACGCTCGCGCGCTGCCTGACGACGACCCGGCGTACCGGCGCCGCGAGTTCGACACCGGCCAGCGCGCGCGCCTGCTGGACGGCGAGCACGACCTGTTCGGCGACGGCGCCGTGGTGTGCTTCCCGAGCTACGGCCACACGCCGGGGCACCAGTCGCTGCGCGTGCGCACGGCGCGCGGCGAGTTCGTGCTGTGCGGCGACGCCTGCTACCTGCGCGAATCGCTGGAGAAGCTCGCGCTGCCCGGCGTGATCTTCGACCGCGACGCCGCGCTCGCCTCGCTGCAGCGCTTCCGCGCGCTCGCGGCTACCGGCGCGCACGTGATGTTCGGGCACGATCCCGAGTTCTGGCGCAGCGTCGCGCAGGCTCCGGCGCGGCTCGCGTAGACGACAACGTCCCCAAGGAGAAACCATGAGCGAGCGCGTTGCCCGGGCGCCGAGTGCGGAGTCGTTGGGGGAAGCGCCGGGACGCGGAAGGCTCGCGGGCCGGCGCGTGCTCGTCGTCGGGGGCGGCCAGCGCGTGTTCGACGCGGCGAGCGATCCGATCGGCAACGGCCGCGCGATGTGCCGGCTGTTCGCGCGCGAGGGCGCGCACGTCGCGGTGGCGGACAAGAACCGCGCGAGCGCCGAGGACACCGTCGCGGCGATCGCCGGCGAGGGCGCGCGCGCGTTCGCGATCGAGGCCGACGTCACGCGCGAGGACGACGTTCAGCGCATGGTCGACGAAGCCGCGCGCGGGCTGGGCGGCCTCGACGGCCTCGTGCTCAACGTGGGCATCGGCGTCGGCGCGCTCGGCCTCGCAGGCACGAAGACCGAGGCGTGGGACCAGACCTTCGCGGTCAACGTGCGCGGCGCGATGCTGTGCTGCAAGAGCGCGCTGCCCGTGCTCGCGGATGGCGCGCCGATCTTGTTCATCTCCTCGATCGCGGGCCTCACCTCGGGCTCGCAGCTGCCCGCCTACGACGCCTCGAAGGCCGCGCTCGAGGGCCTGATGCGGCACGTCG
Source organism: Myxococcota bacterium (assembly GCA_036560185.1). GTDB lineage: Bacteria > Myxococcota_A > UBA9160 > UBA9160 > UBA6930 > VGRF01. The sequence goes on from DATBRS010000037.1 coordinate 6,199, forward strand.
CGCGCGAGGGCGCCGCGCGCGGCATCCGCGCGAACATCGTCGCGCCCGGGCTCGTCGACACGCCGCTCGGGCGTGTCGCCACCGCGGGCCGCCCCTCGCGCGCGCGCTCGGCGGTGCCGTTCGGTCGCCAGGCCACCGGCTGGGAGATCGCGTACGCCGCGCTGTTCTTCATGAGCGACGAGAGCGTGTACGTCACCGCGCAGCTGCTCGCGGTGGACTCGGGCATCACGGGGATGTGAGCCGCGGAAGGGGGATCGACATGGTGAAGCTCGTCGCGTTCTTCCGGCGCAAGCCGGGCGTGTCGGTGGAGGAGTTCCAGCGCCATTGGCGCACGCGCCACGCCGAGCTGGTGGTTCGCCAGGCCGGCCTGCGGCGCTACGTGCAGAACCACACGCTGCCCTCGGGCTACCGGAGGGGCGAGCCGGACTACGACGGGGTCGCCGAAGCGTGGTTCGACGGCGTCGATGCGATGCGTGCGCTCGCGCCATCGGCCGAGTACCGCGCCGTACGCGAAGACGAGGCGCGCTTCATCGATGCCGCGAGCATGGGCGTCGTGCTCAGCGAGGAGGTCGCGATCCTCGATCGCCCCGCTCCGGCGCGCGCAGCGAAGATGATCGCGTTCTTGCGCAAGCGCGCGGACCTGACGCCCGAGCAATTCCAGACGCACTGGCGCGAGATGCACGGACCGATCGCGGCGACCGTGCCCGGCAATCGCCGCTACGTGCAGTGTCACGCGCGCCTCGGGATCTATCAGGCGGGACGCGCGCCGCCCTTCGACGGCATCCCGATGTCGTGGTTCGACGACGAGGCGGCGCTGCGCACAGCAGGCCGCAGCCCGGAGCTCGCGCGCACGCGCGCCGACGAGGCCAATTTCCTCGCGCCCGGCCGCCTGCCTCTCGTGGTGGCGCGCGAGGTCGAGATCGACGTGCGCACGGGCGCGAGCGAGGAGCGCTGATGAGCGACGCGCAGCTCCAGCTCTTGCTCGACCGCGCCGCGATCAGCGACGTCGTGCACGCCTACGCGACCGGTCTCGATCGCCGCGACTGGGCGCTCTACCGCTCGATCTTCACGGATTCGATCGAGATGGAGTTCAGCTCGGTCGGCCTGCGCGCCGGCGTCTACAGCGCCGACGAATGGGTGCGCTCCGCGCAGACCCTGTTCGCCGGCTTCAGCGCGACGCAGCACACGAGCAGCAACCACGTGCACGCGATCGCCGGCGACGCCGCGACCTGCACGTCCAACATGCAGGCGGAGCACTTCGTCGCGCGCGAGCCGAACGACGGCCTGGACGGACCCGACGCGGACCGCTGGACGATCGGCGGCTACTACCGCAACGAGCTCCAGCGCACGCGCGACGGCTGGAAGCTGCATCGAATCGCGCTGATCGTCACTTGGAGCCGCGGCAACCCCGAGCTCTCGCGCATCGCGCTGCGCCGCGGCCGCGCGCTGCGCGCGCGAGCCCCGGCGACGCCACGCCCGTAACGGCTCCTCAGCCCGGCGCGCTGGGCGGCGTGCCCATCACGCGCGCGCGGATCTCGGGCGTCAGCAGCGACTCGAACGGCGCCAGCAGCTGCCCCACGGCGCCCAGCTGATCGCGCACGACCTCGTCGCGCATCGCCGCGAATTGCAGCGCGGTGCGGTACTGCATCTCCTCGGAGCTGAACATCGAGCGATCGCCTTCGGTCGTCGGGTAGAGGAAGTCGTTGTAGTTCGCCTGGCGCCACGGCATGCGCGCCACCTCGGCGGCGCGCTCGAGGTAGCGGCGCGAGAACGCACGCAGGTCGTCGCCGGCGCGCGCGGCGAGCGTCTCGTGCAGCGCCATCGCCTGCAGCGCCGCGGACGACATGCCTTGTCCGTAGGTCGGGTTGAAGCTGCAGAGCGCGTCGCCGACCGGAAGGAGCCCGAGCGGCAGCGCGTCGTAGCGCTCGTAGTGCCGGAAGCGATTCGCGGGATAGATCATGCGCGCGACCTCCGAGACGAAGCGCGCGCGGCGCAGCGTCTCGGCCATGATCTGTTGGGGAAGGCTGGCCGCGAACGCGATGAACGCCTCGCGCTCGGCGGGCGGATAGTCGCCCGCGCGGCCGCCCGCGGAGCACATGAAGCGGCCGCCCTCGATCGGCAGGATCACCGCGCCGCGCGCACCGACGCGCGGCAGGTTGCCGACCACCAGCATCAGCCAGTCGCGCTCCTGGGTCGGGTCGAGCTCGAGCACGACGCTCGCGTAGCCGAAGTCGACGCCGACGCTCTCGACCGGCGGCGCCGGCAGGCCGAGCGCTTCGAGCCAGCGCAGCCCCTCCTCGCGCCGCCCGCTCGCGTCGATCACGAGATCGGCCGCGAGCGGCGCGCCGCCGCCGTCCGTGACCACTCCGGTGATTCGGTTCGCGGCGGCGTCGCGCGCGAGCCCGCGTACTCGCACGCCGCTGCGCAGCTCGAGATTCGGCGTGCGCGCGAGTACGAGCCCGCGCAGCACGTGCTCGAGCAGCCAGCGGCTCTGGCTGTGCAGCTTCAGCTTGCTGTCCCAGCGCGGGGCGAAGCCGAGCTCGGAGCCCGCGAGCGCGTCGAGGCCGCCAGCGACCGTGAGCGCGCCGCGCACCTCGAGCTCCGCGCAGAAGCCGGGCAGCAGCGCCTCGATCGCGTTCTCGCCGCCCTTGAGCAGCATGTGGATGTGGTGCGCCTGCGGCGTCGTGCGGCGGGGCGCGGGCTCGCTCGGCAGCTCGTCGCGATCGAGCACGAGCACGCGCTCGAAGTGCGGCGCCAGCACCCGCGCGGCGAGCATGCCCGCGAGGCTGCCACCCACGACGATCGCCTGCCTGCCCAACAAGTTCCCTGCACCGCTCATCGTCGTCCGCTCCTGCCGTTGGCGAAATTGAAGGGAGAGCCTATCGCAACGATTTCAGCGCGAGGCGCGTTCGGCTCACTCCGTGCGGCTCGCATCGCGCTCCGGAGAGGCGTCGTCGTCGAAGTGATGCCGCCAGGCGGGCCCCTCCCAGTCGTCGAAGCCTCCGCGCCGCGCCGACGCCACGTTGAGCGCGACGAGCACGGCCGCGATCAGCAGCGAGAGCGGCAGCGTGATCGCGAGAAAGCTCATCGCGCGGCGCGGAAGCGCAGCAGGCGCATCGAGTTCGCAGTGACGGTGAGCGACGAGAGCGCCATCGCGATCGCCGCGCCCAGCGGGTGCAGCACGCCGGCGACCGCGAGCGGAATCGCGACCGCGTTGTAGATCAGCGCGAACGCGAAGTTCTCGCGGATGCGTGCGAGGCAGGCGCGGGAGAGCGCGAGCAGGTCGGCGATCGCGCCGAGCCGCGGCGAGCGCACGACGGCGTCGGCCGCCGCGAGCGTGATCTCCGAGCCGCGCGCCATCGCGATGCCGCAGTCCGCGGCGGCCAGGAACGCGGCGTCATTGAGCCCGTCGCCGACCGCGAGCACGCGCTCGCCGCTCGCGCGCGCGGCGCCAACGCGCGCGACCTTCGCCTCCGGCGACGCACCGGCCTGAGCCCGCGCGATCCCGCTCCGCGCGGCGGCGATCTTCACCGCGAGCGCGTGGTCGCCGCTCACGATCTCGCTCGCGATCCCGCTGCGCTGGAGGCTCGCGACGAAGTCGGCGGCGTCGCCGCGCGGCGCATCCTCCAGCGCGAGGAAGCCGAGCACGCGCGCGTCGCGGGCGACCCATACGAGGCTCGCGCCGGCACCCGCGCGGGCGGCGGCACCGGCGGCGAGGTCGCTCGGCAGCGAGATGCCGAGCTCGCGCAGCAGCGGCTCCGCGCCCGCGGCGATGCGCTCCGGCGAGCTCTCCGAGCGCGCGATCACGCCTAGCCCCGGACGCGTGTCGCGGCGTGCGGGTGCCGGCGGGCCCAGCTCTGCACGGTCCGCGGCGCCGCGAATCGCATCTGCGATCGGATGCAGCGCCGCGCCTTCCGCGAACGCCGCGGCGGCGAGCAGCTCGCTCTCCGTGACGCCAGTCGCAGGCTCGAGCGCTGCGAGCGCGAAGCGGCCCTCGGTGAGCGTGCCGGTCTTGTCGAGCAGCACGCGCGTCACGCCCGCGAGCCGTTCGAGCGCCTCGCCGGATTTCACGAGCACACCGAGCTGCGCGGCTCGACCGAGCGCCGCCGCGATCGCGAGCGGCGTGGCGAGCCCGAACACGCAGGGGCATGCGACGATCAGCACCGTCGTCGCGCGGAACGCGACGTCGAGCGCGGGCGCACCACTCAGCGCGAGCACGAGCGCCGTGAGCGCCGCGATCCCGAGCACGGCCGGCGCGAACACGGACGCGAAGCGATCGGCGCTGCGCTGAATGCGCGGGCGCTCCGCCTGCGCTCGCTCGAGCAGCGCCGCAAGGCGCGCGAGCGTGCCGCGGCTCACGGGCGCGTCGACGCGCAGCGCGATCTCGCGCAGCAGATTGCGGGTGCCCGCGGCGATGCGCGCGCCCGGCGCGCGCGCGACGGGGACCGCCTCGCCGGTGAGCGCCGATTCGTCCAGCTCCGAGGCGGGGCCGAGCAGCGTCGCGTCGACGGGACACAGCTCGCCGGCGGGAATCACGATCTCGTCGCCCACTGCGAGGTCGGCCACGGCGACGCGCTCGCTCGCCCCGCCGCGTCTGCGCAGCGCTTCCCGCGGCGCGAGGTTGCGCAGCCTCGCCACCGCGCCCGCCGCCCGCGCGCTCGCGCCGCGCTCGAGCGTGCGGCCGAGCAGCAGCAGGAACACGATCCACGCCGCCGAGTCCACGAATAGGTGCGTGCGGCCGAGCCAGGTGCCGGCGAGGTTGGTGGCGAACGCCGTGGTGATCGCCAGCGCGATCGGCACGTCCATCGAGAGCTCACGGCGCGCGAGCCCGCGCCACGCACCCTGCAGGAATGGCCAGCCGCACCACGCGACAGCCGGCGCCGAGAGTGCGGAGGCGAGCCAGCGCAGCGCGCGCTGCGTCTCGGCGTCCATGCCTTGATAAGTGCCGATGTAGAGCGCGATCGCGAGCCACATCACGTTCATCGCGAGGAAGCCCGCGACCAGGAGGCGGGCGAGGGCGGCGCGCGCCTGCGTGCGCTCCGGGCGGTCGAGCAGCTCGGGATCGTAGGCGATCGCCTGATAACCGAGCGCGCCGACTGCGGCCGCGAGCCGGCTCGCGCTCGTCGTCCCGGGATCGAAGCGTACGAGCGCGCGGTGATCGGCGTAGCTGATCACCGCGCTCTCCACGCCGGGCTGCGCGCGCAGGGCCTCCTCGGTCTTGCGCACGCAGCCGGCGCAGCGCAGGCCCTCGAGCAGGAAGCCCGTTTCGGCTCGCGATGCGAACGCGGCGCTAGCGGCCACCGGCGGCACCTCCGGCGGGCGCGATGAAGTGCGTCGCACGCGTCACGGATTTCCCGGGGCGCAGCGCCGACTCGAGCACGAAACGCAGCTCGGCTTCGCCCGCGGCTCTCGGCGCCATCACGAACACCCGCGCGCTCGCGATGCTGGTCGGCTCCATCGGGATCGGGTTGAGGCCGGCGATCAACTCGAAGCCCGGCGGATCGCTCTCGAGGCGCAGGCGGAAGCTCTCGGGCACGCGCGCGCGATTCTCGATGTGCAGCGTGAACGCGTTGCCGACGCGCCCGTCCGCGGCGCGCGTCGTGAGCGCTTCACGATTGTGCTCGACGACGAGGTCCATCGGCACGCGGCGCGAGAGCGCGACGCCGAAGGCCGTCGTCACGAGCGCGAGCAGCGCGGCGTAGACCACGACGCGCGGGCGTACGATGCGCGGCGCGCGCACGCCTTCGAGCGACGCGAGCGCGCGGTAGGCGATGAGTCCGCGCTTCCGCCCGAGGCGATCCATCACGCCGTCGCAGGCGTCGATGCACTGCGTGCACGCGACGCACTCGAGCTGCAGGCCCTTGCGGATGTCGATCTCGCTCGGACACACCTGCACGCACAGCTTGCAGTCGACACAGTCGCCGGTCGCGCTTCCACGCTTTCCGCGCGGCTCGCCGCGGCGCGCGTCGTAGCCGACGACGAGCGTGTCGCGGTCGAACAGCAAGCCCTGGAAGCGAGCGTAAGGGCAGAGGAACTTGCAAAACGTCTGACGCACGAACACGAAGTCCGCGTAGGCGAGCGCGGTCATCGCGGCGAGGAAGGCGAAGCTCGCGCCGCCCAGCTCGCCCGCGCGAACGCGCGGCAACAGCGCGTACGGCGAGACGAAGTAGCCGACGACGTGGAAGGCGATCGTCGCCGAAGCGATCACCCAACAAGTGTGCAGCGCGACGTGCCGCCAGAACGCGATGCGCGCGGGGCGCTGGCTGCCGCGCCAGCCTTCGATGCGGCGCGCGAGCTGTGCGAACACGTCGGTGAAGACGGTCTGCGGGCACGCCCAGCCGCACCAGAGGCGCCCGCCGAGCGCGGTGAAGAAGAAGAGCGCCAGCGCGAGCGTGGCCACGATCAGCCACAGGAAGTAGAGCTCTTGGGGGAAGATCACGAGGCCGGCGACGTGGAACTTGCGAGCCGGCACGTCCAGCAGTACGAGCGGCTCGCCGCCGACGCGAACCCACGGAATCCCGAACAGCACGGCGATCAGGACCGCGTTGGCGGCGTGGCGCATGCGCCGAAATCGCCCGTCGACGGGCCGCGCGTTCAGCACGGCTCAGTTCTCCCCGGCCGCCGCTTCGATTTCCTTCTCCGCCTCGGCACTCGGGACTTCCTGCGCGGGCGCGGCTTGCGCCGCCGCGGCCGCCGCCTCGTATTCGGGCGAGCCGATGCCGGGCTCGGCGCGCTTCGGGAACGTCTCGACGTACGCCAGCACCTGCCAGATTTTCTCGGTACCGAGCTGCGGGCCCCACGGCGGCATGCCGAGCGGGCGACCTGCGGAGACGGTCTTGAACAGCTCCGCATCGGCATGGCCGTACTTCCAATACGGGTCCACGAGGCTCGGGCCGACCAGCCCCGTGGCGTCAGGCAGATGGCACGCGACGCAGATCGTGTTCCAAGTCTCCGCGCCCTTCGCGATCGCCTCGGCGTCGCCGTGGTAGGGGTTCTCCGTGGGCTCGTTCGCGCGCCGCACCTCTGCGTAGCGCGCCTCCGCCTCGGCGCTCTCGCGCTCGTACTGCCCGATCTGCGACCAACCGGAGAGAAAGGCGTAGTAGACGATGTAGACGAGGCCGACGCCGATCAATCCATAGAAGCCGAAGTTGAACCAGAGCGGGATCGCGTTGTCTTCTTCGCCGATGCCGTCGCGCGGCGCTTCGTCTCCGCGCGGACGTTCCGGAATGCCGTGTGCATCGCCGCTCACGCGTCGTCCTCCTCGAGCATGCGGCGCGCGGGCTCTTCGAGCCGATCGCGACGGTTGCCGCAGTACAGGTAAGCGGTGATGGCTGCGAGCGCGGCGAGCATCAACGCCTCGCGCCCGAACTTGTAGAACCAAACCCACTCGGCCGTCGGCTCCATCAGCGGGCCTCCAGCATGGCGGTGTCCATCGGCTGCGCCTTCAGCGCGAGGCCGAGCGATTGCAAGTAGGCGATCACGGCGATCGCCTCGCTGCGCGCCTCGGTCGCGTCGAGCGCGATGCCGTCCTTGCGCAGCGCGGCGGCGACGCTCTCCGCTTCCGCGAGCGCGCTGGCCGCAGCGCCTTCGACTTCCGCGTCGCTGTAGGGCGCGCCGAGCGTGCGCAGGGCCGCGAGCTTTCGCGAGGTGAGGGTCGTGTCGAGGGGCGTCGCGATGAGGAACGCGAAGGCCGGCATGTTGCTGCGCGGCTCGATGCGGCGCGGGTCCTCGAGATGCATCCAGTGCCACGAGTCGGGGTACTTGCCGCCGACGCGCGCGAGGTCGGGACCGGTGCGCCGCGAGCCCCACAAGAACGGCCGGTCGTAGATGCCCTCGCCCGCGACCGAATAATGACCGTAACGATCCGTCTCGGTCTTGAAGGGCCGCACCTGCTGGCTGTGGCAGACGTTGCAGCCCTCGCGCACGTAGATGTCGCGCCCCTCTTGTTCGAGTGCGGTGTACGGGTGCACGCCGGCGAGCGGCGGGACGGTGCCCTGCAGAAACGCCGGCGGGATCAGCAGCACGAGGCCGCCGACCGCGATCGTGAGCAGGGTGAGCAGAGTGAAGCGGAAGCTCTTGCTCTCGAGCGCGCGATGCCTCTCGGATGCCATGGCTAGCGCCCTCCTGCGAGCGCAGCGGCCGGTGCGGCCTTTGTCTCGGGCTCGGCGGGAATCGCAGCGCTGCCGTGGCGAATCGTCTGCGCGACGTTGATCACCATCAGGAACACGCCGCCGAGGAACACGGCGCCGCCGAAGAAACGCAGCACGTCGTAGATGCGGATCGCGGAGACGGTCTCGATGAAGGTGTAGGCGAGGCTTCCGTCGGGGTTCGTGGCGCGCCACATCAGGCCCTGCGTCACGCCCGACACCCACATCGGCGTGATGTAGAGCACGATGCCGAGCGTGGCCGTCCAGAAGTGCGCGTCGGCGAGGCGCAGGCTCCAGAGCTTCGTGTGCCACAGGCGCGGGATCAGGTAGTAGAGCGTGGCGAAGCAGGTCATGCCGACCCAGCCGAGCGCGCCCGCGTGCACGTGGCCGATCGTCCAGTTGGTGAAGTGCGAGAGCGCGTTCACCGACTTGATCGCCATCATCGGGCCTTCGAACGTGGCCATGCCGTAGAAGGTCAAGCCCGCCACGTACATCTTCAGCAGCGGATCCGTCCGCAGCTTGTGCCACGCGCCCTTCATCGTGAGCAGCCCGTTGAGCATGCCGCCCCACGATGGGAAGATCAGCGCGATCGAGAACGCGGCGCCGAAGGTCTGCGCCCAATCGGGCAGCGGCGAGTAGATCAGGTGATGCGGGCCGGCCCAGATGTAGATGAAGATCAGCGACCAGAAGTGCAGGATCGAGAGGCGATGCGAGTAGATCGGGCGCTCGGCTTGCTTGGGCAGGAAGTAATACATCAAGCCGAGGATCGGAGTCGTCAAGAGGAACCCGACCGCGTTGTGGCCGTACCACCACTGGATGTTCGCGTCGTAGACGCCCGCGTAGGCGGAGTACGACTTCATCCACGAGACCGGCAGTGCCGCGCTGTTCGCGATGTGGAGCACCGCGATCGTGATGATCGTCGCGATCCAGAACCAGATCGCGGCGTAGAGCTGCTGCTCCTTGCGTCGCCACAGCGTGCCGAACACGTTGATCGCGTAGATCACCCACACGACGGCGATCGCGACGTCGATCGGCCACTCGAGCTCGGCGTACTCCTTGCCGCTCGAGTGTCCCGTGAGCAGCGAGATCGCGGCCGCGACGATGATCGCGTTCCAGCCCCATAGATTCAGACGCGACAGCGTGTCGGAGAACATCCGCACGCGGCAGAGGCGCTGGATCCCGTAGTACGAGCCGGCGAAGACGACGCCGAGCGTGAAGCCGAAGATCACGGCGTTCGTGTGGACCGGGCGCACGCGTCCGAAGTGGAGATACGGCCCCCAGTTCCACTCCGGCCACGCGAGCTGCGCGGCGGCGAGCAGGCCGGCGAGCATCCCGACCACGCCCCAGAGCAACGCCGAGACCGCGAAACCTCGCACCACGTCCATGTCGTATTCGACTCTTGCGGTCGCCTGCGTCGCCACGAATCCCTCCCGTGTCCGCGAGGCGCGGGGAAGTGCACGTCCGGTGCCACGCGCGCTGCACGCCTCCGCCGTTTGCCGCCACGCGACGGGTCAAAGCACCCCAGGCGCGGTGCGCGCTGGCCCCGCGCGACTCAGTGCGCCGTTCGTGGCGCATCGATCGGTCGGCGCTGGCGCGACGCGGGCGCGAAGGGCCAGCGCGAGGCGGAACTCCGCGAGCCGCGCGCGCGAGGGAGCGCGAGGCGCGCGCGCGCTGCGGCACGCGAATTGCGGAAGAGCGCGCTCGCCCACCCAACAACTGTGCGATGGAGGTTCGACGTGCCTCGCTCGACTCTGCGCATGCTCGTTCTGGCGCTCGGCGCGCTGCTGTCGGTTCACGCTGCGAACGCTTAGGAGGATTGCAGGCGGGTGCTGCCCGATCTCGCTTGCGAACGGTCGGGCCGCTTCGACGGCTTCGAGATGCCGATCGTGCAGCCCTACCTGTTCGAAGATCCCTTCATCACGACCGGCGTCTATCCCTACTACATCTGGCACCAGTTCCCCGACAGCTCGCCGCTGGAAGGCGGTGAGGCACACCTCGTCGCCGCGCAGCTCCGCGTCGCCGTGACCGATCGGCTCGCGATCATCGCGACCAAGGACGGCTACATGTGGAAGGATCCGGGGAACCCGCTGCTGAAAGAGACCCAGGGCTTCATGAATCTGGGCTTCGGCGCGAAGTACGCCGTCTACCAGAATCGCGACGCGGGCCGGATCCTCTCGCTCGCGCTCAAGTACGAAGCGGCGAGCGGCGCGGCAGACACTCTCCAGGACGGCGGCGACGGCATGTTGATGCCGTCGGTAACCGGCGCGGCGAAGCTCGGCGGCGTGGCGCTGCAAGGCGACGTCGGCGGCAGCTGGGCGATCGACGACGCGCAGTCGACTTCCATCTACTACCACCTCTACGCCGCCTATCCGATCGTCGGCACGCGCGGCACCTTCAGCCCGTTCCTCCAGTTCTCAGGGATCCATTGGGTGGACTCGGGCGACGGCTCGCGCAAGATCGAGCTCTCAGCGGCGGGCCAGCAGGCCGTGGGCGGTCAGTACATCCCGGTCGGTACGCCGAGCATCCCGCTCTCCGTGGTGGGGATCTACGGACCCATCGAGGGTGCCGACGTCGCCAACCTCGGCGCAGGCGGCGTCGACGGTCTCGACTACGTGACCGTCGCTCTCGGCGCGCACGTGCGCTTCCTGGAGCACGTCACGGTCTCGGCCGCCTACGAAGTGCCGATCACGAATCACGAGAGCATCACGCGGCAGCGCATCACCACCGCCATGGCGTGGGAGTTCTGAGCGCGCATCGGCCGCCGTCGTCGCCTCCGGGACGAGACCGCTTCAGCGTCTCGGGGGCATCACGTCCGTCACGGTGCCGGCCACCACCTCGGCTGCGAACGCGACCGTCTCGGAGAGCGTCGGGTGGGCGTGCACGGTGAGGCCGATGTCGTGCGCATCGGCGCCCATCTCGATCGCGAGCGCGGCTTCGCCGATCAGCTCGCCCGCGTGTGCGCCCGCCATGCCCGCACCGAGCAGGCGGCCGTCGGCCGCCGAGAACAGCAGCTTGGTCGTGCCCTCGCCGCGTCCCATGCCGAGCGCGCGGCCCGACGCGCTCCACGGGTACACGCCCTTCTTCAGCGCGACACCCTGAGAAGTCGCCTGCTCCTCGGTGAGCCCGACCCAGGCGACCTCGGGATCGGTGTAGGCGATCGACGGGATCGCAGCGGGCTCGAACGCGGCCTTGTGCCCGGCGATCACTTCGGCGGCCACCTTGCCCTGATGCGTGGCGCGATGCGCGAGCTGCGGCGGCCCGGTGACGTCGCCGATCGCGAACACGTGGCGAAGGTTCGTGCGCAGCTGCGCATCGACGGGAATGAAGCCGCGCGGCCCGAGTGCGACGCCGAGCGCCTCGAGCCCGATGTCCTCGACGTTCGCGCGCCGGCCCACCGCGATCAGCACGCGCTCGAACTCGCGCGCCGGCGGCGCCTTCGGCCCGTCGTACGTGACGAGCAGCCCGCTGGCCCGCGGCTCGACGCGCGCGACGCCGACGCCGAGGTGGATGGCCTCGCAGCGCGCCTTCAGCCGCCGCTCGAGCACGCGCACGAGATCGCGGTCGACGCCGGCCAGCAGCTTGTCCACCAGCTCGACGATCGTCACTCGCACGCCGAGGGCGAGGTACACGCACGCCATCTCGAGGCCGATGATGCCGCCGCCGACCACCAGCAGGCTGCGCGGCGGACCTGATAACTCGAGCGCGCCGGTGGAATCGACGATGCGCGGATCGGCGGGGAGGCCGGGCAGCATCACCGGGCGCGAGCCGGTCGCGATGATCGCGTGCTCGAACGCGATCGTCTGCGCCGCGGGGCCCTCGACGCCCAACTCGTGCGCGCTCGTGAAGCGGCCGGTGCCGCGCACGACGTTCACTCTGCGCGCCTTCGCGAGCGTCGCGAGGCCGCCGGTGAGCTTCGCGACGATCCCGTCCTTGTAGGCGCGCACGCGCTCGAGATCGAGCCGCGGCTCCCCGAAATCGACGCCGTGCTCGCGCATCGCGCGCGCCTGCTCGATCACCTCGGCGACGTGCAGCAGCGCCTTCGACGGGATGCAGCCGACGTTGGTGCACACGCCACCGAGCGTCGCGTCCCGCTCGACCAGGGTGACGGCGAGGCCGAGGTCGGCGGCGCGAAACGCCGCCGTGTAGCCGCCGGGCCCGCCGCCGAGGATGAGCAGCTGCGCGCGCTCGCCCGCCGCGGGCGTCGCACTCGGCGCTGCGCCGCTCGCCGCGGGCGTGGCAGGCGGAGCCTGCTGCGCCGTGCGCGGCGCCGTCGGCGACTGCTCGGGCTTTGCGTCGGCAGCGGTGCCCTCGACGTCGAGCGTCAGCAGCGCGTCGCCCTCGTTCACCTTGCCGTTCACGCGCACGGCGATCGAGACGACCGTGCCGGCCGCGGGCGAGGGCACTTCCATGCTCGCCTTGTCGCTCTCGATCACGAGCAGCGACTGCTCGCGCTCGACGCGGTCGCCGACGGAGACGAGCAGCTCGACGACATCGACGTCGTGAAAGTCACCGATCTCGGGAACGCGCACGACCAGTTGGCTCATCTCGCGCGCCTCAAACCAGCAGCAAGCGCAGATCGGCGAGCAGCTGCGCGAGGCGGGTGGTGAAGCGCACCGCGTCGGCGCCGTCGATCACGCGGTGGTCGTAGCTGAGCGAGAGCGGCAGCAGCAGCCGCGGCACGAACGCGCCTGCCTGATGCACGGGCTTCCACTCCATTTTGGAGACGCCGAGGATCGCGACCTCGGGATGGTTCACGATCGGCGTGAAGAAGCTGCCGCCGATTCCGCCGAGGCTCGAAATGCTGAAGGTGCCGCCCTGCAGGTCCGCCGGCGTGAGCTTGCGAGTTCGCGCGCGCGTGGAGAGATCCTCGAGCGCGCGCGCGAGCTCGAACAGGCCCTTCTGGTCGGCGTTCTTGATTACTGGCACGACCAGACCGTTCTCGGTGTCGACCGCGACGCCCACGTGGAAGTAGCGCTTCATCACCAGCGCCTCGCCGTTGCGGTCGAGCGACGAGTTGAAGTGCGGGAACTCCTTCAGCGCCGCGGTCACGGCTTTCACCACGAACGGCAGGAACGTGATCTTCACGCCGCGCTGCTCGGCTTCGCTCTTCAGCGATTTGCGGAACTGATCGAGCTCGGTGATGTCGGCGTTGTCGTGCTGCGTGACGTGCGGGACGGTGACCCAGCTGCGGTGCAGGTTCGCCGCCGACAGCCGGCGCACGCGATTCAGCGGCGCGAGCTCCGTCGGTCCCCACTTCGAGAAGTCGATCTCGAGCGGCGCCGCCACGGCGATGCCCGCGATCGGCACGCCGCCTGCGCCGCGGCCGGAGAGCGAAGCCTTCACGAAGGCCTGCACGTCTTCGCGCTGCACGCGGCCTCTGCGGCCCGTGCCTGGCACCAGCGCGAGGTCGACGCCGAGCTCGCGCGCGAGCTGGCGCACCGACGGGCTCGCGTGTGCGCGCGCGGGCCGGATCGCGTCGGCGTCGCCTGCGCCGCGCGCGGGCGAGAGCGCGTTCGGCGTGCCGACGAGCACCGCGTCGTCGTCTGCGCTCGCGCTGCGCGTCAACGAGGCCGGCGCAGGGCGGGCGGGAGGCGGCGTGCTCGGCGCCGCGGGCTTCGGACTCGCGGCGGTCTTCGCAGCCGGCTTCGCGGGCGCGGCGCTCGCGCCCTCGACGCGAATCACCGCGATCAGCGCGCCGGCGCTGATCTTGTCGCCGACGCGCACGCGCAGCTCTTCGAGCACGCCCGCGGCTGGCGACGGCACCTCCATCGTGGCCTTGTCGCTCTCGAGCACGATCAGGGCCTGGTTCTCGGCGATGCGCTCGCCGACGCTCGCGAGCACCTCGACGACGTCGACCTCCGCGAAGTCGCCGATGTCGGGCAGCAGGAAGTCGATCTTCTCCGCCATCGCCCGCCCCCTAGCTCTTCGCCGGCTGCGGTTTCTCCGCGGAGATGCCGTACTTCTCGAGCGCGAGGCGCACTGTCGACGGCGGCACGCGGCCCTCGTCGCACAGCGCCTTCAGCGCCGCCGTCGCGATGAAGCCGCGGTCCACCTCGAAGTGGCGCCGCAGGCGCTCGCGCAGATCGGAGCGGCCGAAGCCGTCGGTGCCGAGCACGCGATAGCTGCTGGGCACGTAGGGGCGAATCTGCTCGGCGACCGCGCGCACGTAGTCGGTGGCGGCGATCACCGGTCCGCGGCGCCCCGTGAGTTGTTGGGTGACGTAGGCAGTGCGCTGCGCGTCCACGGGATGCAGCAGGTTCCAGCGCTCGGTGGCGATTCCGTCGCGCGCCAGCTCCGTGAAGCTGGTCGCGCTCCAGACGTCGGCGGCGATGCCGAAGTCGTCGCGCAGCAAGTCGGCCGCGGCGATCGCCTCGCGCAGGATCGAGCCGCTGCCGAGCAGCTGCACGCGCTCGCCCGCGCCCTCCGTCTGCTTGAGCAGATACAGCCCGCGCAGGATTCCTTCGTGCGCGTTCTCGGGCATCGCGGGCTGCGGATAGTTCTCGTTCATCACCGTCACGTAGTAGAAGACGTCCTCTTGCTCCGTGAGCATGCGGCGCATGCCGTCCTGCAGGATCGTCACGATCTCGTAAGCGAAGGTCGGGTCGTAGGCGACGCAGTTCGGCACCGCCGCGGCCATCAGGTGGCTGTGGCCATCCTGATGCTGCAGGCCTTCGCCCGAGAGCGTGGTGCGGCCGGAGGTGCCGCCCAGCAGGAAGCCGCGCGTCCGCGAGTCGCCGGCGGCCCAGATCAAGTCGCCGACGCGCTGGAAGCCGAACATCGAGTAGAAGATGTAGAACGGCAGCATGGGCAGGCCGTGGTTCGCGTACGACGTGCCGGCGGCGATCCACGACGAGAGCCCGCCCGCCTCGCAGATGCCCTCCTGCAGCATCTGCCCGGTCTTCTCCTCGCGGTAGTACGCGAAGGTGTCGGAGTCGACCGGCTCGTAGAGCTGCCCCTGCGACGAGTAGATGCCGAGCTGGCGGAACAGCCCCTCCATGCCGAAGGTGCGCGACTCGTCGGGCACGATCGGCACGACGTACTTGCCCAGCTTCTTGTCCCGCAACAAGGCGGTGAGCATGCGCACGAACGCCATGGTCGTGGACATCTCGCGCTCGCCGCTGCCCTGCAGCAGTGTGTCGAAGGTGGAGAGCGGCGGCGCCTCGAGCTTCGGTGCCTTGCTCACGCGCGCGGGCAGAAAGCCGCCGAGCGCTTTGCGCCGCTCGTGCATGTACTGGATCTCGGGGCTGCCCTCCTCGGGCTTGTAGAACGGCGCCTCGCCGATGCGGTCGTCGGGGATCGGAATGCGGTAGCGGTCGCGAAACTTCTTCAGCTGCTCGTCGCCGAGCTTCTTCTGCTGATGCGTGAAGTTCTTGCCTTCGCCCGCCTCGCCCATCCCGTAGCCCTTGACGGTCTTGGCGAGAATCACGGTGGGCTGGCCGATGTTGTGCACGGCGGCGTGATACGCGGAATGGATCTTCTTCGGGTCGTGCCCGCCGCGGTTGAGCTGCCAGATGTCGTCGTCGGTCATGTTGGCGACCATCGCCTTCAGCTCGGGATGCGCGCCGAAGAAGTGCTCGCGCGTGTAGGCGCCGCCGCGCGACTTGTAGTTCTGGTAGTCGCCGTCGACCGCGCGCTCCATGCGCTCGAGCAGCAAGCCCTTCTTGTCGCGCGCGAGCAGCGCGTCCCAGGCGTCGCCCCAGATCACCTTGAGCACGTTCCAACCCGCGCCGCGGAATGTTCCCTCGAGCTCTTGGATGATCTTGCCGTTGCCGCGCACCGGACCGTCGAGGCGCTGCAGGTTGCAGTTCACGACGAACACGAGGTTGTCGAGCCCCTCGCGCGCCGCGAGCCCGATCGCCCCCAACGACTCCGGCTCGTCCATCTCGCCGTCGCCCATGAACGCCCAGACCTTGCGCCCCTTCATCTCCGCGAGCCCGCGATGCTCGAGGTACTTCATGAAGCGCGCCTGATAGATCGCCATGATGGGCCCCAGGCCCATCGACACGGTCGGGAACTGCCAGAAGCTCGGCATCAGCCACGGATGCGGGTAGGAAGAAAGTCCATGCCCGCCGGTCTCTTGTCGGAAGCCGTGCAGCTGCTCTTCCGTGAGCCGGCCCTCGAGGTAGGCGCGCGCGTAAACGCCGGGCGACGAATGGCCCTGGATGTAGATCAAGTCGGCGCCGTCGGGATGCTCGGCTCCCTTCCAGAAATGATTGAAGCCGACGTCGTAGAGCGTCGCGGCGGAGGCGAAGGTCGCGATGTGACCGCCGAGTTCGCTGCTCTCGCGGTTCGCCTGCACCACCATCGCGAGCGCGTTCCAGCGCACGAGCGAGCGGATGCGGTGCTCGAGCCCGGGCTCGCCGGGCATCGGGGGCTCTTCGCTCACGTGGATCGTGTTGAGGTAGGCGGTGGTCGCCTTGTACGGCAGATGCGCGCCGGAGCGCCGCGCCTTGTCGATCAGGCGCTCGATCAAGAAGTGGCCTCGGCCGACGCCATCGGTTCGCAGCACCGAGTCCAGCGCGTCGAGCCACTCTTGGGTTTCGTCTGGATCGATGTCGCGAGTCGCGTCCGCCATCGCCGCGTGACCTCCGGGCTCAAGCAATAGCCCGAGGTTCGACCGCGCCAATCACGGAGGTGAGAGAAAATTCGATCCGTGGTGAAAACCAACCTTTGGAAATCCACAATACGTCATATGGATGATCCCTAAGCGACCATCAATTATGGCAATGCGCTGACAACAGCTCGCGCAGGCGTACAGTCACGCGCGCCGTGGGGGATGCATGACGACTTCACCCGAGGGGGCGCCGGCGAAGGCACCTCGATACACGCCGGGCGGCGCCGCGATCCATCAGCTCGTGCGCGAGCTCGAACGCTT
>DATBRS010000038.1:0-7235 GCA_036560185.1 Myxococcota bacterium
AGGAATGGGCGAGCGCGAGGCCGTCGTGTGCGACGGTGATCGCTTCACGAGCGCGCAGCTGTACGCCGCGGCGGGGCGCATCTCGCGGCGGATTCGCGCGTCGGGCGCGGCGCATCTCTCGCTGCTCGACACCTCCAGCCCGGCGGTGCCGCTCGCGCTCTTCTCGGCGGCGTGGGCGGGCGTGCCCTTCGTTCCGCTCAACTACCGCCTCACGGGCGCGGAGGTCGACGCGCTGATCGAGCGCGTGAAGCCGGTGCTGATCATCGCTGGCGACGATCGCGTCGAGGCGCTGCGCGGCCGCGAGGGCGTGCAGCTGATCGCGCGCAGCGAGCTGCTCGCCGAGGCGCGCGGCGGCGCGCAGGAGACCCCCGAGCCCGATTGGTCGATGGAGCCGGAAGACGTCGCGATCCTGCTCTTCACGAGCGGCACGACGGGCGTGCCGAAGGCGGCGGTGCTCCGCCACCGGCATCTGGTCTCCTACATCCTCGGCTCGGTCGAGTTCATGGGCGCGGCCGAGAGCGACGCCGCGCTGATGTCGGTGCCGCCCTACCACATCGCCGGCATGGCGGCGGTGCTCAGCTCGATCTACGCCGGCCGCAAGATCGTGCAGCTGCCGAGCTTCACGCCGGGCGAATGGCTCGCGCTCACCGAGAAGGAAGGCATCACGAACGCGTTCGTCGTGCCCACCATGCTCGGCCGCATCGTCGACGAGATGGAGGCGCGCGGCATCGCGGCGCCGAGCGCGCTGCGCGCCGTCGCTTACGGCGGCGGCAAGATGCCGCTGCCCGTGATCGAGCGCGCGATGAACCTGTTCCCGCCGACGACCGATTTCACGAACGCGTATGGCCTCACCGAGACCAGCTCGACGATCGCGGTGCTCGGGCCCGACGATCATCGCGTCGCCGCGTTCAGCGACGAGCCGCTCGTGAAGAAGCGGCTCGCATCGGTGGGCAAGCCGCTGCCGTCGGTCGAGGTGCAGATCCGCGATCCCGAAGGCCGCGTGCTCGGACCGAACGAGCGCGGCGAGATCTACGTGCGCGGCGAGCAGGTCGCCGGCGAGTACGTCGGGCGCGGCAGCCAGCTGCTCGAAGGCGGCTGGTTCCCCACGCGCGACGGCGGCTACGTCGACGACGAGGGCTACCTCTTCCTCGAGGGGCGCACCGACGACGTGATCGTGCGCGGCGGCGAGAACATGTCGCCCGGCGAGATCGAGGACGTGCTGCTCGAGCATCCGGCCGTGGGCGACGTCGCGGTGGTCGGCGTGCCGGACGTCGAGTGGGGCGAGGCCGTCGCCGCCGCGATCGTGCTGAAGGAAGGCAAGAGCGCGAGCGCAAGCGAGCTCCAAGACTGGGTGAAGAAACACCTGCGCTCCTCGCGCGTGCCGCAGCTCATCCGCTTCGAGAGCGAGCTGCCGTACAACGAGACGGGCAAGCTGCTGCGACGCAAGGTGCGCGAGCTGCTGAAGGACGCGTGAGCGGGCGCGCACTCACCGCTTCGCACTGCATCCGTTACAACGTCGCGCGAACTCCGCGAAGGGGACGAGATGCAGAGACGGGGATGTGTCGCGCTCGCGCTCGCCGCAGCGCTCGGCGCCGCGTGCCAATGGGTGCCGCTGACGACAGAAGGCGAGGGCGTGCGCGTCGCGAACGCCGCTGAGGTCGAGGGCTGCAAGCAGCTCGGCACGGTGTCGGGCAAGACGACCGTGACGGTCGGCCCGATGGCGCGCAACGAAGCGAAGGTCGCGAGCGAGGTCGAAGCGCTCGCGCGCAACGAGGCTGCCACCATGGGCGCGAATGCGATCGTGCCGACCGGCGCGCTGGAGTGGGATCAGCGCTCCTACGCGGCATTTCGCTGCGAAGCGAAATGAGGCTGGCTGCGCGCGCCGTCGTCACGACCGTGGCGCTCGGTGCGGGCCTCGGCTGCGTGGCGATTCGGGCGACGGCGCCGCCGCTGCCGCCGATCCCGCGCCCGCCTGCGCCGGAGTTCGCTTCGTCGTCCGCGACGGCATCCCTCGCGCTGCCCTTCTCCGAAGCCGCGCGCGTCGGCGACTTGATCTTCGTCTCCGGCCAGATCGGCAATCTCCCCGGCACGCTCGAGCTGGCGCCGGGCGGCATCCAGGCGGAGGCGAGGCAAGCGCTCGACAACATCGCGGCGATCCTCGCGCGTAACGGCTCGTCGCTCGATCGCGTCGCGAAGTGCACGGTCTTCCTGCTCGACATGGCGGACTGGCCGGCGCTCAACGAGATCTGGGTGGGCTACTTCCCCAATAAGCCGGCGCGCAGCGCGCTCGGCGCGAGCGGCCTCGCGAAGGGCGCGCGCGTCGAGATCGAGTGCATCGCCGCAGCGGGCGATTGAGCCGCGCTCGCCGCTACTTCGCCTTGACTCGCGTCTCGAGCTTGATGCCTTTCGCGAGCGCCTCGAAGCCGTCGCTCATGCGAAAGCTCCACTCGGTTTGCTTCTCGGGCTCGGCGCCGTGCTTCGTGTCGCGATCGAAGGCGGTCTCCAGCCGATCGAAGTCGTCGTAGACGGCGAGCATGTGCTCGCCCCAGCGCAGCTGGAGCCTGCCGACCGCGACCTCGGGCGAGGTGCCGGCGCCCTGCATGCTCGCGAGCGTGGTCTCACGGTTCCGGTTGAGCCAATCCGCGAACGAGTCGGCCATGTCGAAGTGAAGTTGTTGATGGCCGATCATGAACTTCTCGCGCGATTCCGGGTGCTCGGCCAGCCAGGAATCCTTGCGAGACAGCACGGCGTAGTACCGGACGCGCACGATGCGGGCGACGAACAGGTCGTCGCGCGCCTTCTGTACGAGCGGCTGGAGCTCGCACGAGAACAGGATCGCGGCGAAGCCGACGGTCGCGGCATTGGGAACCCGCACCGCAGCGGCGCTCATGTCTCGCTCGGATCGGAAATCGTCGGCGCGCAGCTTGCGATGCCGGATGAACTCCTCCTGAACGTTCCAAGCCGGCTCGACTTCGGTGCACATGGAACCGCCCCAGGCACCGAGCGCGGTGAGCCGGTCCTGCACCGTTTCGCGCGCCTCGACGCGCGATTCGACCGAGGCCTCGGCCTGCTCCTGCTCCACCGTGCGCGCGCCGATGGCGGCCTGGCGCTGCCTCTCCATCTCCTGCTCGGCTTGCGCGGCGAAGCCCTCGAACGGCTTGTCGCTGCCCGCGCCGCGCTCGCGCTTGAAGCGCTCGATGCGCTCCGCGGGCGTCTCGGCCGGCGCGCTGCCGCCGATGTTCGTGATCGGCTCACGCTTCGCCTCCTCGGGTGCAGCCGTCTGGGCCGCGCTCGCGTCGGCTTCCTGCGCCCGCGCGAGCGGCGCCGACACGAGCGCCGAGATTGCGAGCGCGCAGCAGCCGAGTGTCCATCGCATGGATCGCAGAGCCTCCGTCACGCGTCTTCGAGAGCGAGGCATAGCGCTGCCGCCGAGACCGAGTTGGGGGCCGCGCTCAACGCTTGCGCGCTCCGAACGCGTAGCGGTTGATGCTGAAGAAGTACTCGTCCGCGGCGCCCAGCGCGCGGAGCTCCGCCGCCCAGGCTCTCGCCTCTTCCTGCGTGACGCCGCCGCGGCCCACCACGAAGCTCGCGATCATGCCGACCATGCCGTCGCTGTAGCAATTCGCGTGTAGCGACGCGTTGACGATCGGGATCACCTCGATGTGGCTCAGCGCGAAGCCCGCGCGCGTGAGCAATGGGCCGAGCTTGGCGGGCAGGTGCGGGTCGTGCAGGTGCTCGTCCCACGCGTCCATCACGCGCCGCATGCGCGCGGGCTCGCGCGTGTTCCACACGACGCTGTCCCAATCCGTGTCGAGGATGAAGACGCGTCCGCCCGGCCTGAGCACCCGGCGTACCTCGGCGAGCGCTCGCTCCATGTCGGCGACGTACTCGTAGACCTGCGTCGACGTCACCGCGTCGAAGTTCGCGTCGCCGAACGGCAGCTCGGTCGCGCTGCCGAGCTTGAACTCGCAGGGCCCACGGCCGTCGCAGCGCTTGCGCGCGAGCTCGACCATCACCTCGCTCGAGTCGACGCCCGCCACCAGGCCGCGCTCGCCGACGATCGGGGCGAGCTCGTAGGTCAGGAAGCCGGGCCCCATGCCAACGTCGAGCAGGTATTCGCCGGGCTTCGGCGCGAGCAGCTGCAGGAAGCGCGCGCGCTGCCCGACGATGTCCGGCGTCGCATAGATGCGCTCGATGCCGCGCGCCGCATTGGCATCGAACTGCAGCGCCGCGCCCGCCGTCACTCGGAGTCCCTCGGCGCGGTCACTTCTCGCCCAACGCCTCGCAGAGCTCGCCGAGCCGCTTCTCTCCCTCGCGCGTCTGCCCGCCGTTCGCGAGGAACTTCTTCATCGCCGCCGGCGCCTGCCTCGTCCGTAACAACACCTGGAACAGGTGGCTCTCCTCGATCAGGCCGCGCTCCCAGCTCGCGTCGGCCGCCAGCGTCGCTCGCTTCGCCGCTGCGATCGCGGGCGCGGGAAAGCTGGCGATGCGCTGCGCCAGCGCATTCACGAACGGGCGCAGCTCCGCGGGCGGAAGCGCGCGATTCAAATAGCCCCAGCGCTCCGCCGTCGCGGCGTCGAGGTCGGCGCAGCCGAGGATCACCTCGAGCGCGCGGCCGCGGCCGATCAGGCGTGGCATGCGCTGTGTGCCGGTGCCGCCCGGCAGGATGCCGAGCGCGACCTCGGGCTGATTGATGATCGTCTTGCCGAGCGCGCCGAAGCGCATGTCGCACGACATCGCGAGCTCGCTGCCGCCGCCGCCGACGCGCCCGTTGATCTCGGCGATCGTCGCTTTCGGCATGGTGCGGTAGGTCTCGCACATCGCGTGATACCAGTTGTCGTTCACGCCTCGGTTGAGCGGCGCGACACCGTCGGTCGGAAAGTCGACGATCGCCGCTACGTCGAAGTGCGCGAGCCAGAAATCCGGGTCGTCGCTGCGCAGCACCACCGCGCGGATCGCCTCGTCGCTCGCGACTTCTTGCGCGAACTGCATCAGCTCGCCCGAGAGCTCGAGCGTGATCAAGTTGATCGGCGGATTGTTCAGCGTCGCGAACGCGACGCCGCCGTCGATCTTCACCCCGATGCGCTTGTAGGAGTAGGCCATGGCGTCTACCTCACGTCGTCGAGGCCCGGGACGAACAGCGGCTCGACGCCGCTGCGCGCCCACGCCTCGTGGATGTCGTCCTGCGCCGGCTCGCTCTCGAAGCGCTCGGCGGCGTCGAGCGTGAGATCGAGGATGGCGAGGTCGCTGGCGGTGTTCACGAACACGCCCGGCCGCGCGAGTGCCCAGTGCACCGCGCGCGCGACGTCGCCGGGATCGCTCAGCGGGCGGTACCAGGTGTTGTGCGTGCGTACTTCGCCCGGCTGCCAACGGCGCGCGGCGACCGCCTTGATGGTCTGCAGCGCGACGCCGCGCCGCTGGCATTCGGTGTAGAGCGCCTCGAAATCCGCTGCGTAGTCGGGCTGGCTCAGCATCGACGGGTTGTACGGGGCGAGCACCGAATCGAAGGGGAAGCGCGCGAGGCTGCGCAGGTGCATCGCCGGCACGCGCGTGCCGTGCCCCGTGACGCCGATGAAGCGCACGAGGCCTCGCTCGCGCGCTTCGTACAGCGCGCGCAGCGCGCCGTCGTGGGAGAACGCCATCTGCCAGCCGGGCTCGTCGACGAGGTTGTGCAGCTGGATCAAGTCGATCTGATCGGTCTGCAGGCGCTCGAGCGAGCGCTCGAGGTGCCGCCACGCGCCCGCGTAGTCGCGCTTGCCCGTCTTCGTCGCGAGGAAGAAGCGCCCGCGCAGTCGCC
Source organism: Myxococcota bacterium (assembly GCA_036560185.1). Lineage (GTDB taxonomy): Bacteria > Myxococcota_A > UBA9160 > UBA9160 > UBA6930 > VGRF01. The sequence continues at coordinate 5,798 of DATBRS010000038.1, forward strand.
GCATCGACTCGCCGACGCGCAGCTCGGCGCGTCCGTAACTGTTCGCGACGTCGATGTGATTCACGCCGCGCGCGAGCAACTGGTCGAGCGTGCGCGCCGACTGCTCGGGGCTCGCATTCCACAGCGCGGCCGCACCGAAGATGGTGCGCGAGCTGCGGTGGCCGGTGCGGCCGAAGGCGAGGGTGGGGATCACGGGTCCTCCGCGAGCGCGAGGGGCGCAGCGTATCACGCTCAGCTTGGCGAATTGGCGTTCTCCGGCTCGCGCCGCCGTGATACAGAGCGGCGTCTCGCGTTGGAGAACCTCATGCGTGCGCGCAACTCGGCCCTGAGAGCTCTGCTCGTCTCGCTCGCGTTGTTCGTTGCTCCCGCAGCCGGAGCGAAGCCGTGGGTGACCGCATGGTTTCCGTTCGAGATCGTGCACAACTCCATCTCAGTCCCGATCAAGATCGCGGGAACCGAGACGAGGGCCATGTTCGACACGGGCTCGGAAGTCGCATTCGTCGATCGCGAGTTCGCGGAGGCGCACGGCGTCTTGGTCGCGGACGGGTTCAGGGCGAAGGTCGTCGGCGCGCACTCGAGCAAGTCGGTCCCACTCGCGCGAGAAGTCCCGATCGAGCTCTTCGGCGCATCGGTTCGGCTTCGCAACGTGCCGGCTGGCCCGCTCGGCAGGCTCGGGGAGGCGAAAATCATCGTCGGCCTGGACGTGCTCCGAGCGTTCGTGCTCCAGATCGACTACGCCAACTCCCGCATTCGTTTCGCGTCGCGAGATGCCGTCAATCTCGACACTGCTGCGAACGTCGAGATGCGCAGGATCCGCGGGAAAGGATTGCTAGCCGTGCGCGCGAAGCTCGATGGCGACCCCGTGTGGCTCATGCTCGACACAGGCATGTCGGGCCCGATGCAGCTGACGAGTCGCCTCATGGAGAGCCGCGGGTGGCAGAAGTTGGGCGAGGCCCCCTCGCTCGACGTGCATGGAACGCAGCGCGTCGAGCCGATCTACCGCGTGCCGCTGCTGGAGCTCGGCCCATACGATCTGCACGGAGTGTCTGCCGTCGCGGGGCGTCGGCTCGACAAACCTCAGGAGTTGGTCGCGCGAGACGACAGAGGCGTTCGTGCAACAGGCATTCTCGGCGCCGAGGTGCTGCGGAAGTTCCTCGTGACGCTGGATCTGAAGGAACGAAGACTCCATCTCGTTCCCGGAGAGGCCGTGGCCCAGGGGGAGCCCGCGGCCGCGGCCGTCTCGCGTGCACCCGACGCGAGCGCAGCGCGCTGAACCTCGCTCCGCGGTCCAGCACACCGCACTACGCTCGCGCGCCTCATGCCCGCTGCAGCTCCTGCTCCTGCCTCCGGCGCGCGCTTCATGCTCGGCTCGGCCGCGGCGTTCGCGGGCATGACGGCGGCGGCGAAGTTCGTCGGCGCGCGCCTGCCCTTGTTCGAG
>DATBRS010000039.1:0-18386 GCA_036560185.1 Myxococcota bacterium
GTGAGCTACGGCCCGTCGAAAGGCCGCTTGATCGCGAAGGTCGAGCCGGCCGCTTAAGGAGTTCGGAGAGCCCCCGCGCGCCGCTGGGTCCTCTCCAGCGAGACGCGTCATGAATCACGAGGGCGATCCGTTCATCGACGAAGCCGTCGTCACCGTTCGCGCGGGCGATGGCGGGAACGGCTGCGTCGCCTTCCGGCGCGAGAAGTTCGTGCCGCGCGGCGGGCCGGCCGGCGGCGACGGCGGCAACGGCGGCAGCGTGGTGTTCGTGGCCGACGCGAATCTCTCGACGCTGCTCGACCACAAGTTCCGGCGCGTGATCGAAGCCAAGCGCGGCGGCGACGGCGCGGGCAGCAACATGGCCGGCGCCAACGCGGCGGACGAGATCGTGCGCGTGCCGCTCGGCACCGTGATCAGCGCCGCCGATGCGGCGCCGGGCGAGCCGGCGCTCGCCGATCTCTCCGAAGCGGGCCAACGCTACGAAGCCGCGCGCGGCGGCATCGGCGGCTTCGGCAACGCGCGCTACGCGACCGCCACGCGCCAGATGCCGGATTTCGCGAAGCCCGGCACCCACGGCGAGAGCAGGAAGCTGCGGCTCGCGCTCAAGCTGATCGCGGACGTCGGCCTGCTCGGCCTCCCGAATGCGGGCAAGTCGACGCTGCTGTCGCGCATCTCGGCCGCGCGGCCGCGCATCGCGGACTATCCGTTCACGACGCTCACGCCGAACCTCGGCGTCGTGAAGCTGGACGATCAGCGTTTCGTGGTCGCCGACATCCCCGGTTTGATCGAGGGCGCGAGCGAAGGCGCCGGCCTCGGCGACCGCTTCCTGCGGCACGTCGAGCGCACGCGCGTGCTGCTGCACCTGCTCGACTGCACCGCGCTGCTCGACGACTCGCGCGACTTGCTCGGCGAGTACGAGACGATCCGCAAGGAGCTCGCTGCCTACGACTCCGCACTCACGGAGCGCCGCGAGCTGGTGCTGCTCACCAAGATCGATGCACTGGGCGATCGCGCGCTGCTCGAGCCGATTCAGCGCGCGCTCGAGGCGCGCGGCTGCACGGTGCTGCGCGCTTCGGGCGTGAGCGGCGAGGGCATCCCCGAGCTGGTGCGCGCGCTCTGGCGCGTGCTGCAAGAGGAGCGCGCATGAGCGCCGAGCCGGAGCTGCGCCGCGACGCCGCGCGCGCGAAGCGCATCGTCGTAAAGATCGGCAGCGGCACGCTCACCGAGGCGGGGCGCGTGCGCACTCGGGTCGTCGGCGAGCTCGCACGGCAGGTGGCCGCGCTGTTCGACGCGGGCAAGGAGGTGGTCGTCGTCTCCTCCGGCGCGATCGCGATTGGCAGCCATACGCTCGGCTGGTCGCAACCGGGCCGCACGATGCCCGAGAAGCAGGCGGCGGCGGCGGTCGGGCAGATCGGCCTCTCGGATCTCTGGCGCAAGGCGATGCGCAAGCGCGGGCGCGAAGCCGCCCAGGTGCTGGTGACGCGCACCGGACTCGAGGATCGCGAGGGCTTCCTGAACGCCCGTAACACCTTGGTCAAGCTGCTCGAGCTCGGCGTCGTGCCCGTGGTGAACGAGAACGACACGGTCGCGACGGAGGAAATCCGCTTCGGCGACAACGACAACTTGTCCGCGACGGTCGTCAACTTGGTCGGGGCGGAGCTGCTCGTGATCCTCACCGACGTGGAGGGGCTGTATCAGGCGCCCCCCGCGCCGGGCAAGCCGCTGCCGGCGCTCTTCGGCGTGGTGGACGACGTCGCGGACGTGGATGGCGCGGCGGGCGGCGCGGGCTCGGCGTTCGGACGCGGCGGCATGATCACGAAGCTCGAGGCCGCGCGCAGCGCGGCCGGCTCTGGCGCCGCCACCGTGCTGTGTCACGGGCGCAGGAGGGACGTGCTGCTGCGAGTCGCGCGCGGCGAGCCCGTGGGCACGCTCTTCCGCGCCGGCAACAAGCTCGCGAGCAAGAAGCACCGCATCGCGTTCACCGCCAAGCCGCGCGGCACCCTCGTGCTCGACGACGGCGCGGTGCGCGCGCTCACCGAGCGGGGCCGCAGCCTGCTGCCTGCGGGCGTGGTGCGCGTCGACGGGCGCTTCCAGCGCGGCGATCCCGTCGCCTGCGTCGATGCGCGAGGCCGCGAGTTCGCGCGCGGCCTCGCCACCTACTCCGCCGACGAGGTCGATCGCATCAAGGGCCTCGCGACGGCGCGCATTCTCGCGGTGCTAGGGTTCACGAACGGCGACGAGGTGATTCACCGCGACGACCTCGTCCTGCTGCCGGCGCGGGCCTAACAGCTCGCGCGTCCGAGAGAGCCGATGACGCTTCAGCACGAGATCGAAGAGCTCGCACGCCGCGCGAAGGCCGCGGCGCCCGCCGTCGCGAACCTCGGCACGCGCGAGAAGAACGCCTGGCTGCTGCGCAGCGCGGAGCGCCTCGATGCCGCGAAGGCACGCATCCTCGACGCGAACCGCGAGGACATGCGCGAGGCCGCTGCGAAGGGCGTGGCGGCGCCGATGGTGAAGCGCCTCGACCTCGCGGGCGGAAAGTGGGGCGACATGCTCGACGGGCTGCGCCAGGTCGCGCTGCTGCCCGATCCCGTCGGCGAGATCACCGAGTCGCGCGTGCGCCCGAACGGGCTGCGCGTCGGCCGCATGCGCATTCCGCTCGGCGTGATCGGCATCATCTACGAGTCGCGCCCGAACGTCACGGTCGACGCTGCCGCGCTGTGCGTGAAGGCGGGCAACGCCGTGATCCTGCGCGGGGGCAGCGAGGCGATTCGCAGCAACCTCGCGCTGGCGGCGGAGCTCGGCGGCGCCGCGGCCGACACGGGTCTGCCCGAGGCGGCCGTCTCGCTGGTCGCGACGACCGATCGCGAGGCGATCGATCACCTCATCAAGCTCGACAAGCAGGTCGACCTGATCATTCCGCGCGGCGGCCCTGCGCTGATCAAGCGCGTGCTCGATGGCGCGCGCGTGCCGGTCATCAAGCACGACGCCGGCATCTGCCACGTCTTTCTCGACGCCAGCGCCGACGCCGAGATGGCGCGCGCGATCGTGCTCGACTCGAAGCTCCGGCAGATGGCCGTGTGCAACGGGCTCGAGACGCTGCTCTGCCACGAGTCCGCAGCGCGCAGCGTGCTGCCCGTGGTGCTGAAGGCGCTGCACGAAGAGGGCGTCGAGATCCGCGGCTGCACCCGCACGCGCGAGGTGTTCGCCGGCGCGGTACGGGCCGAAGACGCCGATTGGGCGACCGAATACCTCGACAAGATCCTGGCCGTGCGCGTCGTGCGCGACCTGGACGAGGCGATCGCGCACATCCAGCGCTACGGCAGCGACCACACCGAGGTGATCGTCACGAATGATTATGCCTCCGCTCAGGCGTGGACGCGGCGCGTGAACTCCTCGACGGTCGGCGTGAACTGCTCGACCGCGTTCGCGGATGGCTACCGCCTCGGGCTCGGCGCGGAGATCGGTATCAGCACCTCGAAGCTGCACGCCTTCGGCCCGATGGGGCTCGAGGAGCTGACGACGCGCAAGTTCGTGCTGTTCGGCGAGGGCCAGCTGCGCGAATGAGCGCACCCGCGGCGCAGCGAATCGGGATTCTCGGCGGCACCTTCAACCCGATCCACTTGGGGCATCTGCACGCCGCCGAGCAGGTGTGCTCGAAGCTCGGGCTCGCGCGCGTCGTGTTCGTGCCCGCAGCGGATCCGCCCCTGAAGCGCGGCGGCGCCCACGAGATCGCGCCCGCGGCGCTGCGGCTCGCGTGGGTGCAGGCCGCGCTGCGCGGCCACTCCTCGTTCAGCGCCGACGAGCTCGAGCTGCACCGCGCCGGCCCTTCCTACACGGTCGATACGCTGCGCGCGCTGCAGGCGAAGCTCGCCGGCGAGCGGCTCGTGTTCATCGTCGGAGAAGATGCCTTCGCGGAGCTCGACGCCTGGCGGGAGCCGGCCGCGCTGCTAACTCTCGCCGACTTCGCGGTGATGACGCGCCCCCCCGGCCTCGGAAAGCCGCTGCGCGACCTGATCTCCGAGGCGCTCGCGGCGCCCATCGAGTGGGCGCCGGACGGCGAGAGCGGGACGCACCGCAGCGCGGGGACTCGCATCGCTCGCGTTCACATCACCGCGCTCGACATCTCGGCCACCGACATCCGCCGCCGCATCCGGACTCACGAACCCGTGCGCTACCTCCTGCCGGAAGCGGTGCACGACGCCGTGCTCGCGAGCGGCGCCTACGAAACGATATGACGAAACACGAAGCCCCCGACGACACGACCGCCCGAAAGGGGCCCGATCCCGCCCAGCTCGCGCGCGCAACCGCGCTCGCGACGGCCGCCAGCGACCGTCAGGCCGAAGACGTGATCGCGCTCGACGTGCGCGACGTCACCTCGCTCGCGGACACCTTCCTGATCGCGTCGGGGAGATCCCGCCAGCACGTGCGCGCGATCGCCGACGCGGTGCTCGAAGCCGCACGCAGAGACGGCATCCGCTCGCTCGGCGCCGAAGGGCTCGAAGAAGGGCGCTGGGCGCTGCTCGACTTCGGCAGCGTGATCTTCCACGTGTTCCACGAAGACGCGCGCAGCCTATACGACCTCGAACGGCTCTGGGCCGACGCCCCGCAGTTCGACGTCGAGCCGGTCGAGGTGAAGCCGCGCAAGGTCAAGGCATGAGCCGCGCGCCCGTGATGCTCGTGGTGCTCGATGGCTTCGGCCTCGGCGACGGCGGCCCGGCGGACTCGACCGCGATCGCGCACGCGCCCTTCTTCGCGCGCGCGCGCCGCGAATTTCCGATGGCGAAGCTCGAGACGTCGGGCGAGGCGGTGGGCCTGCCGCAGGGTCAGATGGGCAACTCCGAAGTCGGGCACATGACGCTCGGCTCGGGGCGCATCATCGACATGGACATGACGCGCATTTCGAAGGCGCTCGCGAACGGCGGCGCCGCGCAGGTTCCGGAGATCGCGGGCGCAGTGGCCGCCGCGTGCGCGGGCCGCCGCCGGATCCACTTGTTGGGCCTCGTCTCCGACGGCGGCGTGCACAGTCATCAGGATCATCTCGAGGCGCTGATCGCCTACTGCGCAGCGCAGGGAGTCGCGCCGATCGTGCACGCGTTCCTCGACGGCCGCGACACGCCGCCGCGCTCGGCCGATGGCTACGTTGCGCGCCTCGCGCCCCAGGTCGCGCGTGCCGGCGGCAAGATCGCGACGGTGATCGGTCGCTACTGGGCGATGGATCGCGACAACCGCTGGGAACGCATCCAACGCGCCTACGACGCGATCGTGCTCGCGCGCGGCAAGAGCGCGCCCGATGCGCTCGCCGCGGTCGCGCAGTCCTACGCGCTGAACGTCGGCGACGAGTTCGTCGAGCCCACGGTGATCGCGGGCGGCGAGCCGCTCGCGGACGGCGATGTCGCGCTCTTCTTCAACTTCCGCGCGGATCGCGCGCGCCAGCTCACCTGCGCGCTGGCGAGCGTGTGCGAGGCGCGCTTCGCCGGAAAGCTCGAGCGAGCGCGCGTGCCGCGGCTCGCGCGCTTCGTCTGCATGAGCGAATACGACGCCGCCTTCGGCCTGCCGCTCGCCTTCACCTCGGAGATGCCGAAGCAGATCCTCGCTGAGCTGCTCGCCGCGCGCGGCATGTCGCAGCTGCGGATCGCGGAGACCGAGAAGTACGCCCACGTGACGTTCTTCTTCAACTGCGGGCTGGAAGAGCCGTTCCCCGGCGAGGATCGCGTGCTCGTTCCTTCCCCGCGCGACGTGCCCACTTACGACCACAAGCCCGAGATGAGCGCGCAGCTCGTCACGGAGAAGCTGCTCGCCGGCATCGCCGACGAGGACTACGCGTTCATCCTCGTGAACTTCGCGAACCCCGACATGGTCGGGCACACCGGCATCCTGCCCGCTGCGGTGAAGGCGGTGGAGACGATCGACGCGTGCCTCGAGAGAGTCGTCGGCGCCTTGCTCGCGCGCGGCGGCGACGCACTGATTACGGCGGACCACGGCAACTGCGAGCTGATGGTCGACCCGCGGACGGGCGGGCCTCACACCGCGCACACCACCAACCCGGTGCCGATCTGGTGGGCGACGCGCAACGCGCGGGGCCGCAGCCTCGCGGACGGCGGGCTCGCCGACGTCGCGCCCACGCTGTGCGCGCTGCTCGGAATTCCGCAGCCGAAGGAGATGACGGGGCGAAGCCTGATCCGCGGCGGATGACGCCCCGGAGCCCCCCCCCCAAGCTGATCTCCGAGAACGACGACTCCTCACTGCCTCCCCCGCCTCGGTCCCGCGAAGGCAGACATGCTGCTTCGCGAGCTGCTCGATCTCTTGCTCCCGCCGATCTGTGGCGACTGCGGGGCCTCGACGGACGGCGCGCCACTCTGCCCGCGCTGCGACGAGCCTCCGCCCGACCCGCTGCCCGCACCGCCGCGCCCGCTCGCAGCGTGGCGTGCCGGCGTTTCGTACGAGGGCCGCGCCGCGGATTGGATCCGGCGCTTCAAGTATCCGCAGCCGGGTTTTCGCGGCCTCGACGCCGCGGCCGACGGCGTCGCGATCGCGTGGGCGCTGCGCGCCGCGCGCGCGCTCGGCTCCGTGCCCGACGCGATCGTGCCCGTGCCGCTGCACGCGCGTCGCCTGCGCGAGCGCGGCTTCAGCCCGCCCGCGCTGCTCGCGCGCGCGATCGCGCGCGAGGTCGGCGCGCGCTTCGAGCCCGGGCTGCTCGCCCGCCTGCGCGACACGCCGAGCCAGACCGGCCTCGCGCGGCTGGCGCGCCGCCGCAACGTCGCGGGCGCCTTCGTCGCGCTCGCGCGCTCGCCGCGCCGCGTGTGGCTCGTCGACGACGTCGTCACGACCGGCGCAACGCTCGCCTCCGTGGCGCGCGTCCTGCGCCGCGCCGGCGCCCGCGAGATCGCCGCGCTCGCTGCTGCTCACCGCGCGCTCGGCGCACGTTGAAACGCGGGAGCCCCGCGGCTAAAAACCGCCTTCCCCGACCTGCTTCGTTGCGAGGAGACCGCGCATGGCTTCGATCACCAAGGCGCTCACGCTCAAGCACCAGTCCAACCTGAGCGAGGACGTCGAAGAGGTGAGCTTCGGCGCCGGCGACAGCGTCACGGTGCTCAAGGAGTGGGGCCAGGCGTACCTGGTGAAGAACGCCGACGGCAAGCTGTTCAACGTGCCGAAGGATGCGGTCGCGAAGTAACCGGCCCGCCCAGCTCTCGCGCGATCTCAGCCGCAAGGAATCCCAACTAGCGAAGCCAGAGCGCCTCGATGGCGCTCTGGCTTCGCTCTTCTCTCCGCTCACGACGCGTGCCTGCCCAGGTTCCACAGCGCACCGCCGGCGCAGGGGCGGGCGGGGCGCGTGCGTCGCAGCGGAGGGCCCGGTCCTCGCCCACGGCACCGCGCATCACCGCGCCACGCATCCTGGGCCGCGAGCGCGCAAGCACGCCCAAGTGCCCCGCGCCATCTCCACCCAACGCCGCACGCCACCGCGCCAAGGGCCCGAAGTCGCGACCACCCACCCCGCTCGCCCCTGAGCCGCCTCGCAGCTCTCAGCCCTTCCGGGCCGCCGCCACCGCCTCCGCCAACTTCTCCCGCAACTTCTCAGGGTCGACGGGCTTCTTGAACAGCACCGTCGCAAGGCCGGCCACCTTCGATCGCTTGATGATGTGGTCCTTGTCGTAGTGGAATGCGGTCATCATCAGGACGGGTAAGCCGGGCCAGCGCTGCTGGATCGTCAGGAACAGCTCGTGTCCGTCCATGTTCGGCATCACGACGTCGGTGAGCACGGCGTCGAAGTGCCCGGCGGAGAGCTTCTCGAGCGCCTCGAGCCCGTCGCTCGCCGTAGTCACTTCGCAGCCGTCGCGCTCGAGGATCTCCTTCATCGAGCGCGCGATGCCGAGGTCGTCGTCGGCAACGAGCACGCGCAGGCCGGCGATGCGCGAGTCGCGCGCCGCGCGCCCCTCGCCGCGACGGCCGCGCAGGTCGAGCATGCGCGCGGGTCCGATGTACGTGACGGTCTCGTACGTCTCCTCGCGCGCCATCTGCCCGAGGCGCTCCACGATCTCGGCGATGCGCGCGAGCTCGCGGCGGATCGCGTCGAGGCGCTCGATTTCGACCGGGCACTCGGCCTCGCCGGCGAGCCGCTCGACATCGCGCTCGAGCAGCTCGGCCTGATTCAGAATCACCGCGAGCGGGTTGTTGATCTCGTGGGAGATGCCGATCGCGACCTCACCGAGCGTCGCGAGCTGATCCTTGCGCAGGATCTCGCGCAGGTCCTTCAGGAACCCGATCGTGCCGTCCGGTTCCCCCGCCTCGTCGCGCAGGATCGTGCCGGTGATCGCCACCGGGATCACCTCGCCGCTCTTCGAGAGCAGGCGAGTGGAGAAGGTCTCGACGCTGCCGCCGCCGTCGCGCATCGCCTTCATCACGCGCTTGGCCTCGTCGAGGCTCGTGTAGAGCTCGGAGACGAAACGGCCGCGGATCTCGGGGCCGCTGTAGCCGAGGCTCTTCGCCGCGCCGTCGTTGTAGTAGATGACGGTGCCCTTGCGATCGGTCGCGACGATGATGTCGGGGGACCGCTCGATCAGCTGCAAGAGGCGTTCTTGCGTGAGAGCCACGCGGCTCCTCTTCGACCTTGGAGGCGGCGCGCCGCCGCTACTCGATGCCGTGCTCCGCGAGCCAGCGTTCGGCGTCGATCGCGGCCATGCAGCCGGTGCCGGCCGCCGTCACGGCCTGACGATAGGTCGGATCCATGGCGTCGCCGCAGGCGAATACGCCGGCGATGTTCGTGCGCGAGCTGCCGCGCTCGACCTTCAGGTAACCGACGTCGTCCATCTCGAGCTGGCCCTTGAAGAGGTCCGTGCTCGGCTTGTGGCCGATCGCGACGAACAGCGCCTCGGTCTTCAGCTCGGAGAGCGCGCCGGTCTTCAAGTTCTTCACGCGCAGGCCAGTCACGTAGTCGCCGCCGAGCACCTCGTCGACCGCGCTGTCCCACACGAACTCGATCTTCTCGTGCGCGAGCGCGCGCTCGCGCATGATCTTCGAGGCGCGCAGCTCGTCCCGGCGATGGATCACCGTGACCTTGGGCGAGGCGTAGCGCGTGAGGAAGAGCGCCTCCTCGAGCGCGGTGTCGCCGCCGCCCACCACCGCGATGGGTTTGCCGCGGAAGAGCGCACCATCGCAGGTCGCGCAGGCCGAGACGCCCTTGTTCATGAAGGCCTGCTCGCTCGGGAGACCGATCCACTTCGCGCTCGCGCCGGTCGCGACGATCACGGCGTCGGCCAGGAACGCAGCGCTCTCGGTCTCGACCCGGAACGGCCGCCTCGAGAAGTCCACGCGGGTCGCGTCTTCCATCAGGACGCGCGTCCCGAAGCGCTCGGCCTGTTTCTGGAAGCGCTCCATCATCTCCGGGCCGGTCACGCCTTCGGGAAACCCGGGGTAGTTCTCGACCTCGGTGGTGAGCATCAGCTGCCCGCCGAACTGGAGGCCGGCGATCATGACCGGCTTGAGGTCGGCGCGGCCGGCGTAAATCGCGGCCGTGTAGCCCGCCGGCCCGCTGCCCACGATCAGCAGCTTCACGTGCTCCGCCGGCTTCTCCGCCTTGGCCGCGACGCCGAGCAGCGCGTCGAGCTTGCCTGCGCGCTCGAGGGCGGCGAGATCGTCGAAGCCGCCCACGTGCAAGTCGCCGATGAAGATCTGCGGCACGGTCGTGCGCTGCGCGCGCGCGATCATTTCCTCGCGCTTCTCGGGCTGCGCCTCGACGTCGATCTCGGTCCAGGTCTGGCCCTTCTGGCTGAGCAGGCTCTTCGCGCGGTCGCAGTACGGGCACCACGACTTCGAGTACATCACGATCTTGGCCATCGAATCCTCCGCAGGGTCGGCCTCGGGCGCGCGAGGGTAGGGGCTGGGATGCGGCGCCGCAGGGCGACGGTTCGCGTCTCATCGGCCGACCGGCGACCCCGATTCGGTGACCACCCCTACAGGGGTTCGGTGATCGGCAGATCCTCCCAGAGGAGTTGGAGGAAGGTCCCGATGAAGAAGGCCATGAAGCTCATCAGCAGCACCGCGCTGGGGAAGGCGGGCAAGGCCTCGTAGCCGAGGAAGCGGGGCAGCTCGCCCGCGAGCGGCGCCATGCTGTGCCGGAGGGCAGCGAGGTCTCCGCCCTCGTCCCAGTTGCGCGCCGCCATCAACGGCCCGAGCAGGCTCGTCACGACGACGCCGAAGGCCGCGGCCTCGATCAGCCCGAGCAGGAAGATGTCGCGCGCGCGGGCGAAGGCCTCCTCCGGGTCGCCGAGGCGGCGCTGCACTTCGACGAACAGGTAGAGCAGCGTCGTCGAGCCCAACAAGGCGATCGTCGAGAGCAAGTACACGATGGGTTGCTCGGCGAGATCCCAGACCTCGTCGATCAGGAACACCGGCAGGTAGCCGACGATGATGCCAGCGCCGATGCGCGGCACGGACGTGTAAAAGAACGTGAGGTCCTTCCTCCACATGAACTGCACGCCGAGGAACCAGAGCGCCGCGAGCATCACCAGCGCGACGACGCCGGAAGCCAGCGCGTCGAACAGCGCCGGCGCGCGCGAGTAGCCGAAGATCGCGGCGAGGAACGGCAGCGCGGGGACCAGCAGCGCGAGCGTGTAGTTGCGCGTGCGGTGGAAGGAGAGGCGGCGATCGGGCTTGTCGGCGCCGCGCTTCAGCGACTCGGCGTGATGGCGCATGACCGCGGCGTGATGCACGTCGTAGCGGCGTAGGAAGAACGCCTCGAGCTTGCCGAGCACGCGCAGGCAGTCTCGGTCTTTCGGGCGGCGCAGGAATGGCGACAGCTCGGCCGCGCGGTTGGCCCGCGCGCGAGGCGCCGCGAGCGCGGCCCCTAACACCTCGGCGTCGCGCTCCCCGAACGGCGAGCGCTCCTCCTCGAACGCGCGGTTGCCGGGCTCGAGGCACACGTCTTCGAGCCAGCGGTGATACGCGCGCTCGGCGGCGCCCATCAGCTGCCCGTCGATGCGCTCCGCTTCGTTCGAGGCGAGCGCATAGAAGAAGCCGAGATCGAGCGGGTCGGGGCTGCCATCGGCGCGCACCTCGCCTCGCACGTACTTCGCGAGGAACTCCGGCCTCACCCGCGCCTGCATGAGCGGCAGCAGCGCGTGGAGATGGAGCCGCCGCAAATGCAGCGCCGCGAGCTCGAGCCGAGGCAGCTGCGCGAGATTCTTGTCGACGAGGAAGCGCTGCAAGATCGCGGTGAAGACGGCGACGTCTTCGCAAGCGCGCAGATGCGCCGCGCGGTTCTCGCCCGCGTGCAGCCGCGCGAGCGCGCTCTCGAGCGTCGCCGGCAGCGCGGCGAAGAGCCGCGTCATCAGCTCCTCGGCGTCGCGCCGGCTCGCGTCGGGCGAGAGCCGGCGCGGGTTCGTCCACAGATCGTCGAAGCGCAGGTAGAGCTCGGCCGGGTCGTGGCGCGAAGCGTGGAACGAGAACGTCTCGGGGAAGACGCTGTGGAAGCCTTCACCCGCGTCGCACTCGAAGCGGACTTCGCGCGCGTGGAAGGCGTAGGTGAAGCGGTAGTTCGCTCTCAGCCGCTCGATGCGCAGCTCGAGCCGCGGCAACGCAGGCGCCGCGCTCACGGCGGCAGCCGGAACTGCGGACGAAATCGAGGCTGCCTGCTCGGGCACGCGCATCGCTGCTTGGCCGCCCTCGCTCATTCCCGCTCGACTCCGCTCGCCGTTGGCTCGCCGCGCGCTTCGCGCTCGCTACAGGACGGCGTGCTTCGGGTTGTCGCCCGATTCGTAGTAGGCCTCGACGCGCTGCGCGAGCTCCTTCACGCGCACCGGCAGGCGTCCGCCGAGCGGCCAGCGCGCGCTGGCGACGCGCATGCGCTCGCGCAGCAGCTGGGCGTCGGGGAACTCCTCGCGCGCGAGCGCGTCGTCGACCGTCAGCCAGTGCTCGATCGCGGTCAGCGTGCGATTCGTGCGCTCGCGCAGCTCGCCCATGCCGGGCGCGCTGACCTGCTTCTCGCGCAGCTGTTGGGACAGCCGGCCGAGCTCCTCCTGGGCCGAGCCGAGACGCGGGCGCAGCGCGCCGTCGGCGTGAGTCGCGAGGCCCTCGACGATCTCGTCGAAGCGCAGGCGCATCGGCTCGTGGGAGATCTCGCGCGCGAGGATCACCTGCCCGAGGTCTTCGCCCTGCGCGCCGGTCAGCGCGTGCATCTTCACGCGCACGCGCACGCCGTCGCCGACGGGCAGGTCGATGTCGCTGTGGCTCATCTCTTGGTCGCCGCGAATGCACATCACCGCGCCGCCGAAGCGATCGAAGACTTCCTTCGGCAGCGCCTCGCGCAGCTCCTTGCCGCGCACGTCGCCGACGAGCCCGAGGTACTGGCGCGCCGGTTTGTTGACGGCACGCACCACGCCTCGCGCGTCGAGCGCGAGGGCGCCGGTATCGAGCTGATCCATCACGCCTTCGAGGAACGAGTTCGCGGTGCGCAGATCGCCGAACAGGCGCTCGTTCTCGAGCGTGAGCGCGTGGTGATCGGCGGCGCGCCGCACCACCTGCTTCAGCTGATCCGGCTCCCAGGGCTTGGTGATGTAGGCGTAGACGTGGCCGTCGTTGATCGCGCGGATGATCGCGTTCATGTCCGCGAAGCCGGTGAGGATGATGCGCTGGGTCGCGGGCGAGCGCTTGAAGACGCGCGCGAGGAACTCGACGCCCGTCATCTCGGGCATGCGCTGATCCGAGATCACGACAGCGATCGGCGCATGCTTGTCGAGCAGCGTGAGAGCCTCGTTCGCGGACGTCGAGGTGAACACCTCGTAGTCGTCCTCGAACGTGAAGGTCATCGTCTCGAGGATCGCCTCCTCGTCGTCGACGATCAGGAGGCGCGGTCGGGGCTTGGCCATGACGCGAGCACCTTAGCGTGATTAGGAAACGCTCGAACCGTGCGGGAGCGGCGGCCGCACGATGCCGAAGCGAAGCGCCGCGAGCTAGAAGCGCGTGGCCTCGATGAGCTTCGCGAGCGAGCGCTCGAGCTCGCCTTCCCAGCGCTGCACGAGCTCCTCGCCGAGCGAGCGGCCGGTCTCGAGCTGAGCCTGCAGCGGCGCGAGGAAGCCGCGCTCGTCGGGCTGCCCGCCCTCGCCGTGCGCGATGCGGCGCAGCCCCTCGCTCGCAATGCCGGCGAGCTCGCGCGCGATCGGCAGCACGGGTTGGCCGGCGGCGCGCGCGGCCAGCCCGCGGCGCGCGACGTCTTCGAGCGCCGCCTCGCGCTCGGCGAACGACCAGTCCTTGGCGAGGTCGTAGGCCGCGTCCATCGCGCCCTCGTCGTAGAGCAGACCCTTCCACAGCGCCGGCAGCGCCGAGAGCCACGGGACGCAATCGGCGCCGCGCACCTCGACGATGCGCTTCAGCCGCACCTCGGGGAACAGCGTGGTCAGGTGCAGATCCCAGTCGGCGGCGGTCGGGCGGTGGCCCTCGAAGCCGCGAGCCATGAACTGCCGGAACGTGACGCCGCGCGCCGGCAGGTATGCGTCGTCGCGCACGATGAAGAACATCGGCACGTCGAGCGCCCACTGCACGTAGCGCTCGTAGCCGAAGCCCTCCTCGAACACGAACGGGAGCAGGCCACAGCGATCGGGATCGGTGTAGCGCCAGATGTGCTCACGCCGCGTGATGAAGCCCGACGGCTTGCCGAGATAGAGCGACGAGTTCGCGAACATCGCGGAGACGATCGGCGTCACCGCCATCGCGGTGCGCATCTTGCGCACCATGTCCGCCTCGCTCGCGAAGTCGAGGTTCGCCTGCACCGTCGCCGTCAGGTGCATCATGTGCATCGCGAGCTCGCCGCGCGTCGGCAGGTAGGCGCGCATCACGCCGTAGCGCGCCTTCGGCATGCGCGGGATCTCGTTGATGTCGTGGACGGGATGGTGAGCGAGCGAGGTCCAGCGGATGCCGAGCGGCGCAGACACGCGCTTCACGAGCTCGAGGTGGGCGCGAATCTCGCGGTCCGTCTCGAAGATCGTGCGCAGCGGCGCGCCGGAGAGCTCGAGCTGCCCGCCCGGCTCGAGCGTGATCGAAGCGCCGTCCTTCTTGAGCGCGATCAGGTTGCCCGCGTCGAAACCGCGCTCCCAGCCATCGGCTTCGGCGATCGCTTCGAGCACCGCCGCGATGCCGCGGGGGCCCGCGTGGGGAACGGGTTTCCCGTCCGCTCCGAAGCCGATCTTCTCGTGCTCCGTGCCGACTCGGAAGCGTTCGCGCGGTTTCTCGCCGGTGCGCAGGAAGGCGATCAGGTCCGCGACGGACTCGACCGGAGTGGGGGCTGTATCGAGCTGTCCACTCACGGGAGGTTCTCCGGGGCGCGTTGAACGGGCAGGGATGCCGGTGCCGGCAACGAGGATTCCAGCGCTAGGGGATGGGGACCGTGGGGGCTACGGGCTCGCCGCCTCGGCCAGGAATTTCTCGAGAAAATCGCCGAGCGCCGCGCGGATCTCGTCGTCCGCGCCGTACGGGAACGATTTGCACGGACCCTCTGCCTTTCCGGCGTGAAATGGCCCGACGAGCGTGATCTCACCGCGGGATTTCACGGTGACGACGGCCCGGCTCCGCCCGCGCGCCAGGTCGAACTGCACCGCGCGCAGATGCTTGTCGTCGGTGCGCGTAGTGCCGAGCTGCACCGCGAGCTGGGCCGCCCCCGCGCGCGCCGCCGCCCCGTTGAATGCGTCGAGCGCCGCGCCGACCTCGGCGCGCAGCGACTGCGCTCGCCGCCAGGCCTCGCTGACCGCCTCTCGGTGCTCGCCCTCGCGTTCGCCCAGGGCCTTGCCGAGGCGAGCCATGCGGTCGGAGAGGGAGGATGCGCTCATTGGGGGGTACCCATCGTGGCACAACGCGCGCCGGGGCGGCCAGCGTGCCTAAGCGATCCGCGTGCTCACCCGGGAGGGCGCGGGCTCGCGCGTCAGAGCGCGTCCGCGGTCGGGATGCGGAACGGCGCCGGGTCCATCATCCCGAGCACCTCGTTGCGCACGCGCGCGAACTCGCCCCGCTGCGCCGGCGTGATCGGGTCGCCCTGCGGAATGCGCACGGATGCCGGATTCACGGCCTTCCCGTTCAGCGCGAACTCGAAGTGCAGATGCGGGCCGGTCGAGAGACCGGTCGATCCCACGAAGCCGAGGATCTGCTTCTGCCGCACGCGGTCACCGACGCGCAGGCTCTTCGCGAACCCCGAGAGGTGGCCGTAGATCGTCTCGTAGCCCGAGCGGTGGCGGACTCGCACGGAGTTGCCGAGCCCACCGTTCCAGCCGCGAAATACGACCGTGCCGTCCGCCACGGACCAGACCGGCGTGCCCTGGGCGGCCGCGTAGTCCGTGCCGAGATGGCGCCGACGGATGCCCAGCACCGGGTGCAGTCGGCTCGCCGCGTACTGCGAGCTGATGCGGCGGTAGTTGAGGGGCGCCTGGAGGAATTGACGCTGCGCGGCGCTGCCGTCGGGGCGGTAGTAGCCGCCGTGCGAAGGGGTCGGCTCGAAGTAGACCGCGTTGAAGTCGTCGTCGCGGTTCGCGTAGCGCGCCGCCAGGATGCGGCCGGGGCCGAGGTAGACGGGGCCGGACTTCGTCTCGTAGAAGCGACGCTCGTAGACGGCGCGAAACTCGTCGCCCGCCTTGGCCTTCGAGAAGTCCACGTCCCAGGCGAAGATCTCGGCGAAGTCGTGGGCCAGTTCGCCCGTCTCGCCGAGGTCGACCACCGACTGGTAGAGGTTGCTGGTGACGACGCCCGCGAGCAGCGCGCGCTGAACGATCACCTTCGGCTCGTGCTTCGCGGCGACCAGCTGCCCGTTCGTTCGCTGCAGCGAGTAGCTCTCGATCGGCGACCGCACGTACTCGAACGCGACCAGCTCGCCCGCTGCCGTCAGCGAGGCGCGGTAGAGATCACCGACCTTCGAGTACCGGAAGTTGAACACGGGCGACATGGCGGTGACGAGCTCGTGAATCGCGGCGCCGTCGAGCGTGTGCCGGCGGAGCACCTGCCCCATCGTCTGCCCGCGGCCGAGCTTGCCCTCGAACACCGTCAGCTGCGGCGCCGGAGCCGGGCGCACCGGCGTGGGAATCAGCGCGGCTGCGATCGGCGCGGCGGCGGGCTCCGTAGCCGCGGCCATCACGTGCGCGCGCTCGGGCTGCGCCTGGAAGCGAACGATTGCGCCGAGCCCGAACAGGATCGCGAGCGCGAGCGCTGCGCCCGTTCCGATCTCGTTCGCGTGCGTGCGCGCGGCTTCGAACAGCGGTCGCAGCTTCATCGGTCCTCCAGCGCGGACGAGCCGGTTCCCCCCGCAGACACGGCCCGCTCGTCATCCGTTCAATCAGCCACCGCCCTCATCGGCAGCTCGAGTTACTCCCCTTCGTAATCGGCATGCAGTGGAAGGTGCTAAATACACGTCGCTCGTGAGGATGTTCGTGCGCTCCGTCACCAAACGTCGTTGGAGCCGCGAAAACGCCGACTCGGCTCGGCTCCTGGTGAGTGCCGTTCTCGTCGCTGTGGTGGCGTGCACGAGCACTCCGGAGACTCCGTCGCGGCGTAACAGCGGGGCGGATTTGCCTCCGCGCGGGAGCGACTTACGCGACTCGGCTGCGGCTCTGTTGGCGCGCGCGATTTCTTTCGACACCACGAACCCGCCCGGCAACGAGCGCGCACTCGCCGAGTACCTCGCGCGCGCTCTCGGGCGCGAGGGGATCGAGACCCGCGTGATTCCGCTGCCCGGCGCGGACAGCCCGCGCGCCGCGCTCTGGGCGCGCGTGCCCGGCCGCGGCGAGCGCGCGCCACTCGTGCTGCTCTCCCACCTCGACGTGGTCGCCGCGACCGAATCAGGCTGGGCGGTGGACCCGTTCGCGGGCGTCGAGGGCGGCGGCACCGTGGTGGGCCGCGGCGCGCTCGACGCGAAGGGCGTCGCCGTCACGCACCTGTTCGCGCTGATCGAGCTCGCGCGCCGCGAGCAGCCGCTCGCGCGCGACGTGATCCTGCTCGCGACGCCGGACGAGGAGACGGGCGGCGCGCTCGGCGCCGGCCTGATCGCGCGCGATCATCCCGAGTTGTTACGGGGCGCTGCCTACCTGCTGACCGAGGGCGCCGGCATCCTGCCCGGCGAGCCGGGCGAGCCCGACGTGTGGGGCGTCGCGTTCACCGAGAAGACGCCGTGTTGGGTGAAGCTCACCGCGCGCGGCGTGCCGGGGCACGGCTCCACCTCCAACGAGGGCGCGGCCGGCCAGCGGCTCGTGCGCGCACTCGCGAGCGTGCTCGACATGCCGCACGAGCTGAAAGTCACGCCCGAGGTCGCGCAGATGTTCGCGCGCATGGCGCCGCTCGCGCCGCGCGACGAGCGGCAGCAATGGCGCGAGCTGCGCGGAGCGCTGGCGCTGAATCCTAAGTTCCGCGAGCGCTTCCTCGCCGATCCCGGCCGCCGCGCGTTGGTGCAGAACACCACCGCCGTCACGATGCTGCACGGCAGCGACAGCCCGAACGTGGTCCCCGCCGAAGCCAGCGCCACGCTCGACGCGCGGCTGCTCCCCGGCGAGAGCTGCGCTGCGTTCGTGAATCGAGTCGCCGGCGCGATCGATGATCCGACCGTCGAGCTGGCGATCGCGCTCGATTTTCCGGCCGCAGTCTCGCCCGTCGACACGCCGCTGATGCGAGCGATCGAGCGCGTCGCCGAGCGCAGCGATCCGAGAGGCTTCGTCGTGCCGCGCGTCATCTCGGGCTTCACCGACGCGCACTACTTCCGCGCGCTGGGCCTCACCGCCTACAGCTTCGTGCCGCGGCGCCTGCGCCTGCAAGACACGCTCGGCATCCACGGCCCGAACGAGCGCGTGTCGCTCGAGAACCTCGAGCTCGGGATTCGCACCACGGTGGCGATCCTCGACGAGCTGGAGCGCGTCGAGGGCGAGTAGACGCCACTCCGCGCTCCGTTCAGCTCTCCCGCAGCTCCTGGATGCCGCGGTGGATCACCTCGAACAGCGGCTCGATGTCGCGCTCCTCGATGCACGAGAACGCGATGCGCAGATCCGTTGGCGCCGTGCTGATCAGCCCCGTCTGGTGCGCGTCGAGCAGGTGCACCCGAAGCTTCTCGCTGTCCACGCCCTTCAGCTTGATGCACATGAAGTAGCCGCTGTTGAACGGGTAGACATCCCAGCTCTCGCGGAAGCGCGGCGCGTTGGCGACTTCGTGGACTCTCGCCGCGCGCAGCCGCAGCACCTCGCACTTCTGCTTGCGCTCGGCGTCGATCGACGAGGACGCGAGCGCCTTCTCGACCAGCGACTGCGAGAGCATCGGGCTGTTCGACATCGCGCCGCGGATCGCGCCCTTGGTCTTCGCCTCGAGCGCCTCGAGCACGGCCTCTGCGCCCTCGGCGCGGCCCGGGCCGTAGGTGATGAAGCCGCAGCGCAGGC
>DATBRS010000040.1:0-2827 GCA_036560185.1 Myxococcota bacterium
TGCGGACAGCCGCGCGCGCGGCGCGTGGGCCGCGCTGGCAAAAGCGCCTACCGTGGCGCGGTGCCGCCCGCCGCTCGCCTCGCGTGACGCTCCACGCGCTCGCGCTCGTGCTCGCCTCGGCGCTGCTCCACGCCTGGTGGAGCGTGGCGATCAAGGACAGCCGCGATCCGCTCGCGTTCAACCTGCTCCAGCTCGTCGCGCCCGTCGGCCTGCTCGCCCTGATCGCGCCCTGCGTGACGTGGTCGGAGATTCCCGTGCCGGTCTGGCGGCTGATCGCGGCGACCGGCGTCTGGCACGGGCTCTACTTCTATTGGATGAGCCGCGCCTTCGAGCACGGCGATCTCACGCTCGTCTATCCGATCGCGCGCTCGACCCCGGCCTTCCTGCCGCTGATCTCGGTGCCGCTGCTCGGCGAGTCGATCTCGCCCGGCGCCGCCTGCGGCATCGCGATCGTGGTGGCGGGCATCTGGCTCGTCGGCGCGGGCGCCGGGCTCTCGCGCGCGGCGTTCGCCTCGCCCGCGACGCGCTTCGCCCTGCTCACGCTCGCGGCCGGCGTCGCCTACTCGCTCACCGACAAGCTCGCGATGACGCAGCTCGGCGCCGCGCCCTGGTCGAGCGCGATCCCGCGCGCGTTCGCGTACGCCGTGCTGCTCGGCATCTCCGGCGGCGCCGTCTTCGCGCCGCTCGCGCTCGTGCGCACCCGCGGCCGCATCCTCGAGCGCATTCACCTCGCCGATCTCGGCCGGGCCAGCTTCGCCTCGGTCGTCAGCTATCTCGGCTACGCGCTGGTGCTCGCGGCGCTCGAGACCACGCCCGTCAGCTACGTGGTGGCCGTGCGCCAGACGAGCGTGCTCTTCGCGCTCGGGCTCGGAATGCTGTGGCTGCACGAGACGCCGGGCCGGCCGCGCGTCTGGGGGGCCGTGGCGACCGTCGTCGGCGTCGGCTTGATCGCGGGCTTCGGGTGAGACGCGGAGGCAGCTAGCCCCCGGCGCGTCGAGCTAGCCCCCGGCGGCCTCGATGATCGGGCGCAGCCAGGGCCCGATGTCGGGGTGGTCCATCAGGCCGGCCTGGCGCAGCCGCGCGGCGCCGATCGCCTGCACCTCGGAGGCGCTGCCGGCCTGGCGCGCGCGGCGGGCGTCGGCGGAGACGTCGCTGTAGTCGAGCGCGTGCACGATCTCCTTGACCACCGGCACGGCGCTCGGCGCGCACGAGAGCTCTTCGATCCCGAGTCCGATCAGCAGCGGCACCGCGAGCGGGTTGCTGGCCATCTCGCCGCACAGCGAGATCGGGATGCCGGCGTTCGCGGCCGCGCGCACGCTGCGATCGATCAGCGCCAGCACCGCGGGGTGCAGCGGATCGTAGAGATGGGCGACGCGCTCGTTGCCGCGGTCGACCGCGAGCGTGTACTGCGTGAGGTCGTTGGTGCCGATGCTGAAGAAGTCGCACTCGCGCGCGAGCGTGTCCGCGATCAGCGCCGCCGACGGCACCTCGATCATGATCCCGATCGGCAGCGCGCGCGCGAACGGGATGCCCGCGCGCGCGAGCTCGTCCATCGACTCGCCGACGAGCTGGCGCGCGATGCGCAGCTCGGAGAGCGCCGAGATCATCGGAAACAGGAGCCGCACGTTGTTCGACGCGCTCGCGCGCAGCACGGCGCGCAGCTGCGCGCGGAACACGCCCTCGTGCTCGAGCGAGAGGCGGATCGAGCGGCAGCCGAGCTGCGGATTCTCTTCGCTGCGGTCGGTGAGGCCGGGCAGGTCCTTGTCGCCGCCGACGTCGAGCGTGCGGATCGTGACCGGCCGCGGCGCGAGCGCGCGCGTCACCTGGGTGTAGAGCTGCGCCTGCTCCTCTTCCTCCGGAAAGCCCCGGTGCGCGAGCACCAGCAGCTCGGTGCGGAACAGGCCGATGCCGTCGGCGCCATGCTGCTCGATCAGGCGCAGGTCGGAGACGAGGCCCACGTTCGCGGTCAGCGCGATGCGGTGGCCGTCGCGCGTCTCGCCGGGGCGCTCGCGCAGGGCGTCGAGGTGCTGGATCGCGACCGCGTAGCGCTGCTGCGCGCGGCGGTACTCGGCGACGAGCGGCTCTTCCGGGGAGAGGTGGATGTGGCCGTCGCCGCCGTCGACGATCGCGAGCTCGCCCGGCCGCACCGCGGCCTGGATGCCGACCACGCCCGTCACGGCGGGAATCTCGAGCGTGCGCGCGAAGATCGCGCCGTGCGAGGTCGGCCCGCCGTGCTCGGAGACGATCGCCGCGATCTTCTCGATCTCGAGCCGCGCGAAGTGGCCGGGCAGGATGTTGTCGGCGACGACGATCGAGCCCTCGGGCATCGCCTCGAGCCGGTGGCGCACGCCGAGCAGGCGCTCCATCACGCGGCGGCCGACGTCCTCGACGTCGTCGGCGCGCTCGCGGAAGTAGGGATCTTCGATGTTCTCGAACGTGCGCCGGTAGGCGCCGAGCACGTTGCGCAGCGCGAGCAGCGCGTTGCGCGTCTGCTGCACCTCCGCGCGCAGCTTCGCCACGAAGCCCTTGTCCTCGAGGATCTGGATGTGGGTGTGGAAGACGGCGGCGAAGTCGGGACCGAAGCGCGCTTCCACGTCCTCGCGCGTGACGTCGAGCTCGCTGCGCGCCTCCTGCAACGCCTCGAGCAGCTCGCGCTCCTCGCGCGCGGCGTCGTCGCTCGGCGTGTACTCGAGCTCGGCAAGATCGAGCGGCGTCGGCAGCACGTAGATCGGGCCGATCGCGATGCCGCGCGCGGTCGCGCTGCCGTGGAACTCGGTCTGCCGCTCGCGGGCGAGCGACGCCCGCCCGCGCATCGGCAGTCCCGACA
>DATBRS010000041.1:0-10576 GCA_036560185.1 Myxococcota bacterium
GCGATGGACGAGGCCGTGATCAACTACGTGAAGCGCAAGTACAACATGCTGATCGGCGAGCGCACCGCGGAGTCGGTGAAGATGGCGATCGGCACCGCCTCGCCGACCGCGAAGACCGAGACGATGGAGATCAAGGGCCGCGACCTCGTCGCCGGCATCCCGAAGGTGGTCGTCACGACCAGCGAGGAGATCCGCGAGGCGCTGCAGGAGCCGCTGGCGCAGATCGTCGAGTGCGTGCACCTGACGCTCGAGCGCACGCCCCCGGAGCTCGCGGCGGACATCGTCGACCGCGGCATCATGCTCGTCGGCGGCGGCTCGATGCTGAAGGACCTCGACACCGTGCTGCGCCAGGAGACGAAGCTGCCGATCCTGCGCAGCGAGGATCCGTTCACGGCCGTCGTGTACGGCGCGGGCCGCGCGCTCGACAACCTGGACCTGTTGCGCGAAGTCGCGATTCCGTAGCGGCGCCCGTCGCGCGGAAGCGGGCAGCGCCTCAGCGACTGCGCCCGCGCAGCTGGAAGCGGTTCACGGCATTCACGTGATCGCGATAGCGCGTCGTGAACTCGTGGGTTCCGTCGCCTCGGGCGACGAAGAAGAGGTAGTCGACGCCGGGGGTCGGCTCGACCGCAGCGCGCAGCGCCGCGGCGCCGGGATTCGCGATCGGTCCCGGCGGCAACCCGGCGATGCGGTAGGTGTTGTACGGATTGGTCTCGTCGTCGAGGTGCACGCGCTTCAGGTTGCCGTCGAAGTGCGCGATGCCGTAGATCACGGCGGGATCGGTCTCGAGCCGCATGCCGCCCGCCAGGCGGTTGTGGAAGACCGCCGAGATGAGCGGCCGCTCCTCGGGCGCCCCCGTCTCCTTCTCGATCAGCGACGCGAGCACGACCGCGTCGCGCCGCGCGAGTCCGCGTCGCGCCGCGAGCGGCGCGAGCTCGCTCCAGGCGCGCTCGAACTGCGCGAGCTGCGCGCGGATGATCTCGCGCGCTCCCGCGCCGCGCGGAAAGCGGTAGGTCTCGGGGAACAGGTAGCCCTCGAGCGACGGGCCTGGGACGCCCGCTGCTCGCGCGAGCTCGGGGTCGCGCGCGAGTGCGATGTAGTCGCTCGCGCTCCCGAAGCCGGCGGCGGCGAAGCGGGCGGCGATCTCCTCGAGGCGCAGGCCTTCTGGAATCGTGACGGAGTGGAGCCGCACGCGGCCCGCGACCAGCTGCGCGAGCACGGCGCGCGCCGACGTGCCGGCCGCGATCTCGTACTCGCCGGCGTGCAGCGCGCCGTCCCGCTTTTCGAGCCGCGCGAGCCACGCGAACGCGCGCGCGTCCCGAATCGCGCCGCGCGCTTCGAGCTCCGCGGCGACCGCGCGGAACGAGGCGCCGCTCGGCACGAGCACGATCACGGGCGCGCCGCCGCGCTCCGGCGCGGAGAGCGCGCGCTGCCACGCGCGGCTCGCGAGCCAGGCGGCTGCTCCGGCGACGATCGCCAGCAGCAACAGCCAAGTCGCGAGCGCACGCCCGGCGTTCGCACGCGAAGCGCTCATTCGCGAGCCGCCGCGGCGCGCCGCTCCAGGAAGGCGCGCAGTAACAACGTGGCGGCGATCGCGTCGACCTCGCCGCGCGCGCGCTTCTTGCTCGTGCGCCCGAGCTCGCGGAGCGAGCGCTCCGCCTCCAGCGAGGTCCAGCGCTCGTCGAGCGTCTCGACCGGGACGCCGGCGCTCTTCGCGAGCTCCGCGGCGAAGCGCAGCGCCGCCTCGGCCTCGGGTCCGCGCCGCCCGCTCATGTGGATCGGCAGGCCGATCACGACGCAGCCCGCGCCGCGCTGTTTCACGACCTCCGCGATCGCCGCGACGTCGCGCGCACGGCCGGCGCTCGCGAGCGCGCCAGCGGGAAACGCCACGCGCTCCTCCGGATCCGAGACCGCGAGACCGATGCGCTTCGTCCCGAGGTCGATGCCCAGCACGACCATTCGCTTACGGCACCACGCGAGATCCGCGCGCGACCGCTTCCGCGCGGCGATCGAGCGCGCGCTGCGCCGCCTTGCGCAGCGGCTCGTCGCGCGACTGGAGCGCCTCTGCGAGCAGCGCGACGGCCTGGTCGCCCGGCACGGTGGAGAGCGCGGACGCCGCCGTGACCTTGATGTCCCTCAGCCAGCGGCCGGTCAGGCCCGGCTTGCGTCGCATCAGCGCGCCGAATACGACGTTGGCTTCGGGGCGGCCGATGCGGCCGAGCGCGCGCAGGATCTCCTTCGAGAGCTCGACGTCCTTGGCCTCGAGCGCGCGCTCGAGGGCGTGCCCGAGCGGCGCGATCGCCTTCGCGCTGGCGGTGCCCGCGAGGTGCTGCACTGCCGAAATCACCACCGCCCGCTCGCCGCGCAGCCCGCGCGCGAGGCCCGCCACCGCGTCCTCGGTGCCGATACGGACGAGCGCGCGGCCCGCCTCCTCGCGCAGCACCGGTTCCGTGCCTCCCGCGAGATCCGCGAGCTGAGGCACGGCCCCGGGGTGCTGCATCATGCCCAGCAGGTGAATCGCGCTGCGGACTTCGTCGGTCTCGGGCCCGTCGAGCCTGCGCAGCAGCTCCGGCACCGCGCGCTCGCCGAGCGAGAGCACGAGGGGGATCAAGCGCTCGCGCTGCACGGGCTCGGGATAGGCGGGCATCCGATCGAGCAGCGCGGCCGCGGCGGGCTCTCCGACCGCCGCGAGGATCTGTGCCGCCCGCACCGGCTCCGCCCCCACGCCGCGGGCCGCGCGCTCCAGCAAGTCGCGCAGTGCGTCGCCCTGGCAGAGCGATGCGAGGAAGCTCTGCGCGACGTTGCCGAGCTGCTGCTCCTTCGTCTCGACGTGCAGCGCCATTGCGTCGAGCACGCGGTAGACGGCGTTCGCATCGCGCGCGCGCTCGGCCTCGGTGACGGCGCGCCGCGCGAGGTCGAGGTAGCTCGCCGTGCTGTCGCACTCGGCCAGCTCGCCGAGCAGCAGATCGAGCGGCGCGGTCTGCGCCGACTCGTGGATCGGGAGCGTGTCGGAGTCCGGATCCGCGAGCGCGGGTGCCGAGCCGGGCTCGAAGATCGCGTGCGGCTCGCCTGCAGGCAGCGCGGGTGCGGCCGCAAGAATCGACTCCACCTCGGCGGCCAGTTTGCGGACGGCAGGCGCCGCTGGCGCGGCATCTGCTAGCGCGATCGCGGGCACCCCCGCCGCCGGCGCGGCTTCGAGCTCCACCGCGAGTCCGATCGGGACGAGCGCCGCCAGGCGCGCCGCGAACGCCGAGCCGCGCAGGCTCACGGCGCTCGGGTCGGCGAGCAGGTGGACGAAACCGGCAAAGGCGTCTGCATCCAGCTCGACCTCGAAGCGCAAGCTCTTCAGCTGCCGGCCGCGCAGATCGGCGAGCAGCTCGCCGAGGCGTGCGTGCTGCAGCACGCCGCCGCCGCCGGTCTCGCGAAAGCCGGTGGGCGTCAGCTCGAGGTGCAGCGTGCCGTGGCGCGCGAGGTCGGTGCGCCAGGCCCGCACGCAGCGCTCGAACACGGCCGCGAGCTTCGACTCGCCGGGCGCCAGCACCGTGCGCGCCCGCAGCACGCTCGCCAGCTCGAGCAGCAGCACCGCCAGCTCGGGAGCGGAGCGCCCCGGCCGCGATTCCGCAGCGCTGTCCTGCGGCATGCTCATCGATCCCCCCCGAGATGGCGCCGAGCGCGCACGAAATCTCCGCCATTTTGACGACAGATTGCGCCGAGCGCTTGACGCCTCGCTTCTCCGTCGGAGAAACTCTCGCGATCGGGTTCCCCCGCCCGGTCGCCCCGAACTCTCCTCCGCGGTCCCGAGCGGAGCTCTCATCGAAACGCAGCGAGAAGGACGTCCGGCGCAGCCCCGGACGCTCGTGGCGATCGCGCTGGCGACCGGCCTCGGCGTCGGCTTCGCGCCTTTCGCGCCGGGAACTTTCGGCTCCGCGCTGGCGATTCCGATTTTCGTGTTACTTTCGCAGTCGTTCGCGGGGCTGGTTTTGGCGTGGGGGGTGTTGGTGGCGTCGGGGATCTGGGCGGCGGGCGAAGCCGAGCGCGCCTTCGGGCACGGTGACGACGGCCGCATCGTGATCGACGAAGTCGCGGGGCAGCTGCTCGCACTCGCGCCGCTGTTCGCCCTGCCGCGGGACGCGCGCACGAATCTCTTCGCGGTTGTGACCGCATTCGTCGCATTCAGGCTGTTCGATATCGCCAAGCCGGGGCCGGTGCGGATGGCAGAGCGGCGCTTCTCAGGAGGGCTGGGCGTGATGGCGGACGACTTGGTCGCAGGCGCGCTCGCGGCTGCCGTCGTCGCCGCGCTGATCGCCACGGGAGTGCTCGGGTGAGAGCCGAAGTGCTCACGATCGGCGACGAACTGCTGCGCGGCGAGATCGTCGATTCCAACAAGTCGTTCCTGTCCGAGAAGCTGCTCGGCATCGAGGTCGAGACGCGCTTCCACGTCTCTGTGAACGACGAGCCCGCCGACATGCGAGACGCGTTCTTGCGGGCGGCGGATCGCAGCCAGCTCGTGCTCGTCTCCGGCGGCCTCGGACCTACCCGCGACGACCTCACCGTGGAGGTCCTCGCCGAGACCTTCGGGCGGAAGCTGGTGCAGCACGAGCCGTCGCTGCGCCGGATCGAAGAGTTCTTCAAGCGCGTCGGGCGCGAGATGGCGCCGAGCAACGCGAAGCAGGCGCTCGTGCCCGAGGGCGCGGAGGTGCTGCCGAATCCCGTGGGCACCGCGCCGGGCTGCATGCTCGACGTCGGGCGCGCGCTGTTCTTCTGCATGCCGGGCGTGCCGCGCGAGCTCTATCGCATGATGGAGGAGCAGGTGCTGCCGCGCGTGGCGGCGCGGCTCGACGGCGGCCGTGGCGTGATGCGCGCGGCGTTGCTGCGCACCTTCGGGCTCGGCGAGTCGAACCTCGAGGATCAGCTCTCGGACGTCGGCCGCGAGCCCGGCGTCGTGCTCGGCTTCCGCACCGCCTTCCCTGATAACTTCCTGCGGCCCGTCGCGCGCGGCGCCACCATTCTCGAAGCCGACGCGAAGCTCGCGCGCGTCTGCGCCGCGATCGAGGCGAAGCTCGGGCCGCTCGTCTACACGCGCGGCGAGGAGACGATGGAGTCCGTGGTCGGGCGCCTGCTCGCCGAGCGCGGGCTGACGATCGCGACCGCGGAGTCGTGTACCGGGGGCCTGATCGGCGCGCGGCTCACCGCGGTGCCTGGCTCGTCGCGTTACTACCGCGGCGGCGTCGTCGCGTACGCGAACGAGGCGAAGCGCGATCTCCTGGGCGTGCCCGAGGCGCTGCTGCGCGAGCACGGCGCAGTCTCGGCGCCGGTCGCGCGCGCGATGGCGGAGGGCGCGCGGGTTCGGCTCGGCGCGGACTTCGCGCTCGCGACGACGGGCATCTCGGGCCCGGATGGCGGCACGCCGGAGAAGCCCGTCGGCCTGGTCTGGATCGCTCTCGCTTCGAAGGACGGCGTGGAAGCGGAGCAGATGGTGTTTCCGTTCGATCGCGAGCGGCACCGCGCGATCACGGCGCAGACCGCACTCGATTGGGTGCGCCGCGTGCTGCTCGGCGTGCCGCGGGTCGTGCCGCGTTACGTGGTCCGGGGGAAGTCGTGAGCTACGACGACGAGCGCGAGCCGCTCGGACCCTCCGCCCGCAAGCACGGCCTCGCCGTGCGCGCCTTCTTCGCGATCCCGCTCGGCGGCGAGCTGCGCGAGGCCGCGCTGGCCGTCGCGCGCGAGCTGGCCGCGCGGCCGGACGGCGACGGCGTGCGCTGGCTCGCTGCCGATTCGTACCACCTCACGCTGCGCTTTCTCGGCAACATCGCCGCGCGCGAGATCGCCGCGCTCGTGGAGCGCGCGCACGACGCGCTCGCCGGATGCGCGCCGTTCGCACTCACGCTCGGAGCGCCGCGGGCGTTTCCGGCGGCGCGCAACGCCAGAGTGATCGCGCTCGCCGCGCAGCCGGAGGCCGCGCTCGCGGAGCTCGCCGCGCGGCTCGAGAAGGCCGCGGTCGAGCAGTGCGCGGCGCCGCAAGCGGAGCGCGCTTTCCGCGCGCACGTCACGATCGGCCGCGTCCGCGCGCGCCGCATCCCGCAGCTCGCCGCCGCGGCGCCTGCCTGCGTGCAGCGGGTACGCGAGGTCGTGCTCTTGCGCAGCGATCTCGCGCGCGACGGCGCTCACTACTCCCCGCTCGCGACGCTGCCGCTCGGCGCGCCGCAGCCGGAGCTCGCTCACTCACCCTCTTCACACTGAAAGAAAGCAAGGAGCAATCGCATGGCGAAGTCCGAAGTCCAGCAGCAGACGGGCGGCGAATCGAAGCGCAAAGCGATCGAGACGGCCGTCTCGGCGATCGAGAAGCAGTTCGGGAAGGGCGCGATCCTCACGATGGGCGACGAGTCCGTGGACAAGGAGATCCCGAGCTTCTCGTCGGGCTCGGTGAGCATCGACGTCGCGCTCGGCATCGGCGGCTATCCGCGCGGGCGCGTGGTCGAGATCTACGGCCCGGAGTCGAGCGGCAAGACGACGCTGACCTTGCACGCGGTGGCCGAGGTGCAGCGCGCCGGCGGCGTCGCGGCGTTCATCGACGCCGAGCACGCGCTCGACGTGAACTACGCGCGCCGGCTGGGCGTGAAAGTCGAGGATCTGCTCGTCTCGCAGCCCGACACCGGCGAGCAGGCGCTCGAGATCACGGACGTGCTGCTGCGCTCGGGCGCCATCGATCTCGTCGTGATCGACTCGGTCGCGGCGCTCGTGCCGCGCGCCGAGATCGAAGGCGAGATGGGCGACCAGCACATGGGCTTGCAGGCACGGCTGATGAGCCAGGCGCTGCGCAAGATCACCGGCACCGTCTCGAAGTCGCACGCCACCGTCATCTTCATCAACCAGATCCGCATGAAGATCGGCGTGATGTTCGGCAACCCCGAGACGACCACCGGCGGCAATGCGCTGAAGTTCTACTCGTCGATTCGGCTCGACGTGCGCCGCATCGCCGCGCTGAAGGAAGGCGACGAGGTGATCGGCAATCGGACGCGCGTGAAGGTCGTGAAGAACAAGGTCGCGCCGCCGTTCCGGCAGGCCGAGTTCGACATCCTCTACAACGAGGGCGTCTCCTACGAGGGCGATCTGCTCGACATCGGTGTCGAGGCCGGCATCGTCGAGAAGAGCGGCTCCTGGTTCTCCTACGGTGGCGAGCGCATCGGGCAGGGCCGCGAGGCGGCACGGCGCTTCCTCAAGGAGAACCACGATTCGCGCGACCGGCTGGCCGAGGCCGTGTACGCGGCGAAGGGAATCAAGCGCCCGGTGCCGACGGCGCCCGTCCGCGAGGCGGCGGCCAAGGAGTAGGCGTCGCTGCCATCTGACCCGCTGATTCGGGACACCCCCCGATCCGGGCGGGGGCGGCCCGGCGCTCGCCGGCCGCCTCCGCCCAATTCCTGCTGAGCCGCGTTCGGCCGCCTCTCCTCGAGGCGATGCGCGCGCTCGTGGGCTGCCCAGGCGCCGCTCCAAGCCCGCCGGAACTGCCCCTCGGCCGCCCCGGCTGGGTCCCCTGACCGCCTCAAGGCGATCCCCCCCGCGGCCGAAACGGTGCTGACGCCGTGGTTCGTGCGGTAGCGGTCAGAGGGGTTGCCAAGCGATGGCTCTGAATCTCGACGAGATCCTGAAAGTCGCGCTCAAGGGCGGGGCTTCGGATATCCACCTGAAGTCGGGCTTGCCGCCGATGTTCCGCGTGGACGGCGCGCTCGTGCCGCTGAAGAACGGCGAGCGCCTGCTGCCGGAAGAGATGACGAAGATCGCGCAAGGCATCATGAACGACGTGCAGCGTGCGCGCTTCGAGGAGAAGCGCGAGTGCGACCTTGCCTACGGCATCGCGGGCCTCGGCCGCTTCCGCGTGAACGTGTTCCAGCAGCGCGGTACCGCCGGCATCGTCTTCCGCGTGATTCCATTCGGCGTGAAGACGATGGAGCAGCTGCACCTGCCGAAGGTGATCGAGAAGATCGCGATGGAGCAGCGCGGCCTGATCCTCGTCACGGGCACCACCGGCTCCGGCAAGTCGACCACTCTCGCGTCGATGATCGACTACATCAACACGAATCGAACCTGCCACATCATGACGATCGAGGACCCGATCGAGTTCTTGATTCGCGATCGCCGCTCGATCGTCAATCAGCGCGAGATCGGCGTCGACACGCAGACGTTCTCGAACGCGCTGCGCGCCGCGCTGCGCCAGGATCCCGACGTGATCCTCGTCGGTGAGATGCGCGATTTCGAGACGATCGAGACGGCGATCACCGCGGCCGAGACGGGCCACCTGGTGATGAGCACGCTGCACACCCTCGACGCGACCGAGACGATCAACCGCATCATCTCCGTGTTCCCGCCGTATCAGCAGAAGCAGGTGCGGCTGCAGCTGTCGTCGATCCTCAAGGCGGTGATCTCGCAGCGCCTCGTGCCGCGCGCCGACGGCAAGGGCCGCGTGCCCGCGCTCGAGGTGATGATGGCCTCCGCCCGCGTGCGCGAGTGCATCTCCGACAAGGACCGCACGAAGGAGATTCACGACTCGATCGCGAAGGGCTTCACGACCTACGGGATGCAGACCTTCGACCAGTCGCTGATGGCGCACGTGAAGAGCGGCCTGATCACCTTCGACGAGGCGCTGAAGCACGTCAGCAACCGCGACGACTTCGTGCTGCGCTTCAAGGGCATCGCGTCGACGTCGGATGGCACGTGGGACGACTTCGAGGGCGACGCCGAGAAGGGTGAGAAGCCCGACGAAGGTGGCGGCGGCGGCAAGGGCGGCGCCGGCGGCCCCGACTTCGTCGAGCGCTTCTAGCGCCTCCCGGGGCCGCGGGGCGATCCGCGCGGTCCACGCTGTTACTCTCGGCTCTTTCGCCGAGAGGTTCCGCCGTGCCGACGCAGCGCTCTGCCCACGAGATCCGCGAGACCTTCCTCGAGTTCTTCGAGTCGAAGGCGCACGCGCGCGTGCCCAGCGCCTCCCTCGTGCCGAGCGACGCGACGCTGCTCTTCACGAACGCCGGCATGGTCCCGTTCAAGCGCGTCTTCACGGGGGAGGAGACGCGCCCGTACAAGCGCGCCACCACGACGCAGAAGTGCATGCGCGTCTCGGGCAAGCACAACGACCTCGAGGAGGTCGGCCGCAGCCCGCGCCATCACACCTTCTTCGAGATGCTCGGCAACTTCTCGTTCGGCGACTACTTCAAGCGCGAGGCAATCGCGTTCGCGTGGGAGCTGATCACGCAGCGCTGGAAGATCGACCCGAGTCAGCTCGTGGTGTCGGTGTTCCTCGAGGACGACGAGGCCGCGCAGATCTGGGAGCGCGAGATCGGCGTGCCCGCGCACAAGATCTACCGGCTCGGCGCCAGCGAGAACTTCTGGCAGATGGGCGACACGGGTCCGTGCGGGCCGTGTACCGAGATCCACCTCGACCGCGGCCCGGTGGCCGGCTGGGAGAACGACGACCCCTCGAGCAGCTCGGGCCGCTTCCTCGAGTTCTGGAATCTCGTGTTCATGCAGTTCAACCGCGACGCGAGCGGCACGCTGACGCCCCTGCCGAAGCCCTCGGTCGACACGGGCGCAGGTCTCGAGCGCGTGACGCAGGTGCTCTCCGGCTTTCGCAGCAACTACGAGACGGACCTGTTCACGCCGATCCTCGCGCGCGCGCAGGACTTGTCCGGCGTGACGCTCGGCCGCGCGGCCGAGAGCGACGTCTCGCTGCGCGTGGTCGCGGATCACGCGCGCGCCTGTGCGTTCCTGATCGGCGACGGCGTGCTGCCGGCGAACGAGGGGCGCGGCTACGTGCTGCGCCGCATTCTGCGGCGCGCTTCCCGGCACGGCGTGCTGCTCGGGCTCGATCGCCCGTTCCTGTACGCGGTCGCCGACGTCGTGATCGACGAGATGTCGCGCGCATTTCCGGAGCTCGCCGAGCGCCGCGCGTTCATCACGGATCGCGTGCGCCGCGAGGAGGAGCGCTTCCTCGCGACGCTGAAGAGCGGCCTCGAGCTGCTCGAGGGCGAGATCGCGAACGTGAAGGCGAAGCGCGGCGCCACGCTGCCGGGCTCGGTCGTGTTCCGGCTCTACGACACCTTCGGCTTCCCCGTCGACCTCACCCAGGACGTGCTGAAGTCGCACGCGATCACGGTCGACGAGGCGGGCTTCGCGGCGGAGATGGCGGCGCAGCGCGCGCGCTCGCGCGAGGCATGGAAAGGCAGCGGCGACGCCGGCGTCGCGCAGATCTACAGCCGCATGGCGGCGGACCTCGCGACCGAGTTCGTCGGCTACGAGACGACCCGGGGCGAGTCGCGCGTCCGCGCGCTGATCGTGAACGGCGCGCCCGTGGACGAGGCCGCCGCCGGAGCCAGCGTCGAGATCGTCGTCGACGAGACGCCCTTCTATGCGGAGAGCGGCGGGCAGGTCGGAGACCGCGGCGCGCTCGAGAGCGACGGTGCGCGCGTGGAGATCAGCGACACGCAGCGGCCGAGCGGCGCGCTGGTCGTGCACGTCGGACGCGTCGCGCGCGGCACGCTGCGCGTCGGCGACGCGGGCGTCGCGCAGATCTACAGCCGCATGGCGGCGGACC
>DATBRS010000042.1:0-40660 GCA_036560185.1 Myxococcota bacterium
GCCCGGAGCGGCTGCGATAGACGCCGTCGATGAAGGTGCCGACCGCCGCCTCGAGCCCGATGTTGTTGCCCGTCGTGCCGACGCCGCGGATGCGCAGCGTGCCGCCGCCGGAGGAGGTGTTGCTGGTGTTGACGTTGATGCTGGGCGAGACCTGCGCGAGATCCTCGATCTCGTCGATGCCGCGCTGCGCGAGCTCGTCGCCCTGGAAGGCGCTGACCGCGATCGGGACGTCTTGGATGTTCGCCTCGCGCTTGGTCGCCGTGACGATGATCTCCTCGACGTCGCGCTGCTCGGGCGCGGGAGCCGCCGCGGGTGCGGGAGGAGGAGCGGGAGCCGGTGCCGCGTCCTGCGCAAAGGTGGGTAACCCGATTGCGATCGTCGCGATCGCCGCGAAGGCGATCTGACTCGGATGGATCCGCTGCATGGGCGCGTCGTCTCCCTGTCATTGGGAACGCACGCGAGTGCGACGCGGCGGCCCCGTTTCGCGGCAGTCTCTGCCCGCGCCGTTCCGCAAATCAACAAAAATGTGATGTCGCCCCCAAAACCGCGGGCGCATCGAGCACGCTGTCCGACGCGCGCGGGTGGCGTCCCCAACGGGATTCGAACCCGTGTTACGGCCTTGAAAGGGCCGAGTCCTAGGCCTCTAGACGATGGGGACGAGGCGCTGCGAAGAGCGGCGCATTATTGCGGACAGGGGCAAGCGACGCGAGGAGCGCGCGCCTCATTCCGGCGCCTTCGACTCGAGCGCGCGCCACAGATACCAGCTGCCGACGGTGCGGTACGGACGCCACGGCTCCGCCAGCTTCTCGAGCGCCTCAGGCTTCGGCAGCTCGCGCAGGCCGTAGAGCTTCTGCGCGCCTTTGCGCACGCCGTAGTCGCCGACGGGCAGCACGTCGGGCCGCCCGAGCGCGATCAGCAGCATGTGCGCCGTCCACTCGCCGACGCCGCGAATCTGCGTGACGGCCTCGACTACCGCCGCGTCGTCGAGATGGGGGATGCGGCGCGCGCTCACGAGACCGCTCTCGAACGCGGCGCCCACGGCCTTCACCGCCGCGGCCTTCTGTCGCGAGAGCCCGAACGCGCGCAGCTTGCGGTCGCGCTGCGCCGCGAGCAGCGCCGGCGGCGGAATGCGCCCGCCGTAGCCCGCCTTGAAGCGGCGTTCGATCGTCGCGGCGGCCTTGCCGGCCAGCTGCTGATACACGATCGAGCGCACGAGGTAGCGGTAGGGATCGCCGCGCGGCGCGAGCGTGCACGGACCGTGCGCCTCGATCACTTCCGCGAGTGTCGCGTCGGCCCGTCGGAGGTGACTCACCGCGGCCGCGAGTCGCGCGGCGTCGAGCTTCTCAATGCGAGGCATGGAGGCCCAGCGTAAGCTGGCCCCTCATCGCCCGCGAGGCAGTCATGACCGAGCTCGAGATCCAGCAGGAGCGCGCCACGAATCTCTGGAGCAGCGCCGCGCGCAAGCTCCCGCAGCTCGCCAAGGCGACGCAGCTGCGCGCGGCGCCCCAGGTGAGCGGCGAGCAGATCGGCGGGCTCGGCGCCGCGCAGGGCGAGGTGATCGCCTACGCCTGCGCCGCCACGAGCCCCGAGAAGTACGAGGCGTGGGGCACCTTCCCGCCGACGGGGCTGCTGCTGATCGGGCAGGCGGGCTCCGGCAAGACGCTGCTCGCGGAGGCCCTCGCGACGCGCGCACGCACCTCGTTCCTGCGCGTGGACGTCCCGAACCTCGCGCTCGAGATCGTTCACCGCGGCGGCCAGGTCGGCGAGCTGCTCGAGGGCTGGACGCAGACGCTCGGCGAGATGCCGCCGACCACGGTGTTCTTTCACGAGCTCGAGTTCTTCCAGGCCGAGGAGATCGGAGGCCGGCGCACCGATCTGCCGATCGGGCCGATCATGGACTTCCTGTGTGAGCTGGTGGACCGCACCGTCGCCGCGAAGAACACGCTGCTGGTCGGCTCGACCTCGCACCCCGACTTCCTGCGGCCGGCGTTCGTGCAGCCCGGCCGCTTCGAGCGCGTGGTCGAGGTGACGCCGACGTATCCCGAGGACGTGGTCGCCGCACTGCGCATCCACGCGCGCGCCGCCGAGAAGCGCGCCGGGCGCACGCTGTTCGGTGCGATCGACTGGGCCGACGTGGTCAGCCGCTTCCGCGAGCCGTCCACGGGCGACTGGATTCATCTGCTGCACGCGGTGCTGCGGCGCAAGGCGAGCGCCGAGTGCGACCCGATCGACGTGCCGCTGGTCGAGACCGACGACTTCCTGGCCGAGGTCGAGATCTACCGCCGCACGCGCAAGCGCCTGCCGCGCAGCGCGCCCTCGGGCACGTACCTCTAAGCCTGCGACCGCGCTGAGCCGACGGGGCCGGCGAGCGCAACAACTGCGGCGAGCGGAGTAGACGCGTGAGCACGTGGATCGTCACCGGCGGCGCCGGCTTCATCGGCTCGAACTTCGTGCGGCTCGCGCTCGCGCGCAGCGACGCGCGCATCGTCGTCGTCGACAAGCTCACCTACGCGGGCAACCTGCAGAGCCTGCGCGACGTCGCCGCGAGCCCGCGCTTCCGCTTCGAGCAGGCCGACATCGCGGATCGCGCGGCGCTCGACGGAATCTTCGCGAAGCACGCGCCGAGCGCGCTGCTGAACTTCGCTGCGGAGTCCCACGTCGACCGCTCGATCGACGGCCCGCTCGACTTCGTGATGACGAACGTCGTCGGCACACTGCAGCTGCTCGAAGCGGCCCGCGCGCAGCTGGCGCGCCTCTCCCCCAGCGAGCGCGACGGCTTCCGCTTCCTGCAGATCTCGACCGACGAAGTGTTCGGCTCGCTCGGCGCGACCGGCCGCTTCAGCGAGACCACTGCGTATGCGCCCAACTCGCCCTACTCCGCCTCGAAGGCCGGCGCCGACCATCTCGTGCGCGCCTACCACCACACCTACGGGCTGCCGACGCTCGGCACGAACTGCTCGAACAACTACGGGCCGTATCAGTTCCCGGAGAAGCTGATGCCGCTGATGATCCTCAATGCGCTCGAAGCCAAGCCGCTGCCGATCTATGGCGACGGCGGCAACGTGCGCGACTGGATCTACGTGGACGACCACAACGAGGCGGTGCTCACCGTGCTAGAGCGCGGCCGGCCCGGCGAGACCTACAACGTCGGCGGGCGCAGCGAGCGCTCGAACCTCGAGATCGTCGAGCGGCTCTGCGCCGAGCTCGAGCGCGCGCATCCCGCCAAGCAGAATCCCGCGCTGCGCGCTGCGGGCGTCGCGAGCTATGCGGCGCTGAAGACGTTCGTGCGAGACCGCCCCGGGCACGATCGCCGCTACGCGATCGACGACGGCAAGCTCGGCCGCGAGCTCGGCTTCGCGCCGAAGACCACGCTCGAGGCAGGGCTCGCGAAGACCGTGGCGTGGTATCTCGCGAATCGCGCCTGGTGCGGGGCGGTGCAGAGCGGCAGCTACCGGCGCGAGCGCCTCGGCGTCGCCGCGAGCTGAATCCGCTCCGCTGCGCGCTCAGCCGAGCGCGGGCGCGAGCGAATACAGCGGCGCCGGCGAGACGGTCGGGCGCAGCTTCGCGAGCTCGTGGCTCAGGCATTCGCGGCAGATGCCGTGACTGACCTCGAGCACCGGGGCCGCCTGCGCGGGCCGGTCGATGATCTCGTCGCACCAGGAACAGAGCGTCATGCCTCGGTTGTGGGTGCGATGTGCAACTTGGTGTCACGGAATCGCCGCGGGGACTTCAATTTGCGGGTTGCGCGGGCGGGAGATCTCCCGCGGCTGGGAGATCGGGCGCCCGGGCGCATCCGGCGGCAGAGCGTCCGCCGCGCTCTCCCGGCGAGATCGCGAGGGCGCGTCCCGGGTTCCGCGCGGCACTGCGCCCGCCCTATGCGGCAGCGGCTCCGCAGCCTCGAGCGGCGTTGCCGGGGCCTTGCCTTCGGCCCGCCGACGGCGTCTCCCAGAGGCAAGAAACGTGAGGCCTCCCACAAAACCTAACTGCTTGATTTCGCGAAGGATTTCTCTGCACCGGCGCGGCACACGGCTTGCTCTTCCGAGGGCCAGTGGGGTGCCTCGTGGAACATTGCGTCCTGTTCATCGATGACGAAGCGAACATCCTGAAATCGCTGCAGCGCCTGTTTCGCAACGAGCCGTGCCGCGTGCTCACCGCCTCCCGAGGCGCCGAGGCGCTGGAGATCGTCGAGCGCGAGCGGCCGCAGGTGGTGGTCTCGGACCAGCGCATGCCCGAGATCAGCGGCGTCGACCTGCTGCAGTCGGTGCGCAAGCGCCACCCCGACGTCATTCGCATTCTGCTGACCGGCTACACGGAGATGAACGTCGCGGTCGAGGCAATCAACCGCGGCGAGATCTTCCGCTTGGTGACGAAGCCGTGGAACGACGAGGAGCTGAAGGCGACGCTGCGCCAAGCCTTCGACACCCACGACCTGAAGACGGAGATCCGGCGCCTCAACCTGGTGACGCGCGAACAGAACCTGAAGCTGCAGGACCTGAATCGCGATCTCGAGGTGACGGTCCAAGAGCGCACGAAGCAGCTCTTCGACAAGCACCAAGAGCTGCGCATCGCGTACATCCAGACGATCAAGGCGCTCGCCGAGGCGGTGGACGCGAAGGATCCCTACACGCGCGGCCACGCCGAGCGCGTCGGCGTGTACGCATCGAAGATGGGCCGCGAGCTCGGGCTTCCGAAGGACCAGATCGAGCGCGTCTACATCGCGGGGCTGCTCCACGATCTCGGCAAGATCGGCATTCGCGACGCCGTCATCCGCAAGCCCGAGAAGCTCACCGACGAGGAATACACCGAGATCAAGCAGCACCCCGTGATCGGTGCGCGCATCCTGCAGCAGGTCCAGTTCCTCGCCGACGTGGTGCCTTGCGTGCGGCACCACCACGAATGGTTCGACGGCGGCCAGCGCGGCTACCCGGATCGCCTCGCGGGAGACCGCATCCCGCTGCCGTCGCGCATCATCCTCGTGGCGGACACGGTCGAGGCGATGACCAGCGACCGGCCCTACCGCAAGGCGATGCCCCTCGACGACGTGCTCGCCGAGGTGCGCCGCTTCTCGGGCAGCCAGTTCGATCCCAACTGCGCGTCGGCGATGCTGCGCCTGCTCGAGCGGCACGGGGACACGTTCCTCAGCAAAGAGCAGCGCTTCGACATTCACGCGTTCCTCGAGGTCTGAGCGCGTGAAGAGCCCCCTGCTCTCCCGTGAGCTCGCTGCGCTGGGTCTCGACCTCGGCGACACGCTGCGCGACGAGCCGCGCTTCCTGACCGACGCGTCGTTCATCGGCGCGCTGCACGTGGAGCTGCGCGAGCGCCTCGGCCTCGGTGACGCGCGCGCCGCGCTGCTGCAGCTCGGGTTCCTGCACGGCCTGCGCGACGCGCTCGAGCTCGTGACCCACGGCCTGCGCGCGTCGGCGGCCCCTTCGGCCTCGGGCCGCCCGCGCCTCGCGCTCGCCCTCGAGAGCGCGCCATCGACGCGCGGGGAGCCGCTGCGCGGCGCATTCCGCGATGGCATCGAGGCGCGCGCCGTGTCGGGCGCGCTCGGCGCGCAAGCTGAAGCGTGCTGCTCGCTCACGAGCGGCTACGCGTCGGGCTGGCTCTCGGGCCTGTTCGACTCCGACCTGCTCGCGCGCGAGAGCGCCTGCTCGGCCGCCGGGCACCCGCGCTGCGAGTTCGAGGCCCGCACGCTCGATGATTGGGCCGCCGCCGACCCGAACAGCGAGGAGCTCACGCGCCTGCCGTTCTCTCCGCTGCGCGATCTGGTCGCGCGCCACTTGGCCGCGCAACCCGACCCGGCGGACGTGCCGGGCGCTTCGATCGAGCGCAACGCGCCCGTGATCCACGTCTGGGGCCCGGTGATGGTGATCCCGTACTCGGGCGCCGAGGAGACGATCGCCGGCCTCGATCTGATCCGGCGCGACCCGGGCGCGCGCGAGGTGCGCGTCGTGGTCGTCGACCTCGCCGGCGCGATCATCGACGAGAGTTTCGGCGCGATCGAGCTCGAGCGCGTGCTCGAATCGATCGAGCGGCTCGGGGCCGAGCCGATCTTGACCGGCATCGCGCCGCTCTCCGAGCGCACCGTGGCCGGCCTCGAGGTCTCCCACTTGGTCGTGCAGAAGGATCTGCCGGCCGCGATCGCGGCGGCGTTCCAAATCGCCGACGCGATGCGGCGCTCGCTCTAGAGCGCGCGGCGGCGGCATCAAGTCCGAGCGCGCGCTGCCCGAAAGCGGGCGCGTGGGGAACCTCGCCGAGACGCCGCTCGCGCCGCTGCTGCTGTCGCTGGCGCGCGACCAGTTCGAAGGATGGCTGACGCTCGAACGGCCGGGCCTGACGCGCCGGATCCTCTGGAAGAAAGGCTCGCCGATTCAGCTGGTCTCGACGCGCAGCGAGGACTCGCTCGGGGCGCTGCTGGCCGAACGCGGCCAGCTCACTCCCGCTCAGAGCGGCGCCCTCGCGAAGAAGACCGCGGACAAGGGCGGCAACGAGCTGGCCGCGCTGGCGGCGCTCGGGATCGCGCCCAAGGAGCTCGTGCTCGCGCTCTCGGGCGTGCTCGAGCGCGCGCTCGGCGATTGCCTGCGCTGGGCGAACGGAACCTTCCAGATGAGCTTCGAGCCCGCGCCCGGGAACGCCCCGCTGCTGCCGCTCTCGCTGCCGACGATCGTCTACGACGCGGTCGCCGCGAGCTGGCGCGCGGATCAGGCGCTGGTCGCCATCGGCGCGCGCGCGACGCAGTTCCCCACCCTGAGCGCAGATGCCGAGGCCAAGCTCGGCGCCAAGCTCATGCAGCACCCGAGCTTGAAGGCGGTGCTCGGCCTGCTGGACGGCTCGCACAGCGCCTTCGAGGCGGTGCGCGAGGCGCACCATCCGCTCGCCCACGCGGCGCTCTGGCTGCTCGACGCGTGCGGGGCGCTCGTCTACCAGCCCGTTCGCACGGCCGGCGGCATTGCGGCGCAGCGCAGCGCGGGTCCGCAGTTCGAGATCGTCGTAGCGAGCGCTGCCACCAAGACGGAGGAAGCCGGCGCCGGCATCGCGCGGGCGGCCAAGCGCGATCCCGCGCGCGAAGCTGCGGCCGCCGCGCTGCGCACGGAAGTGACCGCACTCCACGCCAAGCTGGGCGAGCTCGACCTGTGGCAGGTGCTCGCGGTCGAGCGCGGCGCCTCGCCGTCCGAGGTGAAGCGCGCCTACTTGCAGGCGGCGAAGCGCCTGCATCCCGATCACTTGATGCGGCTCGGGCTGCACGACGTGAAGGACCTCGCGAACGAGGTGTTCACGCAGATCGCGCGCGCCCACGAGGTGCTCACCGACGCCGACGAGCGCGCGCGCTACGAGGAATCGACGATCGGCGTCTCCGAGACGCAGGCGCTGCTCGCGGCCCAGGCCGAGCAGCTCTACCAGCGCGGCGAGATGCTGATGCGCGCGGGCAATTTTCGCGGCGCCGCCGAGTTCCTCGAGCGCGCGGTGCAGACCTACGACGCGGAGCCCGAGTACCACGGCGCGCTCGGCTGGGCGCTGCATCGGCGCACGCCGCCTGACAACACGCGCGCGCTCGCGCACTTCGAACGCGCGCTCGCGGGCGGGGATCAGCCGCAGCTGATGCTGCGCATGAGCCTCGTGCTGCGCGAGCTGCACGACGAGCGGCGCGCCGCGGATCTGGCCGCGCGCGCGAAGGCGCTCGACCCCAACGTCCGCCCCTGAACGCGATGCGCCCGCCGCCGGAGCCGCCTCACTTCGGCGGCGCCGCTGGCTCCCGAGCGTCCGGCAGCGCGTCGCCGCTGCGCGGGAGCGCGCGCCGCGCACGCGCTTCGAGCGCGACCGCGACGCTGCCGGGCGCCTGCACGAGCGCCGCCGGCGACACGATCTGCGCGCCGTACTCGGCGCCGCTCCCGAGCTCGCGCCAGAACACGCGCCCGGCCTCGCCGCCCGTGCGCAGGAACGGGCCTGCGAGACCGTTCGCCAGCGCGAGCGCCGCGAGCCGATCGACCGGCCGTGTCACC
Organism: Myxococcota bacterium; assembly: GCA_036560185.1. Classification (GTDB taxonomy): domain Bacteria; phylum Myxococcota_A; class UBA9160; order UBA9160; family UBA6930; genus VGRF01. The sequence continues at coordinate 8,001 of DATBRS010000042.1, forward strand.
AGCGGCGAGCGTGCCGCCCCGCGCGCGATCACGCTGCCCGACGGCTGCGCATAGAGCGCGCTCAACGCGGGCGAGGCGAGCCGTTCGCCCGCGCGAATCGCCGCGCCGACGCGCGCCGCGTCGGCGAGCGTGCCCACGTGGAGCGGATCGCCCGCGCGGGCCGCGCCGCTGAAGCCGAGCGCGCGCCCGATCTCGCGCGCGAGCAGGCCCAACAACTCCTCGCGCGTGAGCGCGCGCGAGCCATCACGCCCGTCCGCGGCGTCGCGCGCGATCTCGACCCGCACCGCCGCGAGCTCGGCCGCCCCGGCGCGCAGGGCGCAGTCCGCCAGCGCGCGCCCGCTCGCCGGCAACGGCTCGTCGCGAAAGGCGATCGCGAGCTGCGCCGCCTCGCGCGGCGCGCGCAGGAAGCGCACGCCGAGGCCCGCGCCCTCCCACGCGCGCAGCACCGCGTCCGCCGCCGTCTCCTCCTCGCGCGTCGCGTTCTCGAGCGCGACGCCGATCGGCAGCGCCGTCTCGAAGCGGCAGGTCATCAGGGTGACCACGCCATCGCGCGGCCACACGAACGGAATCGGGCCCGCGGGCTCGCGCGCGCGCAGCGCCGGGCCGTTCGCGCTGCACGCGGCGGCCAGCGCTGCGAGCGCGACGCCGCGCGCGCGCTTCACCGTCGCCGTCCCATCACGCGCCGATCCCAGCGCGTGAACACCGCGAGCGCGCTGCCGAGCACGATCGCGCCGAACGCGTAGAGCACCGCGAAGCCTCGCCACTCGACCAGCGCGCCGAAAGCGCTGCTGCCGATCAGCATGCCGAGGTCGAACAGGCCGGTGAAGATCGCGAGCGCGCTGCCGCGCGCGTCGTCGGAGACGCGGTTCACCACCATGCCCGAGAGGATCGGGAACGCGTAGCCGTGGCCCAGCCCGCACAGGAAGCCCGCGAGCGCGACGTCGTGGGGCGCGGAGGCGCGCGCCATCACCACCAGCCCGGCGACGAGCGCGAGCAGCGCGGGGGTGAGCGCGCGGTGCGGACCGATGCGATCGGGCACCCAGCCGAACGCGATGCGCAGGATCAGCGCCGCGAGCATGTACATCTGGAAGAAGACCGCGTCGCTGCCGATGCCGGTGTCCTGCGCGAAGCGCGGCACGAACACGAAGAACGCGGTGAGCACGGTCGCGAACGCGCCGCCCAGGAACCAGATCGGGCGCAGCTCGCGCTGCCCTAACACCTCGAGCATGGTGACGCGCGCGGCGTCGCTCGCGATGCGCGCGCGCGGCGCGTCGCGCAGCCCGAGCGAGAGCGCCAGCGAGATCGCCGCGAGCGCGGACGCCGTGACGAACACCCACGGCCAGCCGCGATTCGCGATCAGCCAGTCGGCGGCGGTCGGCCCGATGCCGATCGGCAGCATGCCCGACACGCCGAACAGCGCGAGCCCCTGCGTGCGTTTGCGCGCGGGCACGTAGTCGGCGGCGAAGGTGAAGAGCGCGGAGAACAGCATCGCCTCGGCGATGCCGTGCAGCAGGCGCGTGGCGGCGAGCAGTGGGCCGACGCGGTCGATGCCGAGGTAGAGCGCGGTCGCGACCACGTGCAGCGCCCCGCCCACGAGGATCGTCCAGCGCCGCCCCGCGCGATCCATCGCGCGCCCGATCGCGGGCCGCGCGAGCACCGCGGCGAGCCCGGTGAGGCTCGCGGCCGCGCCGATCACCACATCGTTGGCGCCGAGCTCGTTGAGGCGCTTCGGAAACGGCAGGTAGAGATTGAAGGCGATCGCCTGCAGCCCGTGCGCGACGAAGCAGAGCACGAACTGGGGCGTGAAGATGCGCTCGGCGCCGGGACGCTCCTCTGCCAAGTTGTTACGCCCCCAAGGCCCCGCGCGGAGCCGCGCCGCGAAGCGGGCTACGGTACCAGCGATGACGGGGTGGGACGCCGCACTGCTCGTGGCCGCTGGGCTCGCGGCGGGCACCGTGAACACCCTGGCCGGCGGCGGCTCGCTGCTCACCGTGCCGCTGCTCGCGATGCTCGGGCTGCCGGCGCCGGTCGCGAACGGCACCAACCGCGTCGGCGTCGCGCTCGGCAGCGCGACCGCCACCTGGCGCCTCGCGGCGGAAGGCGCGCAGGGGCTGCGCGAAGCGGCGCCGCTGCTGCTGCCGACTGCGCTCGGCGCGGTGCTGGGGGCGCGGATCGTGGTGGAGCTGCCGGCAGCCGCCTTCGAGCGTGTGTTCGGCGTGCTGATGCTCGCGCTACTGGTGCCGACGCTGCGCAGCTCGCTGCCGGCACGCGCGCGGCCTCCGCGCCCGCCGCTGCCTGCGCCGCTGCGCTTCGCGCTGTTCTTCGCGATCGGCGTGTACGGCGGCGCGTTTCAAGCGGGCGTCGGCGTGCTGCTGCTCGGAGTGCTCTCGCTCGCGGGCGTCGACCTCGTGCGCAGCACCCACATCAAGACCGCGCTCAACACCTGCTTCACGCTGCTCGCGCTGCCCATCTTCTACTGGGCGGGGCAGATCGTCTGGCCGGAAGCGCTCGCGCTGGGTCTCGGTTTCAGCGCCGGCGGCGCGCTCGGCGCACGGCTCGCGATCCGCGGCGGCGCGCGCTTGATCCGGCCCGTGCTCGCGGTCGCGGTCGTGGCGCTCGCCGGCCGGATGCTCGGGCTCTACTGAACGCGTCGCATCGGCGCGCGCCCGCGATATGGTGCGCCGCCCATGTCCGAAGACGCCGCTGCCGCTCCGACGCCGTTCCGACCCTTGCCGATCCGCGCGCTGAACCTCGCGGGCCGCGCGCTCGCGACGCTGGGCGTGCGCGTTCCGAGCCTCGTCGAGGCGGATTTGCTCGCCGCCGCGGCGCGCGAGACGCGGCTCGACGACTTCGGCGGCGACACGTTCCGCAGCGGCTTGCGCGAGCTGCTGCGCTGCCTCGAATCCGAAGCGCAGCTCACCACGCTCGGCCGCAGCATGGCGCGCTCCGCGGTGGTGAGCGCGCTCGCGACGCGGCTGCGTCTGGTCGACTGGCGCAAGCGGCACCCCGAGGTCGCCGAGCAGGAGATTCGCCGGCCGCTGCTCGTGCTCGGCATGCCGCGCACCGGCACGACGCTGCTGCACGGGCTGCTCGCACAGGATCCGGCCGCGCGCGCTCCCCTCACCTGGGAGGTGGCGACGCCGTGCCCAGCCCCCGAGAGCGCGAGCTTTGCTTCCGACCCGCGCATCGCCGCCGCGCGCGCGACCGAGCGCGACATCGAGAAGATCGCGCCGGGCTTCCTCGCGATCCACCCGAGCGGCGCGCTGCTGCCCCAGGAGTGCGTGTCCCTGACCGCCTCCGAGTTCGTGAGCATGCAGTGGGAGGCGACCTTCGCGGTGCCGTCCTACCAGCGCTGGTGCGAGGCGCTCGACCCTGCCCCGGCCTACCGCTGGCACCGCGCGTTCCTCCAGCACCTGCAGTCGCGGCATCGCCGCGAGCGCTGGGTGTTGAAGACCCCCGCGCACCTGCTGACGCTCGACGCGCTGTTCGCGGAGTATCCCGACGCGTTGATCGTGCAGACCCACCGCGCACCGAGCCAGGTCGTGACGAGCCTCGCGAGCCTCGAGTGCACGCTGCGCGGCGCGTCGAGCGATCGCCTCGACCCGCGCGATCAAGGCCGCGAGGCCGCGGATCTGATCGAGCGCATGCTGCGCGCCGGCATCGCGTCGCGCGCCGCGCATCCGGAGCGCGAATCGCAGTTCTGCGATCTCGCGTACCCGGACCTCGTCTCAGATCCGCTGGGCAGCGTCAAGCGAATCTACGACCGCTTCGGGCTCGACTTCTCCTCCGCCTTCGAGGCGCGCATGCGCGCGTTCCTCGCCGACAACGCCTCCGACAAGCACGGCGTGCACAAGTACGCGCCGGCGGTGTTCGGCCTCGACATCGCGCAGCTCGAGCGCCGCTACGCGTTCTACACGCAGCGCCACGACGTGCGCGGCGCAACGGCCTAGCGCGCGCGGTCCACTGCCTTCATCGGGTCGCCGTCCAGCGCGCGCATCGGGTCGCCGCTCGCGCGCGGCGCCGGCACCTCGACCAGGCGCTCGGGCACGTCGTCGTATTCGAGCCGCAGCGCGCGCGTCATGGTGGCGTGCATCTCGTAGAGGCAGGTGATGTAGGTGAGCTCGAGGATCTCCTCTTCGGAGAGCCCCGCGCGCAGCGCGGCGAACACGCCGTCGGGCACGCGGCCGCCCTCGAGCACGAGCGCGTCGGTGTAGGCGAGCACGGCGCGCTCCAGCGGGGAGTAACAAGTCGCCACCGCCCAGTGCGGGATCGCCGCGATCTGCTCTTCGCTGAGCCCGACGTCGCGCGACGCCTTGCAGTGCTGCGAGAACACGAACTGGCTGCCGCGCGCGAAGCCGGCGCGCGTCTGACCCAGCTCGCGCAGCTTGGGGTCGAGCTTGCGGCGCGGGCTGCGGTAGACCTGGAAGCCGGCGACGGCGTGATCGAACACCTCGGGCACGAGCGCGAACACCGTCCACCAGTTTCCCGGCGTGCCGGTCGCCGTGCCGGGCTGGGTGAGCGGATCGCGCTCGCCGAACAGCACCTGATACATGCGCTGTGCGGTCTCGTGCGCCTCGGAACGCGGAACTTGGCGGAGTCGCGGCATGGTCGGTGCTCCTCGCAATCGTGAGAATGTCGGCTCGTTGGGACAGTCTATGCCGATGATGATCCGCGGCCGCCAACGTGCGCTCCTGGTTTTCGTCGCCGCGATCGCGTATGCCGCCGCGCTGCCTCCGCTCGGCGTGTGGCCGCTCGGCTGGCTCGCGCTCACGCCGCTGTGGATCGCGGTGGTCGGGCTGCGACCGGGACGCGCGTTCTTGTTGGGTCTCGGCTTCAAGCTGATGCTCGGCGCGCTGGTCGCGCCGTGGCTCCCGGGAATGCTCGCCCGCTATCTGCTGCTGCCCGCGCCGCTCGCGACGCTCGCCGCCGGGGGCGTCTACGCGCTCGTCGCCGGCGTGCAGTTCGGCGCATGCTGCGCGTGGCTCGCGTGGGCGACAGCGCGCGGACCGCTGGCCGCGCCGCTCGTCGGCTGCGCGCTCTGGCTCAGCGAGCTCGCGCGCTGCGCGACGCCGATCCCGTTCGGTCTGCTCGCTGCGACCCAGGCGCCCGCGCCCGTGTTCCTGCAGATCGCGGAAGGCGTCGGCGGCCTCGGCGTCGGCGCGCTGATGGCGGCGTTGGCTGCGGCGCTCGCGGGCGTGTTCGCGCCCCCGCTGCGCGCATCAAGCGGGGTCGCCGCCGGGATCGCGGCGGCGCTGTGCGCGAGCCTCGCCTTCGGCGCGTTCCGGCTGCGCGAGGCGCCGCCCGCCGCTGCGCTCGCGGTCGCCGTGATGGGCGCCGACTCCCGAGGCGCGGCGCGCTTCCACACGCTCGACCGCGCCGCGCTCTCCGCGCTCGTGGAGCGCACACGCGCAGCCGGGCGGGCGGGCGCCCGCCTCGTGCTGTGGCCGGAGCTCGTGCTCGGCGTCGCGCCGGCGCGCGAGCCCGCCGCGCGTGCGCCGATCGCCGCCGTGAGCCGTGCGCAAGACGTCGACGTCGCCTTCGGCGCGCTCGGCGTCGCGCCACCCGCGCGCGCCACCAACAGCTATTACGTGGTGCGCGCCGGCGTGTGGGCGGATCAGTACGACAAGCAGCGCCTGCTCGAGCCTGGCGAGACGCGCGGCTTCGGCGGACCGCTCGGCGACTCGGGATTCGCGGCGGGCAGCGGTGGGCACCCCTTGCGCTCGCGCTTCGCGGCGCTCGGCGTCCTGCTCTGCTCGGAAGCCATGTTCCCTGCGCTCGCGCGCGAGCGCGTGCTGGCGGGCGCGACGCTGCTCGTGAATCCATCCAACGACGTCTGGTTCGGCGCGCGCGCCGGCAGCGAGCAGCAGCTCGCCTGGGTGTCGCTGCGCGCGATCGAGCTGCGCCGCAGCCTGCTGCGACCCGCCGCGAACGGCGCGACCGCGGCGGTCGATCCCTGGGGACGCATCGCGCGCGCCGAGCCGACACGCGAGCCCGCGACGCTCTTCGCGCGCGTGCCGCTGCGCAGCGATCTCACGCTGTACGCGCGCATCGGGGATGCGCCCGCGCTCGGCGCCGCCGCGCTGCTGATCGTGGATGCGCTGCGGCGCGCCCGGGCGCAGCGGCCATGAGCCGCCGGCCGTGGATCGAGCGCGCGCTGCTGTTCGGCCTCGTGCCGTTCTGGGCGGTCGCGACGATCCTGCACGTCGACCGCCAGCTGAGCCCGCTGCCCTTCGCGTGGCTTCCCGTCTATCTCGCCCCGGCGCCCGGCCCGGCAGATTTCCCGCGCGTGCTCTCGCTCTGGCCCGACACCGCGCGCTCGCCGGACTCGCTCGCGCCCGGCGACCGCTTGCTCGCGGTCGGCGGCCACTCGCTCGCGGGCGCCGGGCGCCTCACGGTCTGGATGCGCGCCTTCCCGGCGGCGGACGCGGACGGCGTCGTCTCGTTCGCGGTCGCGCCGCGCGCACAGCGCACGCTCGCGCTGCGCGTCGTGCGCGCCGCCTGGGGACATCTCGCGCTCGCGGTGGCGCTCGGGCTGACGGGCACCTTCGTATTGTTACGGGTGAGGAACTCGCCGGCCGCGCGCGGCTACGCCGGCGCATCCCTGCTCTACAGCATCCACATGTCGTCGCTCTACGGCGGGCTGCCGTGGCAGACGGCGGCGGGCGTCTGGCTCGTGATCGTGAGCGGCGCGCTCTATCCGCCGCTGATGCTGCGCGCGGCGCTGCTGTTCCCCGACTCCGCGCCCCGCCCTGCGCGCTGGGCGCTACTCGCGCCCTGGGCGCTCGCGATCACGGGCCCGGCGCTCTACGTCTGGATCTTCGGGATCCCGCGCCTCGGCTTGTTCGGGTTCCAATACGCGAGCGCGCTGTTCACCGCGGGCATCGCCGCGCTGCTCGCGGTGCTGGCGCACAACTATTGGGTCGCGTCGGCGCGCGGCCGGCGGCAGCTCAAGTGGGTGATGTGGGGCTTCGTCGCGGGCACGCTGCCGTCGCTCGTGGCGAGCGCGGTCGCCGCGTCGCGGCCAGAGCTGCGCGGGGTCTACGAGGCGACGCTCGCGTTTGGGGTATTGATCCCGGCCTGCATTCTCGTGGCCCTGATGCGCGACAACCTGTTCGACATCGATCGCCTGATCACCACCACGGCGACCTATACGCTGCTCGCGCCGCTTCTCATCGGCACGCTGTTCCAAGTGGTGCCGCCGCTTGCTCGCGTCGCCGCCGAGCGCACGGGGCTGCAGGAGACCACCGCGCTCTGGGTGTTCGCGATCGCGGTCGCCGCGCCGATCCCGTGGCTCGCGCAGCGCCTGCGCACGCGCCTCGAGCGGCTGCTGTTCCGCGAGCAGTTCGAAGTCGAGGAATCGCTGCGCGAGTTCCGCGCGCAGATTCCTTCGTTCGCGAAGCCCGCAGATCTGCTGAACGCGCTCGGCGTCGAGGTCGGGCGGCGCATTCGGCTCGAGCGCTCGGCGCTGTTCGCGCGCGCCGAGGAAGCGTTCGTGCCGATCTCGGCGCACGGCAACGCGATCCCGCCCGCCTTCGACGCCGACGGCGCGCTGGCGGCGCTGCTCTCGGACCGCCAGCAGCCCATCACCCTCGAGCAGTGGCGCAGCTGGGCGCGGCGCGGCCTGCTGGCGCACGCCGACCGCGCGGCGCTCGAGACCTTCGGCGCCGCGCTGATCCTGCCGCTCGTGCGCGCCGGCCCGCTCGAGGCGTTCCTGCTGCTCGGCGACAAGCGCTCGGGCGAGCTGTTCTCGCGCGCCGAAGTGGCGATGCTCGAGAGCCTGGTGGAGCGCGCGGTCGTCGCGCTCGATCAGTTCCGCGTCGAGGCCGTGCGCGCGGACGAGCGCCGGCTCTACACCGCGCTCGCGCGCTACGCGCCCGGCAGCGTCGCCGAAGAGCTCGCGCGCGGTGGCGAGGTCGCGCCGGGCGAGCGCGAGGTGACCGTGATGTTCGTCGACGTGCGCGGCTACACGAGCTTCTCGCAAGCCCGCGAAGCTCCGCAGATCTTCGATTTCGTGAACGCCTATACGACGACCGTCTCCGAGCGCGTGCGCGCCCAAGGCGGCTCGATCGTCGAGTTCCACGGCGACGGTCTGATGGCCGCGTTCGGCGCCCCCGCGGACTTGGCGGACAAGGAACGCTGCGCGGTGCGAGCCGCGCTCTCGGTCGTGAGCGCCTTCCAGCGCGAGAACCTCTACCCGGGCATGTCCGTCGGCGTCGGCGTCGCGACCGGGCCCGCCTACGTCGGCGACATCCAGTCCGTGGATCGCAAGATCTGGGGCGTGATCGGCAACACCACCAACCTGGCGGCGCGCCTGCAGGGACTGACGCGCGACCACGCGGCGTCGATCGCGATCGACGCGCTGACCCAGCAGCGCGCGGGCGGCGCCTGCGACGACTTCCAGCGCCGCGACGGCGTCTCGCTGAAGGGGCGCGACGAGCTGTTCAGCGTCTGGCTGCTGCCGCTGTGAAGGGCCTCATAGCAAGATCCCTTGCGCGGCGTTCTAGTGTGCGGGCAACCCGGAGGGGACTCGCATGAGCATCGAGATCGCGAAGAGCCTCGAACGAGCCCGCACACGCCGTGTCGCGGAGCGCGCGCTGTTGTCGCTGCTGCTGGCGCTCGGCTCGACCCTGGCCGCGTGGGCCGGCGGACAAGGCGTGGGGCTGACGACGCCGCCGCCCGTGCCCGACGACGTGCGCGTGCGGACGTGGCTGATGAACGAGCCCGGGGAAGCGCCGCCCAAGCTCGTGTGCGTGGACGAGCCGACGACGTCCTGCTTCGACCTCGTGCTCGAGCAGCCGGACCCGACCTTCCCGACCCGCGTCTGGTCGCCCGATTGCCCCCCTGGTCCCGCGCTGCGCAACTGCCGTGCGGACGAGATCCCGGGAACGAGCGCGCTGACCGGGCGCTTCTCGATCGCGATGACGCCCGCGAATCAGTGGACCGCGACCGACGTCTCGCAGCTGCATGCGTTCGACGGCGACTGCAGCGGCGGCATCGGCACGCTCGGCTCCATCAGCACGCCGTCGGGCTACGCCGAGTCCTTCGATCCGAGCCCCGGCTCGGCGCCCTACGCCGACAACTTCTTCGTCAGCCTGTTCGCGCCGATCCCCGCGGCGCTCGGCTGCGCGAGCTGGATTCAGACGCGCACCAGCGACGCGAACGGCAGCGCCGCCGCGCACCTCGGCTTCACGGTGAAGGACCTCGAGAGCTACGTCTACGTGCTCTACGAGAACGGCGCGCAGGCGCCGAGCTGGCTCACGTCGGCGTTCGCGCAGACCGCGTCGACGGTGACGACGGACCTCGGAACGCTGCGGGTGTGGAGGTCGAACGCGCTGTTCGCGCCGGGAGCCGCCGTCACGCTCGGCGGAAATCATGCGGGCGGCGGCAACGCGGCACAGATGTATCTGGTGGTGGTGCGCCCGCCCGACGCGCTCGAGCTGTGCGGCAGCTACACCGCATCCGCCACGCTCGAGCGGCCGGGATTGTCGACGCCGGTGCAGTCCTTCACCGAGCAGAGTTGTTATCACCAAGCCGGCCCGGACCGAGAGTTCCTGACGCCGAAGCCGCTCGAGCTGGGCGGAGGAATCGGCTTCCTGGTGCGCGGCGCCTTGCCGCTCTCGTGCTCGCAGCTGCCGTTCGGCGAGCGCCTCGAGCTCGAGCGCAGCTTCGGCCCAGCGGATTTCATCAGCCGCGGCGCGCTGCGGCGCGCCGGAGAGCTCTCGCTGCCGGCGCAGCTGTGCGTCCCGAACGCGAGCGGCAAGTGCACGCTCAAGACTTCGGTCGCGCTCATGGAGCCGACCGGCGAGCTCGCGACCGGCACGCCGAGCGGCAACGCCTGCAGCTTCCCGATCGACTTCACGCCGCGAGGACAGACGCGCGCCGTCGTGTACGGCGGCGCGGGCTTCTCGGTGGACTCGAATCCGGCGACGCAGCTCGACGCGTTCTCCAGCGACCGCGGGATCGTGAAGGACGTCGACGTCGTGCTGAACGTCTCGTACAGCGGCGCCGACGAAGTGCGCTCGACGCTGGTGAAGGGCGCGACGCTGCGCGCGCTGGACGGGCGCGCGGGCTGCTCGACCTTCAACGCGGGTACCGAGGTCGTGTTCGACGACGCGGCCGCGTCCGTCGCGACGGCGTGCGGAACGCTCACGGGACGCTGGAAGCCGAACCAGCCGCTGAACCTGCTCAACAACACGGCGCTGTTCGGCCTGTGGTCGCTGCGGCTCCTCGACGTCACGAACCCCGGCAACTTCACCGCGGTCAACGACTGGCAGCTGCGCATCCAGACGTCGCTCACCGGCTGCAGTGACGGGCTCGACAACGACGGCGACGGCAAGACCGACTGGGACGGCGCGGGGATCGGCGCGGCGGATCCCCAGTGCACGTCGCCGACTGGCTCGCTCGAAAGCCCGCCGGTCGCCGGCGGCTGCGGCATCGGGCCGGAGCTCGCGCCGCTGTTGCTCGGGCTCGCGGCGCTGCGGCGCAGACGGCGCTAGGGCCGCACGCCCTCGCGCCGTATCGTCGCGGCATGCCCATCCGCCTCGAGCGTCCGCCCGAGCACGCCCACGTCGCGCTCGTCACGCTCGATCGTCCCGAGAAAGCGAACTCGCTCGACCCCGCGATGCTGTGCGATCTCGCCGCCGCCTGGCGCGAGCTGGCCGCCGATGACGCCGTGCGCGCGATCGTGCTGACGGGCGCCGGCGCGCGCGTGTTCTGCTCGGGAATGGACATGGCGCGCACGATCCCCGCCGCGCAGGCGCTCGCGCGCGGCGAGCAGATCGAGCCGCGCGACTTCGAGGGCCTGCGCAACGTGAGCGTCGCGCTGCTCGCGGGCTTCGAGCTCGGCAAGCCGCTCGTCTGCGCCATCAACGGCCATGCGCGCGCGGGCGGCTTCGACCTGATGCTCGCGAGCGAGCTGCGCTTCGCCGTGCCCGAGGCGAGCTTTGCGCTCGAAGAGGTCGCGCTCGGCCTCTATCCGACCGGCAACGCCACGGTGCTGCTGCCCCGCCAGATCGGCTGGGTACACGCGCACGACTTGTTGTTGACCGCGCGGCCCATCGACGCCGCGCGAGCGCTGCGCATCGGGCTCGTGAACGAGCTCGTGCCGCGCGCCGAGCTGCTGCCCGCCGCGTTCGCCGCAGCCGACGCGATCGCCGCCAACGCGCCGCTCGCGGTGCGCGCCACGCGCGCAGGCGTGCGCGAGCTGCTGGCGCTGCCGCTGGCCGACGCGTACGCGCGGCAGGAGCAGCTCGGGCGTCCGCTGCGCAAGACGGAAGACGCGCGCGAGGCGCAGCGCGCTTTCGTGGAGAAGCGCAAGCCGCTGTTCCGCGGCCGCTAGCAAGCGAAGCGCGCAGCGAGGCGGAGTCTTCGGAGCCGAGCGGAGTCGAACAGTGGCCTCGGAGTGCGCTGGGCCCTCGGCGTGCGGTGATCGCGCATCCCGAGTCGGTCTCCTAGCGCCTCAGCCGAGCCCCGCCATCAGCACGTACTTCCACTCCAGGAATTCCTGGAGGCCGTGCCGCCCGCCCTCGCGCCCGAGGCCGGATTGCTTCACGCCGCCGAACGGCGCCGTCTCGGTGGAGAGGATGCCGGCATTGACCGCCACCATGCCGGTCTCGAGCGCAGCCGCGACCCGCCACGCGCGGCCGAGATCGCGGGTGTAGACGTAGGACGCGAGGCCGTACTCGGTCGCGTTCGCGAGGCGCAGCGCCTCCGCCTCGTCGCCGAAGCGGAACAGCGGAGCCACGGGGCCGAAGGTCTCCTCGCGCGCGAGCAGGGACGCGGGGGCGACGTCGCGCAGCACGGTCGGCTCGTAATAAGTGCCGCCGCGCGCGTGGCGCCTCCCGCCGCACGCGAGCCGCGCACCGTGCGCGAGCGCGTCGGCAACGTGCCGCTCGACCTTCGCCAGCGCCGCCTCGTCGATCAGCGGCCCCTGCAGCACGCCCGCTTCGCGGCCGTCGCCGACCGGCAGTGCGCGCGCCCGCTCGGCGAGGCGCGCGGCGAAGGCGTCGTAGATGCCGGCCTGCACGAAGAAGCGATTCGCGCACACGCAGGTCTGGCCCGCATTGCGGAACTTCGAGGCGATCGCGCCCTCCACCGCGGCGTCGAGATCGGCATCGTCGAAGACGAGGAACGGGGCGTTGCCACCGAGCTCGAGCGAGACGCGCTTGACCGTGCTCGCGCACTGCGCGAGCAGCAGCTTGCCGACCGCGGTCGAGCCGGTGAACGAGAGCGCGCGCACGGCCGGGCTGGAGGTCAGCTCCGCGCCGACGTCGGCGGGGACGCCGGTCACGACGTTGAAGACGCCGGGCGGCAGGCCGGCGCGCTCGGAGAGCACGGCGAGCGCGAGCGCCGAGAATGGCGTTGCCTCCGCGGGCTTCGCGATCACCGTGCAGCCCGCGGCGAGCGCCGGCCCGACCTTCCGCGTCAGCATGGCCGCCGGAAAATTCCAGGGCGTGATCACCGCGCACACGCCGATCGGCTCGGGCACGACCAGGATGCGCGCCCCCGGCCACGGGCTCGGCACCGTTTCTCCGTAGGCACGCTTCGCTTCCTCGCCGAACCACTCGAGGAAAGACGCGGCGTAGGTGATCTCGCCGCGCGCTTCGCTGAGCGGCTTGCCCTGCTCCGAGGTCATCAGCAGCGCGAGATCCTCGCGGTGCTCGAGCATCAGATCGGACCAGCGCCGCAGGATCGCGGCGCGTTCCTTCGCGGGCCTCGCGCGCCACGCCGGCAGCGCGCGCTCCGCCGCGGCGATCGCGTGCGCCACCTCGGCGCGCTCGAGCTTCGGGATCGCCCCGAGCGTCTCGCGCGTCGCGGGGTCGACGACCGCGAACGTCGCGCCGCTCGCCGCGCGCAGCGGCGCGCCGTCCACCCAACACGCGTCGAGCCAAAGCTTGGCGTCGCTCAGCTGCATGCGCGTCTCTCCTGCACGCTGGTTAGCAGCCGGGGCCGGCGCGAGTGGAGGCGCAGCGATCGGTTCGCATTCCGGTGCGATGCGCCAGCGCCTCAGGCACGCGTGCCGCCCCGCGTGCACGAGCAGCGCGCCGTCGCGTCCGGTCCAGGCCAGCGCGATGCCGTGCGCGGCGATCCGCTCGCGCACCTCGCGGTGGGGCCAGCCGAAGCGGCCACGCAGCGGCGCCGACGCGATCGCCAGCTGCGGCCGCACGGCGCCCAACAACTCGGGCGTGCTCGAGGAGCGGCTGCCGTGATGCGCGAGCTTGAGCACGCGCGCGCGCAGGTCCGCGCCCGAGGCGACCAGCGCGCGCTCGCCGCGCGCCTCCAGATCCCCGAGCAGCAGCGCGCGCGTACCGGCGAGCTCGACGCGCAAGACGAGCGAGCGATCGTTGTCCGAGAGCTCAGCGTGCGCCCGAGGCGGCCAGAGCGACGTCACGCGCAGGCCCGCGCGAACGAGCGGCGCATCGCCGGCGCCGCGCTCGCGCACGCGCGCTCCGTGCGCACGTGCCGCGGCCAGCAGCGGAGCGAACGCGCCGTCGCGCAGCGCGCCGCGCGGGAGCCACAGCTCCGCGCAGGGAAACGCGGCGAGCACCGCCGCGGCGCCGCCGCGATGGTCGAGATCGGCGTGGGAGATCGCGAGCGCGTCGAGCCGCCGCACGCCGAGCGCCGCTAGCGCCGGCACGACGATGCGCTCTCCGGCGTCCCAGCCGTCCGGCGAGGCGCCGCCCGCGTCCACCAGCAGCGCGAAGTCCGCTGCCTGCACGAGCGCGGCGTCGCCATGTCCGACGTCGAGGAACGTGAGCCGCGGCAGCGCCGGATCGAGCGCCGGCGCAGGCACGAACGCCAACGCGAGCTGCGCCGCGAACGCGCACGCGAGGCGCGCGGCCAGGCTGCGCGTGCGCAGGCCGAGCGCGGCCAGCAGCGCGCAGAGCGCGAGCGCGGCGAGATGCGGCGGATGCGGGACGCTGCGCGGCGCGGCGCTCGCCAGCGCGAGCGCCGCGTCGAGCGCGCGCTCGGCGGCCCACGCCGCGGCTTCGAAGCCCGCGACGGGAGTCGCGCGCGGCGCGAGCAGCGCGCAACCGGCGGCGGCGAAGGCGAGCGGCATGCCGAGCGCGGCGGTGAGCGGGATCGCGAGCAAGTTCGCGACGCCCGCGAGCGGTGGTGCCGCGCCGAAGTGGATCGCCGCGAGCGGCGCCGAAGCGAGCGTCGCGCGAGCCGTCGTCGAGAGCGCACTCGCGAGCGCGCGCCGTGCGCGCCCGCCCGCGCGCTCGGCGTGGCTCGCGCGGCCGAGCACGAGCGCCGCGGTCGCGGCGAAGGAGAGCTGCGCGCCCGGCGCGAACAGTGCGGCCGGATCGAGTGCGAGCACCGCGAGCGCCGCGCACGCGAGCGCATGCGCCGGCGCTGCCGGACGGCGCAGCGCCGCGGCGGCGGCGAGGCATGCGAGCATCGCGAGCGAGCGCAGCGCCGGCGTCGCCAGCCCGGCGAGCGCGGCGTAGAACGCGGCGGCAGCGAGCGCGACGGCGAGCGCGAGCCGCCGCGCATCGCGCCGCGCGGTGCAGCGCGCGCAGCGGGCGAAGGCGCGCAGCGCGAGCCGGTACGCGGCCGCGGCGGCGAGCGCGAGGTGAAGGCCCGAGACGGAGAGCAAGTGCGCGATGCCGAGCGCCGCCCAGGCGCGCCGGTCGCGCTCGGGCAGGCCCCCCTGATCGCCCAGGCTCAGCGCCGCGAGCAGCGCCCCGCCGCGCCCGAAATCGCGCAATCGGTCGATCGCGACCAGGCGTCGATTCGCGAGCCGATTCCATGGGTTGTGCGCAGGCCTCTCGACCATCTGAAGGAGCCGAGGATCGAGCGCGCGAGCGCTTGCGCCGACGCCGCGGCGAGCCAGGCTGCGCGCCGGGTCGGGGCCGCCGGGGTTGGCCTCGCCCGGCGCGAGCTCGCGCGTGTGCAGCGCGAGGCGCAGCGCGCTCCCGATCGCGGGCAGCGGCGCGCCGGCGTCGAGCCAGAGCTCGACGCGCGCCGGTCCGTCGCGCTCCGGGCGCACCCACGCGACGCGGCGCAGCTCGACGCGCACGGCACCTAACAGCCCTTCGACGAACGAGACGCGCCCTTCGATCACCGCGTCGCGCGCGCGCGCCGCCAGCTCCGGCGCCGCGCGCTCGACGCGCTGAGCGAGCAGTGCGGCGCCCGCCGCGATCGCGGCAGCTGTCGTCAGCGCAGTGCAAACGCGCGGCGATCGCCGCAGCAGCCACGCCGCCCCACAGCTACCGAGCGCGCACACCCACGCGAAGCGCGCGGCACCCGGCCAGCGGTCCCCCAACAACTCGCCGAGCGCGAAGCCGGCGACGAGCAGCGGAATCGACGCGCGCATCTCGCGTCTCTCGGGGACCGGGCGGCGCGAAGCTAGAGCACCTCTGCCGTGCGCGTCCTGCCGTCGTCGCGTCCGCGACCGCTCGCGTCCGGCGGCGTCCGCTCGCGGATCAGTGCAGCACGCGCCCCGAAGGCGGAGGCTGCGGGTTCTTCATGCGCACGACGTAGGCTGCGAGGGTCTCGAGCGCCTCGTCGAGCTTCTTCATCTCTTCGGTGAAGCTCCCGAGCAGGCGCTTCACCTCGCCCAGCTCACCCGCCGCCTTGCGCAGCTGCTCCACCTCGCGGCGCTGGGCCGTCACGGCGAGCACGACGCCGGCGACGACTCCCTGATAACGCGGCGCATCGAGCACGGCGGTGCGCTTCTCGATCGCTTGCGCGAGCCGACGCGCGAGCGCGGGCTCGACCCCGCGCGCGACCAAGTCTGCCTGAATCGTGTCCAGCGTCCGTTCCACGCGCCGAAGCGTGAGCAAGCGCGGTGCCAGCCGCGCCCGCAGCGGCAACGCGGCGGCAGCTCGCTCCGAAAGCGGGGCCGGCGCTCAGGATTCAGCGCCGGGCTGCGCTCCGCCGGGAGCCTCCGCAGTGGGCGGGCCGCCCTCCACTCCTGGGAACTCCGCTACCCCCGCGTCGCTCGCGAGCGCGCGGAAGAAGGCGTGGATGCGCTCGGCGTCGGGCAGCGCCACGCCGCTCACCGCCGCGAGCTCGGCGACGCTGGCCTCGCGCACGCGCTTCAGGGAGCCGAGCTCGCGCAGCAGCGCACGGCGCTTGCCGGGCCCGATGCCCGGGATTTCCTCCAGCACCGAGCGCATGCCGACGCGGCGCCGCAGCGAGCGCTGGAACTCGATCGCGAAGCGGTGCGCCTCGTCGCGAATGCGCTGGAGCAAGAGCAGCCCGCGCGAGCTCGGCAGCAACAACACGGGGTTGACGCGATCGGGCAGGAACACGCGCTCCGCCTTCAGGCCGCCGCCGCGCTTCACGCGCGGCGACGGGCTCTCGTCGTCGCGCTCCTTCGCGAGGCCGACGTGATCCTGCGCGAGCCCGCGGTCGCGCAGCAGCGTGGTCGCGACCTTCAGCTGCCCGCGTCCGCCGTCGAGCACCCACAGGTCGGGCAGCGGCTCCTTCTCGCGCTTGTCGAGACGCCGCGTCAACACTTCGCGCATGCACGCGAGGTCGTCGCCCGCTTGCGCCTCGTGAATGCGGTAACGGCGATAGGCGTTCTTGTCGGGCGCGCCGCTCTCGAAGACCACGCGGCTCGCCACCGCGAGCGTGCCCGCGAGATTCGAGACGTCATAACACTCGATGCGCTGCGGCAAGTTCGCGAGACCGAGCTTCTCCTGCAGGTCCGCGAGCGCGCTGTCCATGGTCTCGCGCGCGGCGATGCGGCGTTCGAGCGTGCCCTCCGCGTTTTTCAGCGCGAGGTCGCCGAGCTCGCGCGGTGCCCCGCGCTGCGGCACGCGCACCTCCACGGCGCGGCCCGCGCGTTCGGCGAGCCAGGCAGCGAGTGCGCCGTCGTCGCTCGGCGCCACCGAGACGAGCACCTCCGCGGGCGCCGCGCCGCTCGCCTCGTCGGCGTAGAACTGCGCGAGGAAGCTCGCCATCACGTCTTCGTCGGGGATCTCGACGTTCGAGAACGAGTGCTCCGAGGCGCCGGTCACGCGCCCCTCGCGCACGTGCAGCACCTGGATCTCGACCTCGCCCGCGCGCCGCGCGAGGCCGAACACGTCGCGATCCTGCGCGCGCTCCGAGACGATCTGCTGGCGCGTGACGGTGTCCTCCACCGCCGCGATGCGGTCGCGCAGCCGCGCCGCCTCCTCGAAGTCCTCGGCCTCGGCCGCGCCCGCCATCCGCGTCCGTAACAGCGCCGTGAGCTCCGCCGAGCGCCCGCGCAGGAACAGCTCGGTGCCGGCGAGCAGCTCGCGATACGCCTCGGGCGTCACGCGCCCCACGCAGGGCGCCGGACAGCGCTTCATCTCGTGCTCGATGCAGGGGCGGCCGCGCCGCGCGTAGTCGCGGAACACGCCCTCGCTGCAGCTGCGCAGCGGGAACAGCCGGCGCAGGTGATTCAGCGAGGCGCGCAGGTTCACGCTCGAGGTGTAGGGCCCGAAGTAGTCCGCGCCGTCCTTCGCGAAGCGCCTCACCTGCGTGAGCCGCGGCCACTCCTCGCGGCGGTCGAGGCGCAACGCCAAGTACTGCTTGTCGTCGCGCAGCCGCACGTTGAACGGCGGCCGGTGCTGCTTGATCAGCTCGTTCTCGAGCAGCAGGGCGTTCTTCACGCTCTCGGTGACGAGCACGCTCACGTCCGCGGTGCGCGCCATCAGGTTCGGCAGCTGCATGCGCCCGTCGCCGCCGGCGAAGTACTGGCGTACGCGGCTGCGCAGGTTCTGCGCCTTGCCCACGTACAGCACCTTGCCGCGCGCGCTCTTCAGCAGATAGACGCCCGGCGCCTGCGGCAGGGCGTCGATGCGCTCGACCAGCGCGCGCTCGCTAGCGGAATCTGCGGTCACGCGCGGAATCTACCCGCGGCGTCAGCCGAGCTCGCCTGTCGCGAGCCAGCGCGCGCAATCGGGGCCGAGCTCGCGCACGGCGCGCGCTTCGTACGCGCCCGCCTCCGCCGGCGAGAGCACTTCGGCCCAGCGCCCGTTGATGCCCTTGTGGATGAAGACCTCCGCGCCCGCATCCCAGAAGGCGCCGCCGAGCGGCACGCTGCGCGTCGCGTTCCGCTTCATCCAGTCGAAGGAGCAGTACTCGATCAGCGCCGGCCAGGCGCCCGCGCGCACGGGGATCTCGAGGAACTCGGCGATGCGCCGCATCTCGCCGGGCATGTCCTGCTTCAGGCGCGCGAAGTGAACGAACAGCACGTTCGGCAGCGCGCGGAGCGCCCACCAGCTGCGCACGTTCTCCCAGAAAGGCCAGAACGGATGCCCGTCGCGCTCCATCCAGCCCCGCCAGTACTCGCGAATGTCCGCCGGCGGCGGCTCGATCGGCGGGCCCACGCGGCCGGGCGTGTCGTTCAGCGCCTCGTACCAGCTGCGGTTCGCGTTCGCGTGGTGGTTGTACATGCTCCACACCACGTCGCGCCCATCGCGGCCGATGTACAAGTATTTCGCCTTCGGCGAGAACACGAGCGCGTCGACGGGCAAGTGGGTCTTCAAGAAGCGCCTATGCGTCTGCGCCTCGACGAGCGGCAGCTTCACCGCCTTCGGAGGCACGCGCAGATCGAGCCAAGGCGAGAGCTCGGCGACCGAGAGCTCCGTATCCGGGCCGAGCAACATCTGCCCGACGATCTGCTGCATCCAGGTCGTACCGGATTTCGCGTAGGTCGCGATCACGATGTCGTCGTCGCGGAGGCGCAGCTCGTTCCAGATCGTCGAGTCGAAGTGGTGACTGTGCAGCTCGCGGGTCTTCCGAGGCCAAGCGGCGCCCGCTCCTTCGTCACGCGCCATCGCCTTCAGTCCTTCGTCTCGCGCGAATTCACGAGCTGGCAAACGCGCTTCGCGAAATACCAGCGCTCGGCGCGTTCGTTGTAAGACTCGACGAACTCCCGAATCGCGATCCGATCATCCACGGCGCCCCTGCCGATCATCGCGACTCCTCCGATGTCACACCGAGGATTGCGCGGCGCCTTGGCGAGCGAAAGCGAGGCAACAGCCTCCCGCCCTGCGTGCGCGCCCCTTCGACGGGCCGCGCGGGAGGCGCGGCTCGAAGCCGCGCCGACCCGCGCCCCTCCTCCCAACGCGCGCGACGGCGGACCCGAGCACGAGCAGCCGCGGCGGGACCGGGGGCGGCGGAGGCCAAATCAAGCGGAGCGAGGCCCCCAACAGAAGTCTCCCGTGACACCCGAAGCGCGCGAGGCATTGCGATGCGCGCGAATGCTGAGGGGCCGAGTGAGCCATTGGCCGGAGCCGCTCCCGGCCCCGCCGCGGCTGCGGACGCCGCATACGCCCCCTCTCCCTCCACCTCAGGTCCTGGCCAGCCGCTCCGCTTCCAGCTTCTTCAAGCGATCCCGAATCTCCGCCGCCCGCTCGTAGTCGAGCTTCGCCGCCGCGTCCTTCATCTCCTTGCGCAGCGCAGCGATCAGCAGCGGCAGCTCGTGCCACGGCACGTCCGCCTCGCGCGCGCGCTTCTCTTCGCGCGTCGGCACCGTCACGTAGTCCTGCTCCCAGATCGAATCCCGCAGGCTGGCGATCTTCTTGACCACGCTGGTCGGGGTGATGCCGTGCTCCTGGTTGTACGCGAGCTGGATCTCGCGCCGGCGATTCGTCTCGTCGAGCGTCTTGCGGATCGAGTCGGTCTCGCGGTCGGCGTACAGGATCACCGTGCCGTCGATGTGCCGCGCCGCGCGGCCGATCGTCTGGATCAGCGAGCGCGACGAGCGCAGGAAGCCCTCTTTGTCCGCGTCGAGGATCGCGACCAGCGACACCTCGGGGATGTCGAGGCCTTCCCGCAACAAGTTGATGCCGACCAGCACGTCGAACACGCCCTCGCGCAGCTCGCGGATGATCTCGGTGCGCTCGATCGTCTGGATGTCGCTGTGCAGGTAGCGGACCTTCACGCCGTGCTCGGCGTAGTACTCGGTGAGCTGCTCCGCCATGCGCTTGGTGAGCACCGTGACGAGCACGCGGTCACCGCCAGCGACGCGGGCGCGGATCTCCCCCAACAAGTCGTCCACCTGCCCCGTGGCCTTCCGGATCTCGACTCGCGGATCGACGAGGCCGGTCGGGCGGATGATCTGCTCGACCACCACGCCCTGCGACTGGGTGAGCTCGTACTCGGCGGGAGTCGCCGACACGTAGAACCGCGTCTTCGCGCGCGCCTCCCATTCGTCGAAGCGCAAGGGACGATTGTCGAGCGCCGAGGGCAGCCGGAAGCCGAACTCGACCAGCGTCTCCTTGCGCGCGCGGTCGCCGCGGAACATCGCGCCGATCTGCGGCACCGAGACGTGGCACTCGTCGAGGAACACCAGCCCGTCGTCGGGGAAGTAGTCGTAGAGCGTGTACGGCGTCTGGCCCGCGCTGCGGCCGTCGAGCCAGCGCGAGTAGTTCTCGACGCCGGGGCAGAAGCCCATCTCGGCCAGCGACTCGAGATCGAACATGGTGCGCTGCTCGAGCCGCTGCGCCTCGAGCAGCTTGCCTTGCTGCCGAAATTGCTGGAGCCGCTCGGCCAGCTCGTCGCGGATGCCCGCGATCGCCTGCTGAATGCGTTCCTGCGTCGAGACGTAGTGGCTGGCCGGATAGATCATCGCGCGCTTGGGCCGCCCCAACACCTTGCCGCGCAGGGGATCGATCTCGGCGATCGACTCGACCTCGTTGCCGAACAGCTCGATGCGCACGGCGCGCTCGCTCTCGTACTGCGGGATCACCTCGATCACGTCGCCACGCACGCGGAACGTGCCGCGCTGGAAGTCGTGGTCGTTGCGCGTGTAGAGCATCTCGACCAGGCGGCGCAGCAGGTCATCGCGCTCGACGCGCTGCCCGACCTCGACGAACACGTGCATCGAGCCGTAGGCCTCCGGCGAGCCGAGGCCGTAGATGCACGAGACGCTGGCGACCACCAGCACGTCGCGGCGCGTCAGCAGCGAGTGCGTCGCCGAGTGGCGCAGCTTGTCGATCTCGTCGTTGATCGACGAATCCTTCTCGATGTACGTGTCGCTCGAGGGGATGTAGGCCTCGGGCTGGTAGTAGTCGTAGTAAGAGACGAAGTACTCGACCGCGTTCTCTGGGAAGAGCTGCTTGAACTCGCTGTAGAGCTGCGCCGCGAGCGTCTTGTTGGGCGCCATCACCAGCGCCGGGCGGTTCAGCGCCTCGACCACGCACGCCATCGTGAACGACTTCCCGCTGCCCGTGACGCCGAGCAGCGTCTGGTGCCGCGCGCCGCGCTGGATGCCGTCGACGAGCTCCGCGATCGCGCGCGGCTGATCGCCCTGCGGCGTGAAGTCGGAGACGAGCTTGAAGCGATCGGACATGGTGGCGGACGGTAGCCGCGCACCCGCGACGCCCTGCTCCTCTGCTGACACCACGCGGGGGCTGACCCTTCGTCGCCCGCCGCCGCGCCCTCTAGCGGAAGGCGTTCGTATGCACGTTCTGCGGAATCTCGGCCGCGGCGAGCGGCACCGAGATCTCCTCGGGCGTCGGCCCGCAGCGCTCGACGATCGGCTTCAGCCTCGCGAGGTCGAACTTGTAGAGCTTCGCGGCGTTGTCGCCGAGGATCAGGCGGCGCTCCTGGTCCGGCATGTCGTGCATGGTGTGGCGCAGCGTCTTGCGGTTGTGCGGGAAGGTGCCCTCGTAGTGCGGGTAGTCGTTGCCCCACAGAATGTGGTCGAGGCCGATCTCGTGCCGGCCCGCCAGCTCTCCGCGCGAGGGCGACGACGCGCCGTAGTAACAATTCAGCTTCGCGTAGTGGCTCGGCGGGTGCGGCGGCATCGCGCCTTCCGCGAACTCGAACTCGCCCACGGCGCCGCTGCGCACGCGCGCCCAGATCGCGTCGAGGTTCTTCAGCGTCTGCGGCACCCAGGCGCAGCCGGATTCCGTGACGATGTACTTGAGCCTCGGGAAGCGCTCGAACACGCCGCTCATCAGCATGTGCGGATAGCTGCGCGTCGAGTAGAAGCCGGTCTCGAGCAGGCGGATCGGCAGCGAGATCTTCCAGGGTCCGTAGTCCGGCGAGCCCGTGCCGCCGTGATGATTGAGCACGACGTCGAGGTCTTGGCACACCGCCCAGAAGCGATCCATCTCGGGCGCGTAGAGCGGCGCGATGTGCGTGCAATCCGGCGGCACGTGCGGCAGCAGGACGCCGCCGCGCAGGCCGGCCTGGGCGATCCACTTCACCTCTTCGATCGCGGCATCGATGTCGTTCAAGTAGACGATGCCGATGCCCGCGCGCTGCGCGGGGAACTCCTTGCACCAGTCCGCGAGCCAGCGGTTGTGGGCCCGCACGCCCTGCCAGCGCAGCGGGTAGTCCTCGCGCGACGGATTGCCGCAGATCAGCACGCTCGTCTTGAAGAACGGCGGCACGGTGTTGGGGAACACGATCTCGCCGACGACGCCTTCGGCTTCGAGGTCGCGCATGCGCTCGGCGTCGTCCCAGTTCTTGTGCTTCTTCGACCCGATGTGCGCCTTCTGCGGGTTGCGGTAGGTGCCGCGCCACTCGTCGAAGATCGCCTGATGCTTGGCGTCGAGATACGGCTTGTAGCCCTCGACGCTCGCACCCGCGTGGGTGTCGGCGGAGATCAACGTGTACGGCGTGCTCGTGCTCATGGCCTGCTCCTCGGGTACCGACCGCGCGGCAGCGCGCGGTTCGGACAGCGAGTCCGAACGTACGTCGCCGCGTTGGACTCCGCAGCAGGCGGAGTCGAATCGCGTGCCCGCGGCTCGCTAGGAGTTGCCGCGCGCTCCGCGCTTCCAGCGCGGACCCTGCGGCGAATCGACGATCGTCACGCCCTCGGCGGCGAGCTGGTCGCGGATGCGATCCGAGGCGGCGAAGTCGCGGCGCTTGCGCGCGGCCTCGCGCTCGGCGACGAGCGCGTCGATGCGCGGGTCGCTCTCGCCGGCGTCGGCGTCGGCGCCGAGCTCGGCGGTGAGCAGATCGAGCCCGAGCCACGCGTCGCACTCTTCGAGCAGGGCGCGCTGGTCAGCTGGAGTCAGCTCGGGCGCGCGCAGCAGCTCGATCGTCTCGGCCAGCGCGCGCGGCGCGTTCAGATCATCGCGCACCGCGTCGCGAAAGCGCGCGCGCCAGGGCGCGATGCGCGCGGCATCGGCTGCGCCCGTGGCGGCGCGCGCAGCGGCCGTGCTCGCGAGCATGCGCCGATAGCCGCGGTCGGCCGCGAGCAGGCCGTCATCGCTCACGTTCTGCTGCTTGCGGTAGTGCGCCTGCAGCAAGAAGAAGCGGAAGCCCAGCGGGGTGCCGCCGAGCGCGACGACGTCGTCCAGCACGTACGCGTTGCCCCGCGACTTCGCGAGCTTCTCGCCGTCGAACACGAGCCAATCCTGATGCATCCACACGTTCACCCAGGGATGCACGCCCAGCGCCACCTCGCTCTGCGCCAGCTCGTTCGTGTGGTGGACGCCGAGGTGCTCGACGCCGCCGGTGTGAATGTCAAAGGTCGCGCCCAGATACTTCGTGCTCATCGCCGAGCACTCGATGTGCCAGCCCGGGAAGCCGCGGCCCCAAGGCGAATCCCACTCCTGCTGCCGCTTCACGCCCTCCCCCGCGAACTTCCACAGCGCGAAATCGGCGGGATTGCGCTTGCCCGGCACGTCGGCGATGCGGCTGGCGCCGTGCTGCGCCGCGAGATCGAGGCGCGCCAGCTCCGCGTAACGCGGAAACTTCGTGACGTCGAAGTAGACGCCGTCCGCGATGCGATACGTGACGCCTCTCGCCTCGAGTGCGCGCACCATCGCGATCTGCTCCGCGATGTGCTCGCTCGCCTTGCAGAGCACCTCGGGCTCGAGGCAGTTCAGCCTGCGCCGGTCGCGCTGCCACTGCGCCGTGAACTGCGCGGCGATCTCCTGCGCGCTGCGCCCGCTCGTGCGCGCGGCCGCCTCCATCTTGTCCTCGCCCGCGTCCGCGTCGTCGGTGAGGTGACCGACATCGGTGATGTTGATGACGTGGGTGACGCGCAGCCCCTCGCCGAGCAGCGCGCGCTTCAGCAGGTCCGCGAACACGTTGGCCCGCATGTTCCCGATGTGCTGCGCGGAGTAGACCGTCGGCCCGCACGAGTAGACGCGCGCGTGCCCGGCCTCGAGCGGCGCGAACCGCTCCTTGCGCCGCGAGAGCGAGTTGAAGAGCTGCAGCGCCGTCGCGCTCACGCGCCGCCCGCCGGCACGAGCAGCACCACCGCGTGGGCAGCGATCCCCTCGCCGCGTCCGAGCGCGCCGAGCCCGTCCGTGCTGGTGAGCTTCACGTTCACGTCCGCCTCGCTGGCGCCCAGCAGGTCGGCGATCTCCCGGCGCATCGCGGGCTGATGCGGCGCGAGCCGCGGGCGCTCGGCGATCACGGTCGCGTCGAGGTTGCCGAGCTCGAAGCCGCGCTCGCGCGCGAGGGCGAGCGCGTGGCGCACGAACTCCGCGCTCGCGACGCCCTTCCAGCGTGGGTCCGAGGAGGGGAAGTGCGCGCCGAGATCGCCGAGCCCGAGCGCCCCGAGCAGCGCGCTCGCGATCGCATGCAGCAGCACGTCGCCGTCCGAGTGCCCCGCCAGGCCGCGGGCGTACGGAATCGCGACGCCCCCGATCACGAGCTCGTAGCCCTCCGCGAGCTGGTGCGCGTCGAAGCCGTGGCCGATGCGCGCGCGCGTCATGCGCGCTCCGCGAGCAGGCGCTCGGCGACGAGCAGATCCGCGGCCGTGGTGATCTTCACGTTATCCGAGCTCCCGAGCACCACGCGCACGCGCATGCCCAGCCTGGCGACCAGCGCCGCGTCGTCGGTCGCGACGATGCCGTCCTGCTCCGCTTTGTCGAGCGCGGCGCGCAGCCAGTCCGCGCGGAAGACCTGCGGCGTGAGCGCGGCGACGTGCTCGTCGCGCGCGGGCGTGGCCGCGATCACGCCGTGCGCGACGCGATGGAAGGTGTCGCGCAGCGGCACCGCGAGCAGTGCGGCGCCGTGCTCGCGCGCGGCGGCGATCACACGCGCCACGTCGGCGGGCGCGACCAGCGGCCGCGCGGCGTCGTGCACCGCTACGAGCTCGACGCCGGGCGGCAATGCCGCGAGCCCGGCGCGCGCGGAAGCCTGGCGCGTCGCGCCGCCCGCTACGGGCGCGGCCACGCGCCGCGGATCGCCGAGCTCGCGCAGCACCTCAGGCCAGCGCGCGAGGTCGGCGGCCGGCAGCACGGGCTGCACGAGATCGCACGCGCCCGAGGCGAGCAGCGCGTCGATCGAGCGCGCGAGCAGTGTCTTGCCCGCGAGCTGCACGAACGCCTTTGCAGGCAGCGCGGCGCGCAGCGCTTCCGCCGCGAAGCTCTCGCGCAGCCGCGACCCGCTTCCGGCGCCGAGCACGAGGGCGGCGACCGACATCCCGCGCACCATAGGTACTGCGCGCGACCGCGATCAAGGCGGCGCGGAATGCGGGGCGCGCGGCTACCGTGCGCGCCCGCGCCTCAGAACGAAGCTCGCCGGGGGGGATTGCGATGCGATCAGCGTGTGTTTGGGCCTGCGCGTTCGGGCTCAGCGTGTTCGGAGCCGCTCCGGCGTGGGCACAAGACGAGGCAGCGGCCGACGAATCCGCGGCGCCCGAGGAAGTCGCGCCGGACGAGGCCCCGGCTGACGAGCCCACGGCGGCCGCGCTCGCGCCGAGCGAGCCCGAGGCCACCGAGCTCGAGCTCGCGCCGCCCTCGAGCGGCCAGCTCCCGCTCACGCTGCGCGACGCGATCTCCCGCGCGCTCCAGAGCAACATCGACGTCGAGCTGTTCCGCTACGACCCCGCGGTCGCCGCGTACGCGGAACGCGCTGCGTGGGGCGGGTACGAGCCCCTGTTCTACGGCGTCTCGGATCACCGCGACAGCAGCCTGCCGGTCGCGCAGGTGTTCCAAGGTTTCGGCTTCCTCGAGGAGAAGGAGACGACCGGCGCGACCGGCGTGCGCGGCATCCTCCCGGTCGTCGGCTGGCAGTACGACTTCGGCTACAGCGGCTCGCGCAACGAGACGAACTCGACGATCGCGAGCCTCAGTCCGGAGTACCGCTCGAACGTGACCTTTGCGCTGACCGCGCCGCTGCTGAAGGGCTTCCTCTACGGCTTCCCTTGGATATCCGTCCGCTTGGCCGGGACGAACACCCAGATCGCGAACGAGGACTTTCGTGGCCGGCTGATGGACGTGGTGCGCAGCACGGAAGATGCGTACTGGAGCCTTGCCGCCGCGGGCCGCAGTCGCGAGGTGGCGAGCAAGAGTCTCGAGACCTCGCGCGCGCTGCTGAAGCAGACGCAGGCGCAGTTCCAGGTCGGCGTCGTCTCGAGGGTCGAGGTCACCGAGGCCGAGGCGGGCGTGGCGCAGCGCGAGTTCCAGCTGATCGCCGCGGAGAACGCCTACCACACCGCCCAGGACGACCTAATCGATCACGTCTACGGCTCCGTGCTCACGCCGACCTCTTCGCTCGAGATCGTGATCGCGGACTCGCCCGAGAACTACCAGAAGTACGAGATCGACCCGGCGCTCGCGACCGAGAAGGCGCTCATGAATCGCCCGGAGCTGATCGCCGCGGAGCGCCAGGTCGAGGCGCAGCGCCTGCGGCTGCAGTTCGCCAAGAACCAGCGGCTGCCCCAGGTCGATCTCGTGACGAGCTATGGAACCCATGGCCTCTCGGGCGTGGGACAGCAGGTGGTGTTCGGCGTGCCCCCGAACCAGACCGTCATCCCGGCGCCGGTCGGCGTTCCGGACCACTACGGCGACTCCCACGATCAGTTCTTCCAAGGCGACGACAGCCGCACCTGGACCGCCGGCGCGCGGCTCTCGATCCCGATCGGCAACACCAGCGCGCGCTCGAACGTGCGGATCAGCGAGATCGAGCTGCACAAGGCCGAGACCTTCGTCGACCGGCAGCGCCAGTCGATCATCACCCAGGTGCGCTTCGCCGTGCGAACGCTCGAATCCGCGATCCAAGGCATCGAGGCCGCCGAGCGGCGGCGCATCGCGGCCGCGGAGCAGGCGCGCGCCGAGCAGATTCGGCTCGAGCACGGCGAGTCGACGCCGTTCGACGTGCTGCTGCGCGAGGAGGACTTGGTCGAAGCCGAGAGCCAGAAGATCGCGGCGCTGCGCATCTATCACGCGTCGGTGGTCGCGCTCGATCGCGCACAGGGCACCCTGCTCGAAGACCGCGGCATCGCGGTCGAGGGCGTGAAGCGGTCGCGAATCGAGTGACCCGCGCGGCGATCCCACCGCGAATTTCGAGTTGGTGATCTCGCGCACTACGAAAATTCGCGTCGCGCTTCACACTGCGCGCCGTTACCTTGCGCTGCCTCGCTGACCGGAGAATCCCGTGAGCTTGTTCGGCAAGAGTCCCCGCGACGGCGAGTCCCCGAGCGCTCCGCCGCAGTTCGGCGTGCGGCCCGCGAGCGCACCCCGGGGCATCGCAACTGCGCCCTCGAGCGAGTCGTTCTTTCGACCCGTCGAATCGGCGCGCATCCAAAGGGAAGTCATGGCCAACATCGGCAAGTCGATCACGATCAAGGGCGACCTGACGGGCGAGGAAGACATTCAGGTCGAAGGCACGGTCGAAGGCCGTGTCGACCTGCCGAACAATCAGTTCACGATCGGCCCGGAAGGCCGCGTGCGCGCCGAGATCCACGCGAAGCTCGTGGTCGTGATCGGCCAAGTGACGGGCAACATCATCGCCGCCGAGCGCGTCGAGGTGCAGGCCACGGGCGTGGTCCACGGCGACGTGAAGTCGCCGCGTCTGATCGTGCACGAAGGCGCCGTGATCAACGGCTCGATCGAGATGAGCAAGGCGCCGACGCCCGCGAAGATGACGCTCGCCGCCGGCTAGCGCTTCGCGAGCTTCTTCTTCGCCGCCGGCGCGGCCTGGCCCGCCACGCGGCGGCGCTCGAGCAGCATCACCATCGGCGCCGCGATGAAGATCGTCGAGTAGGTGCCGACCACGGTGCCGATCGTCATCGCGCCGGCGAAGCCGCGGATCGCGGGGCCGCCGGCGATCAGCAGCGAGAGCACGGCGCCGAGCGAGATCAGAGCCGTCAGCGCGGTGCGCGAGAGCGTCTGGTTCACCGAGTCGTTCAGCACCTGCCGGATCTCGACGCCGGTGTGCAGCTCCATGTTCTCGCGCACGCGGTCGTAGATGATGATCGTGTCGTTGAGGCTGTAGCCGATGATCGCCAGCAGCGCGGCGAGCACGTTCAAGTCGAACTCGAGGCCGAGGATCACCCAGATGCTCGCCGTCACGAGCACATCGTGGACCAGCGCGATCACCGCGCCCGGCGCGAAGCTGATCGAGAAGCGGAACGCCACGTAGGCGAGGATCAGCAGGAACGCGATGCCCATCGAGATCAGGCCCTTGTCGCGCAGCTCCTCGCCGACCTTCGGGCCCACGAACTCGACGCGCTCGACCGAGAGCTGCCCGATGCCGCGCTCGAGCGCGCCCCGCACCGCGAGCACGCGGTCGGTCTCCTCGTTCACGACGCTCGCATCGTGCCCCGAGCCCGCGATCTGACGCTCGCCCTGGAAGCGCACCAGATAGTCCTGCGCGTCGCCGTACTTCACCACCTGCAGGCTCTGCAGGTCGAGGCGCTCCAGCGCGCTGCGGATCGCGCCGTCGCTGGTCGTGACGTTCGGCGCGAAGCGCACCGCCATCTCGGCGCCGCCTGCGAAGTCCACGCCGAAATGCATGCCGCGCACCATCGGCAGCGCGCTGATCAGGCCGGCGACGATCAGCGCGATCGACAGCCCGACCCACAGCCGCCACTGGCCGAGGAAGTCGATCGTCGTGCCGGGCTTGATGATCTCGAAGGACACGCAGCTCTCCTAGTCCGCGCCGCTCGGCGTCAGATCGACAGCTCGGTGACGGGCCGGTTCCCCGGCCGCCACTCGTAGAGCGTCTTGGTCACGACCAGCACCGAGAACACGCTGGTCACGATGCCGACCAGCAGCGTGACGGCGAAGCCCTTGATCGGGCCGGTGCCGTACGAGTAGAGGACGATGCCCGCGATCATGTTCGTGATGTTGGCGTCGAGGATGGTCCAGAGCGCCTTGTCGAAGCCGGCGCCGACCGCCGCGCGCGGCGTGCGGCCGCTGCGCAGCTCCTCGCGGATGCGCTCGAACACGATCACGTTGCCGTCGACTGCGGTCGCGATCGTGAGCACGAGGCCCGCGATGCCGGGCAGCGTGAGCGTGCCCTTCGAGAGGCTCATCACCGCGACCACGAGCAGCAAGTTGAGTGTGAGCGCGAGCGACGCGTAGAGCCCCGAGAAGCGGTAGTACGTGACCAGGAAGATCACGCCGAGCGCGAGCCCGAGCAGCGAGGCTTGCACGCCGCTGCGGATCGAATCGGCGCCGAGCGCGGGGCCGATCGTGCGCTCTTCCTCGATGCGCGTCGGGATCGGCAGCGCGCCGCTGCGCAGCACCACGGCGAGATCGCTCGCCTCCTCGGCGCTGAAGTTGCCGGTAATGACGCCCTGGCGGCTGATGCGCGATTGAATCGTCGGCGCGCTCACCACGTGGCCGTCGATCACGATCGCGAGCGCTTGCCCGATGTTCTTCTCGGTCAGCGCGCCGAACTGCCGCCCGCCGTCGGCCGACCAGGTGAAGCTCACCTGCCGCTCGCTGCGCGTCGAGTCGAAGGTGACGCGCGCGTCCTCGAGCTGATCGCCGCGCATGTCGGCTGCTTCGGGCAGGAGGTAGACGCCGAGCACCTTGTCGCTGCCCTTCTCGACCTGCGGCTCGACGACCGTGCCCTCGGGCAGGCCGTCCGCGTGCTTCGCTCGCAGCAGCTCCTCGCTGAGCGCGGTGTCCTGCACGATCTTGAATTCGAGATGCCCGGTCTGCCGGAAGATGTCGGGCACGCGCGACATGCCCGGGATCTGCACCAGGATTCGATCCGTGCCCTGGCGCGTGATCACGGACTCGGGGATGCCCGTGAGCGGATCGTCGATGCGGCGCCGCAGGACCTCCAGCGATTGCAGCATCGCGCGCTCGCGCACCTCCTTGACCCAGGCGCTCGTGAGCGTGACGACCAGGTCGTGCTCGCCGCTCTCGTCGACGTCGAGCGTGTCGTACTCGTCGAGGATCTTCTGGACGGCGGTGCGATCCGGTGCGGTCGCCGGCTTCACCAGCAGGCGCGGGGGCTCGACCAAGAACCGCACGCCCGAGACCTTGTCGTCTTCGAGCCGCGTCTCGAGCTGCGTCTTGATCGCGGTCAGCTCCTGCTGGATGGCGACATCGAGATCCGGCCCGATCACGAGGTGGATGCCGCCGCGCAGATCGAGGCCGAGGCGCATCACGTCGTCGGGCCAGTACGGCGAAGCGACGCGCTGCTGTTCCGGCACGAAGTTCGCCGCCGAGATCCAGACGCTGAACAGCGCGAGCAACCCGAGCAGGATCGCCTTCGTGCGCAGCGTCACTTCGCCTCTCCCTTGGCCGTCTCGAGCTTGCGCTCGACGCGCGCGCGCTCGACTTCGATCTTCACGCTGCCGCCCTTCCCGACCTCGAGCGTCAGCACGTCATCGGTCACGCCGACGACCGTGCCGCGGATGCCGCCGGCCGTCACGACGCGGTCGCCCTTCGCGATCGACTTGAGCAGCGCCTCCTGCTCCTTGCGCCGCTTCTGCTCGGGGCGGATCAGCAGCAGGTACATCGTGACGCCCAGGAACAGCATCATCACGACCGGCTGCTCCCAAGCGGGAGGCCCCGCCGCCTGGAGCCACATCGCTGCAGCGCTCTCCATCACCGCTTCCCCGCGTCGCGCGCGATCGCCTCGGACTTCGACGTGTCCTCCCACGGGAAACCGGCGCGACCGAAGTGACCGTGGAACGAGGTCGCGCGGTAGATCGGGCGGCGCAGTCGCAGCGCCTCGATGATCCCGCGCGGCGTCAGGTCGAAGTGCTTGCGCACCAGCTTCTCGAGCTGCCCCATATCGAGCGGCGAGCTGCCGAAGGCGTCCACGCGAACGCTCACCGGCTCGGCGACGCCGATCGCGTAGGCGACCTGCACCTCGCAACGCTTGGCGACGCCCGCGGCGACCAGATTCTTCGCGACCCAGCGCGCGGCGTACGCGGCGCTGCGGTCGACCTTCGACGGATCCTTGCCGGAGAACGCGCCGCCGCCGTGGCGCCCCATCCCGCCGTAGGTGTCGACGATGATCTTGCGCCCGGTGAGACCGGCGTCGCCCATCGGCCCGCCGACCACGAAGCGGCCGGTCGGATTCACGTGGAAAATCGTGTCGTCGTCGAGCAGCTGCGCCGGCAGCGAGGGGCGGATCAGCTTCGCGATCACGTCCCGGCGCAGCGTGTCGTAGCCGACCTCCTCGGAGTGCTGGGTGGACAGCACGACCGCGCTGATGCGCGCCGGCTTGTCCCCCGCGTACTCGACCGACACCTGAGACTTCGCGTCGGGGCGCAAGTAGTCGATCTCGCCGGACTCGAACAGCTCGCGCTGCCGCTCGATCAGCTGGTGCGCGAAACGGATCGGCGCGGGCATCAGCTCGGGCGTCTCGTCGCAGGCGTAGCCGAACATCATCCCCTGATCGCCGGCGCCCTGCTCCTTGTGCAGGCCCTCGCCCTCGGTCACGCCCTGGGCGATGTCCGGGCTCTGCTTGCCGATCGCCACCATCACGGCGCAGGTGTCGGCGTCGAAGCCCATGCGCGAATCCGTGTACCCGATGTCGCGCACCACGCCGCGCACGAGCTGCGGGAAGTCGATGGTCGCGCGCGTGGTGACTTCGCCGGCCAGCACCACCAGCCCGGTGGTGGTGAGCGTCTCGCAGGCGACGCGCGCGTTCGCGTCCTGCGCGAGGATCGCGTCGAGCACGGTGTCGGAGATCTGGTCGCACATCTTGTCCGGATGCCCCATCGAAACCGACTCGGACGTGAACACGCTGCGACTCGACATGAGCGAGCTCCAGATGTGCACTTTCAAGCCGCGGATCGCGCGAATCCGGGCGAAAGAGGCTGCGCACAGTAAGGAACCGGCCCTCGCGGGGCAACGCGGAAGCCCGCGGAAAATCGCAGGAAGTTGGTGAGGCGCGGAGGCTCGGATCAGCCGGCGTGCGGCCGAGTCAGCAGCGCGCCGAGCGCAGCGAGCGCGGCCGCGGCGTCCGCCCCTTCGGCGCGCAGCCGAAGCTTCGTGCCCTGGCTGGCGGCGAGCGAGAGCAGCGAGAGCACGCTGCGCCCGCTCACCCAGTCGTCGCTGCCGGCGCGCGACACGGAGATCTCCGCGGCGAAGGTTCCGGCGAGCGCCGCGAACTCGCCGGCCGGGCGCGCGTGCAACCCGAGCTCGCTGGCGACCGTGAACTCCGCGTCGGCGCTCACTTCGCGCGCTCCGGCACCAGCTCGCTCGCGACCGAGATGTTGCGGCGCCCATAGTCCTTCATGGTGGAGGCGACCTCCGCGAGCGACTTGCCCTCACCCCAGCTCGCGAGCTTGATCAGCATCGGCAGGTTCACCCCGGTCACCACTTCGACCGCGCGCTCGCCCAGGAACGAGAGCGCGACGTTCGAGGGCGTGCCGCCGAACATGTCGGTCAGGATCAGCGCGCCCGCGCCCGTGTCGACCGCGTCGAGCTCCTTGGCGATCGCCCCGCGGATCTCCTCGACGGTCTGCTTCGGCCCGATCGCCACGGCACGAAAGTCGGGCGCCGTCGGCACGATCAGCCGCACGGCCTGGAGCATCTCCTCGCCGACCCGGTAGTGCGAGACGA
>DATBRS010000043.1:0-23666 GCA_036560185.1 Myxococcota bacterium
CGGTGCCGGGCAAGAGCGTGCCGGTGTCCTTCACCTGCGCGTCGCGCTTGAGCAGCGACTCGACCAGGTCGCCGACGATGCCGACGGCCGCGAGCACCGGGCACAGTGCCAAGGCGAAGCCCCAGCTGAGCTCCTCCGAGAGCGCGGGCGCGAACAGGTCGAAGCCGCCCTTCACGAGCATGCCCATCGCGACGCCGCCCGCGATCGCGCCGTAGGCGCCCTCGATCGTCTTCTTCGGCGAGACCTCCGGCGCGAGCGGGCGGTAGCCGTACTTGCGGCCCGCGAAGTAGGCGCCGGCGTCGCCGGCGATCACGACCGCGATCGCGAAGAACAGGTAGAACGCGCCGGCGTCGGGGTCGAGGTTGCGCGCGACCGCGCCGCCCCAGCGGCCGGCGACTGAGTTTTGGAACTCGCGCAGCACGATCGCATGCGAGAGCAGCCAGCCCACGTAGAACACGCCGAAGAACGTCTCGCTGATGCTCGCGAGCGACTCCGAGATCTGCTTCTTGCGCAGCTGGGCGATCATCAGCCCGAGCAGCACCGCCGAGAGCAGCACGGTCGCGAGGTACTCGCTGCCGATGAAGGCGACGAGCGGCAGCGCGAGCGCTGCGACCGTGCCGACGCCGCGCACCGGCACCGCTCCCTTCGCCTCGATCAGGTGGTAGAACTCGTTGATCGCGATGCCGGTGATGGCGAGGATCGCGAGCACGAGCCACCAGCCGCCGAGCGCGACGACGCCGCACACGGTCGGGATCAAGATGCCGGCCGTGATCAGGCGCTCCTGCAGGTTCGTGCGCTGCGCCGGCTCGGGCGGCGGAGGCGGGCTCGGATCCGCCTCGCGCAGCTTCGAAACGGTGGCGCTCATCGCGCGCCCGTCGAGCCGAAGCCGCCGTCGCCTCGCGCGCTGTCGTCGAGCGCGCCGCGCTCTTCCCACGCGACGCGCGCCACACGCGCGACCACGAGCTGCGCGATGCGGTCGCCGCGCTTCACCGAGAATGGCTCGCGGCTCGTGTTCCACAGAATCACGGACAGCTCTCCGCGGTAGTCGGCGTCTATCGTACCCGGTGCATTCGGGAGCACGATGCCGTGCCGCAGCGCGAGCCCGCTGCGGGCTCGCACCTGGCCCTCGAAACCCGAAGGCAAGGCGACGCGCAGGCCCGTGGGCAACAGGGCGCGTTCGCCGGGCGCGAGCGTGACCGGCTCGCGCACGGCGGCGCGCAAGTCGAGCCCGGCGGCGCCCTCCGTCGCGTAGGACGGAAGCGGCAGGTCGTCGTTGCCCGCGATGCGAGTCACGAGCGCGACGACCTGCTCGGCGCCGCCGGCCAAGGCCTTACTGCTGCGGCGCAGTCAGCGCCTCGGCGAGCGCCTCGCGGCGCGAGAGCCGAATGCGCCCGGTCGGATCGATGTCGATGCACTTGACGAGCACCTCGTCCCCTTCGGCCACCACGTCCTCGACGCGGTTCACGCGCGCCTCGGCCAGGTGGCTGATGTGCACGAGGCCGTCGGTGCCCGGGAAGATCTCGACGAACGCGCCGAAGTCGGTGATGCGCTTCACCTTGCCGGTGTAGAGCTTGCCGAGCTCCGCCTCCTGCGTGAGCTCCTGCACCATCGCCTGGGCGCGGCGCAGCGAGTTGCCGTCGGGCGCGAAGATGCTGACGCGCCCCGAGTCGTCGACCTCGATCTTCGCGCCGCTCATCTCCTGGATGCCGCGAATCACGCGGCCGCCGGGCCCGATCACGTCGCGAATCCGGTCGGGCTTGATCTTGATGACTTCCATCCGGGGCGCCCACTCCGACGGGGTCGAGCGCGGCTCGAAGCCGGGCAGCAGCGCCGCCGAGTCTCGCTCCATCGCCGCGAGGATGTGCAGGCGGCCTTCGCGCGCTTGCGCGAGCGCGGCCTCCATCACGTTCCAGTCGACCGCTTCGATCTTGATGTCCATCTGCAACGCGGTGATGCCGGTCTTCGTGCCGGCCACCTTGAAGTCCATGTCTCCGAGATGGTCTTCGTCGCCGAGGATGTCCGACAGGATCGCGCGGCGTGTGCCGCTCTCGATCAGGCCCATCGCGATGCCCGCGACCGGCGCGCGCAGCGGGACGCCCGCATCCATCAGGGCGAGCGTGCCGCCGCAGATCGTCGCCATCGACGACGAGCCGTTCGACTCGAGCACCTCGGACACCACGCGCACCGTGTACGGGAACTTCTCGACGCTCGGCATCACCACCGCGAGCGCTCGCTCGGCGAGGTTGCCGTGCCCGACGTCGCGGCGCGACGGCCCGCGCAGCGGCTTCACTTCGCCGACCGAGAACGGCGGGAAGTTGTAGTGCAGCAGGAAGTGCTTCTCGGTGCGCTCGTGCAGCGCGTCGATCGTCTGCGAGTCGTCGCCGCTGCCGAGCGTCGCGTAACAGAGCGCCTGCGTCTCACCGCGCGTGAACAGCGCCACGCCGTGGGCGCGAGGCAGCGGCCGAATCGCGCAGGCGATCTGGCGGATGTCGGTGCTCTTGCGGCCGTCGATGCGCTCGCCCTGATCGAGAATGCGATCGCGCATCAACGTCGAGCGCAGGTCGTGCAGCGCATCCTTGGTCGCGCCGCTCAGCTTGCGCATGCCCGCCTGGCGCGCCTCGATCTGCTCGAGCGTCGCGAGCTCGACGCGCTCCTGGCGATACGGCGTCGTCAGCTTCGCAATCACGTCCTTCTCGACCGCCGCGATCGCGTCGTAGCGCTCCTGCTTGCTGCGAATCGAGATCGCCTCGCGCAGCCGCGCCTCGGCGAGATCCTTCACCTTGGCTTCGATGCCGGCCTTCTCCGGCGACGGCCCGGGAACCTGGATCTTCGCCTTGCCGATGCGCTTCGCGAGCTCTTCCTGTGCCGCGATGATCGGCAGGATCTCGCGGTGCGCGAACTGGAGCGCCTCGAGCACGTCCTTCTCGCTGGCTTCCTTCGCGCCGCCTTCGACCATCACGAGCGCTTGCCGCGAGCCCGCCGCGACGAGGTCCATGACGCTCGCCTTCTGCTGCTCGAAGGTCGGATTCAGCACGATCTGGCCGTCCACCTTCGCGAGCCGAAGCGCGCCGATCGGACCGAGGAACGGAATCTGCGAGATCGCCAGAGCCGTCGAAGCTCCAACGAACGCGCACATGTCCGGCGGATTGATGCCGTCGGCCGCGAGCACCGTCGCGGTGACCTGCACCTCGTCGCGGTAGCCGTCCGGAAAGAGCGGACGGATCGAGCGATCGATGAAGCGGCATACCAGGATCTCGCGATCCGAGAGCCGCGCCTCGCGCTTGAAGAAGCCGCCCGGGATCTTGCCCGCCGCGGAGGTCTTCTCGACGAAGTCCACCGAGAGCGGAAAGAAATCGATCCCTTCGCGGGGCTTCGCGGTGTTCACCGTCGTGAGCACCACGCTGTTCCCGATCGTCACCACCGCGGCGCCCGCGCTCTGCTTCGCGAGCCGTCCGCTCTCGATGGTGATGGTGCGTCCGCCGACTTCGACGGACACCGTTTCTGCTTTGAACCATTCATTCGACATTTGAATACACGTCTCCACCGAGGTGCCGCGCTGTGCGCGACCGTCGGCGCCTGATGAGGCGACGGGACGTGGATCCAGGGGAACGAAATGCGGGATCAGGGATCAGAGCAGGATCCGCTGCGCGGATCCATGACTCCCACATTTCGCGTGTCCGCGGCCGAGCCGCCTCGCTTTTTGTTGCTGCCGCTCGACCATCGAGCAGCGTGCCGCCCTTTCTCTCTAGCGGCGCAGGCCCAGTTTCGTGACGAGGGCCTGGTATCGGTCGACATCGATGCGCTCGAGGTAGTCGAGGAGACGGCGGCGCTGGCTCACGAGCTTCAGCAGGCCCCGGCGCGAGTGATGATCCTTGCCGTGCTTGTCGAAATGCTGCGTCAGCTGATCGATGCGCGTTGAAAGGAGCGCCACTTGAACTTCGGGCGAGCCCGTGTCCGACTCATGGGTTCGGAACTGCTCGATCACCTGTGCGGTCGCCAAAACGATCTCCTCGAGGCTTGGGGGGTCTCCCCAAGGCGGCGGTTATTACCAGAGGGCCTCTGGGGGGGCAATCGCGCGTTCGAGCCCGGCTTCCCTCACGCGCTCGCGGGAAACACCCGCAGCGGGTGGAAGCGGCGGTCCGGACGCAGCTCCATCACCGCCAGCAGCTCGCCGCCGGGCGTGAGCGCCGCGAACTTGGTGCCCACCTGCGGCTGCGGGCCCCGTTCGTAAGGCCCCCGCGCCTCGGAAGCGGCGACGGCGCCGCCGTTGGCCACGCGCCGCGCCTGGATTCCCGTGAGCGCGATCTGCGGCAGCGGCAGAACCTTCGCCGGCGGCAGGATGCGCGCCTCGAGCTGGCCGGCCGCCGCGAGCGCGTCGCACTGCTCCGGCGTGAGGCACTCGTCGATCGCGAAGGGGCCATTGCGCGTGCGGCGGAGGCCCGCCAAGTGCGCGCCGCAACCGAGCTTTTCGCCGAGGTCGGCCGCGAGCACGCGCACGTAGGTACCGGGCGAGCATGCCACCTCGACGCCGACGTCCGGCGCATCGAAGTGCGTCATCGCGATGGCGTGGATGCGCACCTTGCGCGGCTCGCGCTCGACCTCCTCGCCCTTGCGCGCCAGGCGATACAGCGGGACGCCATCCTTCTTGACCGAGCTGTACATCGGCGGGATCTGCTCGATCTCGCCCTCGAAGCTCGCGAGCGCCGCGCGCACCGCCGCCTCGCCGGGCAGCGCGCCCGTGTGAGAGCGCGTGATCTTGCCCTCGCCGTCGAAGGTGTCGGTGGTGGTGCCCAGCCGAATCGTGCCGGCGTAGACCTTCTGCTGCTGGTCGACGAACGGAATCAGCTTCGTCGCGTCGCGAATCGCGAGCGGCAGCACGCCGGTCGCTAGCGGATCGAGCGTCCCGAGATGGCCGACGCGGCGCGTGCCGAGCCAGCGGCGTGCGGCGTCGACCACGTCGTGGGACGACCAGCCGACGGGCTTGTCGATGCCGAGGAAGCCGATCGGCCCGGGCCTCTCGTCACGGCCGGCCACGATCGATCTCCTTGAGCAGCCGCAGCGTGTGCGCGCCGGCTTCGAGCGCCTCGTCGTGCTCGAAGCGCAGCTCCGGCACGCGCTTGGTCGCGAGCGCGCGCGCGAGCTGCGTGCGCAGGAAGCCTGCGGCGCTCGCGAGGCCTCTCGCCGTGTCGGCGTCGGCGTGCGTGATCCCTGCCTTGCCGTGCGGCACCGAATCGAGCGAGCTCCAGAACACCTTGGCGTGGGACATGTCGGGCGCGACGTCGATGCGCGTCAGCGTGACGAGCCCGACGCGCGGGTCCGTCACCTCCTCGCGCAGCAGCCGCGCGAGCTCGCCCCGGATCTGCTCGCCGAGCCTCTCGGTCCGCCGCGTCACAAGATCTCCACTTCTTGATCCGTCACTTCCGCGAGATGCAGGCCGACGATGAAGTCGATCGCCGCTTCGAGCCGGCGCCGCGCTTCCTGCCCCTCTTCCGAAACCGCCGCGAGCCCGAGCACCGCGACCTGCCAGGTGTCCTGCCCGCCGACTTCGGCGATCGAGACATTGAACTTGTTACGAACGCGCTGCTTGATCGACGAGACCACACCGCGCTTCTGCTTCAGCGACTGCGAGCCATGCACGTGCAGCTCGACCGTGGCGGCAGCTACGAACATGCGCCGCCTGCTACGCGCGAGCTTCCGACGGCCTCCGATGCCACTGTTCGACTCCGCTCGGCTGCGAAGACTCCGCCTCGCTGCGCGCTTCGCTTGCTCCGCGCGGCGCGCGGCCGCTCGTCAGAGCTCCGCCGGCTTGCTCTCGATCTCGTACGCCTCGACGATGTCGCCCACCTTCACGTCGTTGAAGCCGTCGAGGCCGATGCCGCACTCGAAGCTCGTCTGAACCTCGCGCGCGTCGTCCTTGAAGCGCTTCAGCGAAGCGAAGCGGCCGCTCCACACTTGGACGCCGTCGCGCACGAGCCGTCCCTGCGCGCCGCGCCGAATCAGACCGTCGGTCACGTACGAACCGGCGATCACCCCCACTCTCGGGATGCTGAAGATCTGCCGCACTTCCGCCTGCCCGAGCACGACCTCGCGCGTGGTCGGCGGCAAGAGGCCCGCCATCGCCGCCTTCACCTCGTCGAGCATCTCGTAGATGATCTGATAGGTGCGGATCTCGACGCCGACGCTCTCGGCCGCCCTGCGCGCCTTCGCGTCCGGCCGCACGTGGAAGCCGACGACGATCGCGCGGCTCGCCTGCGCGAGCTGGACGTCGCTCTCGGTGATGCCGCCAACGGCGACGTGCAGCACGTTCACCTTCACGCGGTCCGTCGAGAGCTTCGCGAGCGCGGAGCTGATCGCCTCCGCCGAGCCCTGTACGTCCGCTTTCACGATCAGCGCGAGCTCCCTCGAGCCGCCCTCGGCGCCGGCGAACAAATCCTCGAGCGAGATGCGCGGCTTCGCGGCCGGCGTCTTCTCGCGGCGCGCCTCGTCGAGGCGATGGTCGACGATGTCCTTGGCGACGCGCTCGGATTCGACGCAGTGCATCAGGTCGCCCGCGGCGGGCACGCCCGAGATCCCGATCACCTGCACCGGCTGCGACGGGCCCGCCTCCTTCAGCGGTTCGCCCTTGTCGTCGTTCATGATGCGCACGCGGCCGTAGTGCGTGCCCACGACGATGATGTCGCCCCGGCGCAGCGTGCCCTCTTGCACGAGCACGGTCGCCACCGGACCGAGGCCCTTGTCCAGCTGCGCCTCGAGCACGATGCCCTGCGCGCGGATCGACGCGTCGGCGCGCGGCTCGAGCAACTCGGCCTGCAGCACGATCGCTTCGAGCAGCTTGTCGAGGCCGGTGCGCTTGGTGGCGGAGATGTTGACGGCGAGCGTGTCGCCGCCGAAATCCTCGACGACGATGCCGTGCTCCATCAGGCGCTGGCGCGTGAGCTGCGGATTCGCGTCCGGCAGATCGCACTTGTTGACGGCGACGATGATCGGGACCTCGGCCGCCTTCGCGTGGGAGATCGCCTCGATCGTCTGCGGCATGATGCCTTCGCTCGCGGCCACCACCAGGATCACGATGTCGGTGACCTGCGCTCCGCGCGCGCGCATCTGCGTGAAGGCCGCGTGACCGGGCGTGTCGATGAACGTGAGCGTGTGGCCGCCCGTCTCGACTTGATAAGCGCCGATGTGCTGCGTGATGCCGCCCGCCTCGCCCGCGACCACGTTCGTCTTGCGCAGCGCGTCGAGCAGCGACGTCTTGCCGTGATCGACGTGGCCCATCACCGTGATGACCGGCGGGCGCGGAGTCCCCGCCTGCGCGTCGCCCACGGCGACTGCCGGCATCTCCAGAAACGCCGCCTCCTGGAAGCCGACGTCCTGCACCTCGCCGCCGAACTCGGCGGCCACGAGCGCGGCCGTTTCGGCGGGGATGGTCTGCTGGATGCTGACCATCATGCCGAGGCCCATCAGCTTGCCCTGAATCTGCGGCGCCTTGACGCCGAGCTGGTGGGCGAGATCGGCGACGGAGACGTCGCCCTCGATCCGCACGATGCGCTTGCCGGGCTTCGCGGCGGCCGCGGCTGCCACGGATTTCTTCACCGGCGCGTCGCGCCGCTTGCGCCGCGGCGACGCGAGCGTGCGCGGGTCGATCACCGTCGCGCGCGGCGGCGCGGTCCGGCCGACGACCTGCTTCGCGAGCATCTCCTGCTCGCGCAGGTTCACGACCTCGCGGAACTGCTTGCGGCTCTGGGCAGCGCGGTCCGGCGTGGGCGCCGCCGAATCGTCGCGCGGACCCGTGCGCCCGCGCGCCGCGATCTTGGCCGCGGCTTCCTCGTCGTCCTCCTCCTCGCCCGCGGCGGGCGCGACGGCGGCCGGCGCCCCCTCCGCCTCTGCATCGAGCGCGGGCTCGGCCGCGGGATCGGTTTCGGCCTCGGGCTGCGCCGACTCGACCGGCGCCACCACGTGCAGGGGCTCGGGCACCGCGACGGGCTCCGGCTCGGGCTCGGTGCGCTTGCGGCGCCGAATCACCGACGCGCCGCCGGTCACGGCGACGCGCGCCTCGGTGATGCGATCGGACTTCTTCGCCGACAGCTTCTCGCGCAAGAACGCAGCCTGGGCCTCGTCGAGCGTCGCCATGGCGTTGCGGAGCTCGATGCCGGCCTCCTTGGCCTTGGCGACGAACTCGTTGCGGTCGATTCCGAGCTCTTCCGCAAGCTTGTATGCGCGTGTCGACATTCGGTTCCGCTGTTCCTCGGCGGCGAGGGCCGCGCTTCGGGCTCTGCTACTCGCGGCGCTCGCCGGCGTGGATCGCTGCCTCGGCCGCTGCGGCCGCGCGCGCGTCCTCGGCGGCCTTCTCCTGCGCGAGCGTCGCCGCGTTCGCCTTGATCGCCTTCACCCCCGCGTTGTCTACGCCGGTGAACGAGAGCAGCAGCGAATCCTGGCACTTCGCGAGATCCTCGAGGCTCGTGATGCCGCTCTGCAGCAGCACGTCCGCCTCGTCCTCGCCGAGGCCCGGCACGACCGAGACGGCGCGCACGAACCACTCCGCGAGCTCGCGGATCTTCGACTCGCTCTTGATGTCGATCTTCCAGCCGGTGAGCTGGACCGCGAGACGAACGTTCTGGCCCTTGCGCCCGATCGCGAGCGAGAGCTGGTCGTCGGGGACGATCACGTCCATCGACTTCGTCGCCTCGTCGATGATCACCTTCGAGACTTGGGCCGGCGACAGCGCGCTGCACACGTAGCGCGGCGCATCCGCGCTGTAGGGCACGATGTCGATGCGCTCGCCGCGCAGCTCCTGCACCACCGCCTGCACGCGGCTGCCCTTCATGCCGACGCACGCTCCGACGGGATCGACATCCTTGTCGCGCGACGAGACGGCGATCTTCGAGCGGCCGCCCGGCTCGCGCGCGGCCGACTCGATCTTCACGATGCCCTCGTAGATCTCCGGCACTTCCTGCGCGAACAGCTTCGTCATGAACTGGATCGACGAGCGCGACAGGATCACCTGCGCGCCCTTGCCCATCGTCGTCACGTCGAGCACGTAGGCGCGAATGCGATCGCCCGGGCGGTAGGTCTCGCGCGGCACCTGCTCCTTGGCGGGCAACACGGCCTCGGTGCGCCCGAGATCGACCAGCAGCGCGCCCTTCTCGAAGCGGCGCACGATGCCGTTCACAACCTCGCCCTTCCGATCCTTGTACTCCTCGAACACGATGTCGCGCTCGGCGTCGCGCACGCGCTGGATGATCACTTGCTTCGCGGTCTGGGCGAGGATGCGCCCGAAGTCCGCGGTATCGAGCTTCACGCCGATCTCGTCGCCGACCTCGGCATCGGGATCGAGCGTCTTCGCGTTCTCGAGCGTGATGTGCGCGTCGCGGTCGGTGATGAGCTCGACCACCTCGCGGAACTCGAACAGCTCGATCTCGCTCGTCTCGGGGTTGAAGCGCGCCTCGATCTCCTTCTCGAGCCCGAACTTGCGGCGCGCGGCCTGCTTCATCGCCTCCTCGAGGGCGGAGATGATGGTGCGCTTGTCGATGCCCTTGTCCTTGGCGATCTGGTCGATCTCACGCTTCAGCGGTGCGATGTTCATGGCGTGTCTACCCGTTCCGGATGGCGCTCAGGCCACCCCTGAGAAGTCTGCCGGCGTGAATTGATGAACCTTGTGTGCGCGCGCGACTTCGGCGAACGGAATGCTGTAGCCCCGCCCATCGACGACGACGCTCGCGGCGCCCTCGGCGAAGGCGGTGAGCGTGCCCTTGAAGCGGCGGCGGCCGCCGATCGGCGCGCGCGTCTCGATCTTCACCTCGCTGCCGAGCGCGCGTTCGAAGTCCTTCTCGCGAGCGAGCACCCGGTCGAAGCCCGGGGACGAAACCTCGAGGTTGTACGCGACCGGAATCGCGTCCGTGGCGTCGAGGTTCACGGCGATCTCGCTCGAGACCTGGGCGCAGCGGTCGATCGCGACGCGACCGTCGCCCGCAGGCGTGTCGACGATCACGCGCACGCGCCAGGGAGCCCGTCCCTGGTGCTGCTCGACGTCCACGAGCTCGAGCCCGTGCCCCGTCACGATTGGTTCGATCAAGTCCCGCATGGCCGCCGGTATGTCCCCGTACATCGCGTTCACCCTGCCCAGGGCGCGCAGTCCGCGATGGGGTCCGGCAGAACCAGGCTCCAAAAACGAAAAAAGTGGACCTACGCCCACTTCGTCAGCGCGCTCAAAGCGGGCGTAACCTATCCAGATTGCTGGATTTCCACAAGGAAAAAGCCCCTCGCTGCGGGGCTCCTACCCGCGGGATTCGAGGCTTCGACTCATTAGGATCGCGGCCTCGCCACCGGGGTAGTGCCGAGGCC
The DNA here is from genome assembly GCA_036560185.1 of Myxococcota bacterium. Lineage (GTDB taxonomy): Bacteria > Myxococcota_A > UBA9160 > UBA9160 > UBA6930 > VGRF01. The sequence goes on from DATBRS010000043.1 coordinate 10,339, forward strand.
GGTGGCCGCTCGAGTGAAGGCCGAGCGCGCGGTAGAAGGCCTGGGCGCCGGCGTTGCTCTCGCGCACCTCGAGGTGCACCCGCGCGAGGCCGCGCTCGCGCTCGAGCACGGCGCGGAACAGGCGCGAGGCCGTACCGCGGCGGCGCGCCGCCGGCTCGACCCCGGTCAGCAGGACGTGCAGCTCGTCGAGCTCGCGGCGCGCAACCAAGAACCCGAGCAGCGCGCGCGCTCCCCGAGCGACCCAGACCCGCCCCTCCGGCAGTGCGATCTCGCTGCTCAGCTGGGCCTCGCTCCAAGTCTCGGGCATGAGGGTCGCCGCGAGCGCCGCGATCTCCGCGCACTCCGAGAAGCGCGCCGGCCGGATCGCGAGCTCGTCGCGCGTCGCCGCCGTGGGCTCACTCACCGCGCGGTGCCTGGATCTTCAGCGCGCGCATCTTGCGCGAGAGGCTCTCGCGCGCCATCCCGATCGCCTCGGCCGTGCGCGAGATGTTGCCGCCGTGCTCGCTCAGCCGGGCGAGCAGGAAGCGCCGTTCGAACTCGCGGCGCGCTTCGCCGAGTGAGCCGCCGGCCGCTTCGGTAGCGCGCGTGCCCGTGCCGCGAATCTCCTCGGGCAAGTCTTCGGGGCGGATGCGCGGCCCCGGCGTCATCAGCACGAGCCGCTCCACCAGGTTGCGCAGCTCGCGCACGTTGCCCGGCCAGGGATAGGCGCCGAGCAGGGCGAGCGCGCGCGGCGCCAGCGCCTTCTCGGGCACGCCGGAGTCCACGCAGAACTCCTTCGCGAACGCGCGCGCGAGCAGCGGGATGTCCTCGCGCCGCTCGCGCAGCGCCGGCACGTGGAACGGGATCACGTTCAGCCGGTAGTAGAGATCCTCGCGGAACTTCCCCTCCTGGATCTCCTTCTCGAGGCTCTTGTTGGTCGCCGCGACCACGCGCACGTCCACGTCGATCGTGTCACTGCCGCCGACGCGCTCGAACTTGTGCTCCTGCAGGATGCGCAGAATCTTCGCTTGCGTTCTCAGGGACATGTCGGCGATCTCGTCGAGGAAGATCGTGCCGCCGTTCGCGAGCTCGAACTTTCCGCGCTTCTGCGCGATCGCGCCGGTGAAGGCGCCTCGCTCGTGCCCGAACAGCTCGGATTCGATCAGTTCCTCGGGAATCGCCGCGCAGTTCACCTCCACGAAGGGGCCGCGCGCCCGCTTGCTGTGCACGTGCAGCTGCTTCGCGACCATCTCCTTGCCCGTGCCGTTCTCGCCGGAGATCAGCACCCAGCCGTTCGTCGGGGCGGCGAGCGCGATCTGATCCTTCAGCTTCTGGATCGGCGCCGATTCGCCGAGGATCTCGTGCGCGCGCAGGCTCTTGGCACGCAGCTCGCGGTTCTCGCGCTCGAGCGAGCTCTTCTCCAGCGCGTGGCGAATCGTCAGTAACAACTTCTCGAGCGAGAGCGGCTTCTCGATGAAGTCGAAGGCGCCGAGCTGGGTCGCGCGCACCGCGGTCTCGATCGTGCCGTGGCCGCTCATCATCACGACGGGCAGGCTCGGGTGCGAGCGCCGCAGCTCCTCCAGCACGGAGGTGCCATCACGGCCGGGCATCGCGATGTCGAGCAGCACGACGTCCGGTGCACGCTCGCGCACCGCGGCGAGTCCGCGCTCGCCGTCCTCTGCGAGCGTCAGCTCGTAGCCCTCGTCGGCGAGGATGCCCGAGAGAGCGCGCCGGATCGCCGCTTCGTCGTCGACCACGAGCACGCGCGCGGCGTGACTAGACATATCGCACCGGCAGCTCGACCACGAAGCGCGAGCCGCGCGGCGCGTTGCGCTGGGCGCGTACGTAGCCGTGATGGTCCGCCACGATGCGCGCGACGATCGCGAGCCCGAGGCCGGTGCCGTGCGGCTTGGTGGAATAATAAGGCTCGAACACGCGCGCGCGGTCTTCGTCGCGAATGCCGGCGCCGTCGTCGGCGATCTCGACGCGCACGGTCTCGCGCGCAGCGTCGTGGCGTGTCGCGACCACGACTCGGCCGGCTCCCGCGCTCGCCTGCACCGCCGCGCAGGCGTTGTCGATCAGGTTCGTCAGCACGCGCCGGATCTGCTCGCGGTCGAAGTCGACGCGCGGCAGATCGCCTGCACAGTCGGTCGCGAACTGCACGCCGGGCGCGCCGGCGTAGCTCGCAACCGCCTCCTGCACGAGCGAGTCGAGATCGCCGGGTTGCGGGTTCGCCGACGGCAGGCGCGCGAACTGCGAGAACTCGTTCACGAGCACCTTCATCCCCTCGACGTGACTCGTGATCGTATCCACGCACTCGTCGAATACCCGCGCGTCCTCGGGATTCGCCGCGAGCTTCTCGCCGAAGCGGCGGCGGATGCGCTCCGCCGACAGCTGGATCGGCGTGAGCGGGTTCTTGATCTCGTGGGCGATGCGGCGCGCGACCTCGCGCCACGCCGCGGTGCGCTGCGCGCGCACCTCCTGCGTGTAGTCATCGACCACGACCACGCTGCCGAGCGCGCGCCCCTCTTCGTCCTGCATGCGCGAGACCGTCACCAGCAGCGTCTGCGGCTCGTCGCCCGCCGCGGTGAGCGTCTGCCGGCGCACGCTCTCGCGCAGCCCCGGCCGCGCCTGCGCGAGCAGCTCGCTCACGGTCGCGAGCAGCTCGTGCCGCTGCACCGCCTCGTCGAGCTTTCGGCCGATCGGCGAGGGCGCTTCCGCGACGCCGAACAGCCGCTGCGCCGCGCGGTTGATCGTGCTGATGCGGCCGTCGGCGTCGATCGAGACCACGCCCGCGTCGATGTTGCGCAGCACGATCTCCATCGTGCGGCGGCGCTGATCGAGCTCGGCCCGCCCGTGCTCGAGCCGCGCCAGCGCCTCGCGCAGGTCGCTCGTCATGCGGTTGAACGAGCGCACCAGGAAGCCGATCTCGTCGTCGGAGGCCTCGGCCACGACCACGTCGAGCTCGCCGCGCGCCACCTTCGCGGTGCCCTCGGCCAGCGCGCGGATCGGGCCGGTCACGCCCTTCGCCATGCGCAGACCCCACCACAGCGCGAACAGCACGGTGACCAGCGAGATGATCATCAGCACGAGCGTGAAGACTCCGCCCACGCGCGCCGCGAACGGCTGCAGGTTGCGGTACTCGGCGACGGCGGCGCGGATCGAGTCGACCTTGTAGGCGAGCGCTTGCGGCACGAGGTGGTTCACGACGACGACGCCGACGACCTCGCCGGCGTGCGCGGGAGCCGCCGAGCGGATCGGCACCGCCGCGCGAATCACGTCGCCGCTGTCGCCGCCCGTCTCGTCGACGAGCGTGCCCTCTGTGCCGGCGAACGCGCTCGCGACGATCGCGCTGTCGCGCGCCACGAGCGCCGCTGCGGCGCCGGCGGGATCCGGCAGCGTCACGAGCGGCTCGCTCTCGCCGAGCGGAAAGATCTGCACGGCGCCGAGGCCGTACTCGCCCTGCTTCGCCTGCACGAACTGGGCGAGCGCCGCGCCGTCGCTCGCCCCCAACAACTCGCGCTCGGTGATCTCCGCGCTGATCTGCCGTCCGTAGTGGAGCGAGATGTTGCGCCACGCGTCGTAGTAGGCAGACGCCACCTCGGCGCTGTCGTCGATCGCACGATCCCATTGCGCGCCGAACCAGGCATTGATCGACGCCGTGATGAGCGACGACGAGACCGCGACTTGGATCCCCATCGGCACGGTCGCGACCAGGAACAGCGCGAGCACGAACTTCGCGTTCAGATGCGCGCCGAAGATGCCGGCGCGGCGCTCGAACCAGAGCTTCACGAGCTGGCGGCCGGACAGGTAGACGAGCAGCACGATCAGGACGACCGAGACGGCGTTCAGCGCCAAGAACGGCAGGCTGTCCGCGAACGGCACGGAATCCGGCAGGCTCGCGATGCGCCGCTCGACCGCGACCACCGCCGCGAGCGCGGCGACCGTCCCGAGCACGATGCCGAGGTCGCGGCGCCGACGGCGGCGCTCGAGCTCCGCGGGCGAGGCGGCGGGCAGAGCGCGGAGCGAGTCGGGTTCGGTGGGCATGGTGTTCGCGTAACCCCGCGTCCGGCCTATTCAAACCGAGGCCGCGGCGAAACGCAAAGCGGTCAAGCTGCGCACCGGTTGCGCCGAAACGGCGATTCGACCCGCGGAAGCTCCTCCGCCCGTCACCGCGAGGATGCTCGTGACCGTGAATCAAGCGCTGCGCGCCCGCTTCGAAGCCAAGCCCGAGGACGCGGTCGCGTTCGCCACCCTCGAGGAAGCGCTGTTCGTCGCGGGCCAATGGAGCGACCTGCTCGCGGTGTACGACCGGCGCCTCGGCGCCGCCGATCTCAGCGCCGCGCACGCGCCGAAGCAGCGCGCCCGCGTGCTGCTGCGACGCGCGCAGATGCTGGACGAGCGGCTCGGCGACGCGGATGCCGCCGTCGCGAGCCTGCGCGAGGCGACGGCGCTCGACCCGACGCTGCGGGCCGCGCTCGCGCAGCTGCGGCGCCTGCTCGTGAGGCGCGAGGATTGGGACGCCGCGCTCGCGCTGCTGGACGCGGAGTCGCAGCTGCCGATGCGTCCGTCGGAGCGCGCCCAGCTCGCGACCGAAGCGGGCACGCTGTGCCTCGACAAGCGCGCCGACGCCGCGCGCGCGCGCGCCTGCTTCGAGCGAGCGCTCACGGCGGAGGCGAACTTCGCGCCCGCCTGGCTCGGGCTCGCGGCCGCGGCCGAGCGCAGCGGCGCCCACGATGATTGCGCGCGCGCGCTCGAACGGGCTGCCGAGTTGTTACGGGGAGCCGAGCGCGCCGCCACGCTCGCGCGGCTCGCCAAGCTCCAGCGCGAGCAGCTCGGCGATTCCGCGCGCGCATCGGAGAACTTCCGGCGCGCGCTCTCCGACGATCCCCAACAAGTGGACGCGCTCGAGGCGATGGCGGAGCGCGCGCTCGCGAGCCAGCAGTGGGCGCAGTTCGACGAGCTGCAGGATCGCCGCTTCGTGCTGTCGAAGGACCGGCTCGCGCGGCTCGCGATCGCCCACGATGCGGGCCGCGTGCAGCTCGAGAAGGCTGCGAACGCCAGCGGAGCGCGGCTCTGGTTCAAGCGCGCGCAAGAGCTCTTCCCGAGCGACCCGGTCGTTCACCTCTACCTCGCCGACGCGGCCCGCATGCTCGGCGATCAGGCAGCGCTGGCGCATCACCTGCGGCGCGCGACCGAGCTGGCCGACAACGCGGCGCCGATCGACGCGCTGCGCGAGAGCGCTCAGCTCGAAACCGCGCGCGGCGACGCGCGGCTCGCACTCGCGCAGCTGCGCCGCGCCTTCGAGCGCGAGCCGCATCGCGCGGACATCGCGGAGCTGCTCGCCAGCGCACTCGCCGCCGACGGGCACGAGGAAGAGTTCGTCGAGCTGATCGAGACGCAGCTCGCGGCGCAACCCGGCGCGGAGCGCGAGGCCGCGCTCTGGCTGCGGCTCGGCGGCTTCCACGAAGAGCGCCGCGGCGACAACGGCACCGCGCTCGACGCTTACGCCCAGGCCCTCGACGCCACGCCGGCCCACGAGGGTGCGCTGGCCGCGTTCGAGCGCTGCGCGCGCAAGCTCGAGCAGTGGGAAGCCCTCGCCGCGCGCCTCGCGACCGCGGCGGAGGCCAGCCCGGAGAGCGCCCGCGCCGCGCTGCTGGTTCGACTCGGACAGCTCCGCGTCGAACGCGAGGATCTCGACGCCGCGAGGTCCGCGTTCGATGGCGCGCTCGCTGCCGACGCCGGCAACCAGCTCGCGCGCCAGGGCGTCGAGCGCATCGCGCTCGCGACCGGAGATCACGCGGCGATCCTCGCCAGCTTCGAGCGGGAGGCCGAGGCGACGCCCGATCGCGATCGGTTGGCGTTCCTGGTCGGTGAGCTCGCGCGCATCTACGAGGAGCGTGGCGACAACGCGAGCGCCCTGAAGTGGCGGCTGCGCCTGTCCGCGGCGCGGCCCGAAGACGCCGCCACCCTCACCGAGATCGCGCGCTTGCAGCGCGTGCTGGGCGATCGCGCGGCGGAGGCGGCGACGCTCGCGCGCCTCGATCCGCTCGTGGGCGGCAGCGAGCAGCTCGCCGCGCGCAGGCGCATCGCCGCGCTACACGCCGAGCTGGGCGACCTCAGCGGCGCGCTGCAGGCGCACCGCGCGGTGATCGCGTGCGACGCCAACGATCTGCCGAGCGCGCGCGCGATCGTCGAGCTGCTGCGCAGCGCCGGGCCGGCCGAGGAGCGCGTCGCGGCGCTGCGCCATCTCTCCGCGATCGCCAGCGGCGACGAGCGCGTCGCGCGCCTGTTCGAGCTCGGCTGCCTGTTGATGGACGAAGCCGGCGACCTGCAAGGCGCGGGCGCTTGCTTCGAGGCGATCGTGGATGCACCGAGCGCGCCGCCCGAAGCGGAGGCGCGCTTCGTCGACGTGCTCGCGCGGCTCGGCCATTGGGACGTGGTGTGCGCGCGGCTCGACCTGCGCCGCCGCCTGCTCGATCCGCTCGATCCCCGCGGCCTCGAGCTCGACCTGGATCGCGCCGAGATCCAGATCGATCGCCTCGGCCGAGCCGCCGACGCCATCGCGCTGTGCGAAGCGGCGCGCGAGGCAAACCCGAAACACGCGCGCGCGCGCGACGTGCTCGAGCGCGCGCTGCGCGCGAAAGGCGACGACGCGAAGCTCGTGAAGCTGCTCGAGGAGCGCGCGCACTTCGAAGCCGATCGCGAGCGCCGCGCGCTGCTCGACATGGAGCGCGCGGTGCTGTTCGAGCAGCGCCTGCTGAGCGTGCCGGACGCACGCGTCGTTCTGACCGAGATCGCCGCCGGCGAGAGCGCCATCGCGCGCGACGCCGAGCGCAAGCTCCAGCAGCTGCTCGAGGACGCGAGCGACTGGCGCGGCCTCGCCGAGCGCGTCGCGAACACGCTCGGGCGCGGCGATGCGCAAGAAGATCTCGCGCTGCGGCGCCGCCTCGCGGCCCTGCATCGCGACCGGCTCGGCGACGAGGAGGGCGCGATCACCCATTTCGAGCGCGCGCTCGAGATCGCGCCGAGCGACCTCTCGCTGCTGCACGCGCTCGAGGCGCTGCTCGAGCGCTCGGGCCGCGGCGCCGCGCTGTGCGCCGTCTTCGAGCGCGAGCTCGCCGCCGGCGCAGGGGCCGAGCGCACCCGCGTGCTGCACGCGCGCTGCGCCGAGCTGTGCGAGGAAGCGAGCGATGCGGCCCGCGCCGAGCTGCACCACCGCGCCGTGTTCGAGCTCGACCCGGGCGCCGCGCGCTCCGTGCAGTTCCTGGCGGAGCGCTACGAGCAAGCCGCGCGCGCGCCGGAGCTGGCAGAGTTGTTGCGGGCGCACCTGGCGCAGCTCCCCCGCGACGCGAGCGCGAGCGCCGCGCTGCGTCTCCGGCTCGCGAAGCTCGAGGCGGACGCGCTCGGCGATCTGAACGGCGCGATCGACACGCTGCGCGTCGCGGCGGAGCGCGACGAGCTGCTCGCGATCGTGGCGCCGCCCCTCGCCGACCTGCTGGCGCGGGCGCAGCGCAGCGAAGACCTGATCGCGCTCGCAAAGCGCGCCGTCGCGCGCGCCGAGAGCGCCGCCGAGCGCGGCGCCTGGCAGATGCGGCTCGGCGACGCGCAGCGCGCGAGCGGAGACCTCGAAGCCGCCGTGGATGCCTATCGCAACGCGCAGAACGACCGGCCGTCGGACCCGGACCTGCAGGCGCTGCTGCGCGACCTCTACCGGACCCTCGGGCGCGCCGAACCGCTGGCGCGCCTGCTCGCCGCCGAGCTCGGGCGCACCGGTGGCCCGCGCGAGGTGCCGCTGCGCCTCGAGCTGGGCGCCTTGCTCGCCGGCGAGCTGCACGATCCCGGCGCGGCGCTCGTCCACTTCCGGCGTGCCCTCGAGCTCGAGCCGAGCAACGCCGCGGCGCTCGACTCGGCGATCTCGGCCGCCGAGCAGGCCAACGCGCACGACGCCTCCGCCGAGCTGCTCGCCGAGGCGGCGAAGCGCGCAGCCGATCCGAGTCGCCGCGCGCGTCTGCTCGCGCGCCGCGGCGCGCTGCTCGCCGGCCCGCTCGCACGTCCGAGCGAGGCGATCGAGTGTTATTCGGCGTCGCTCGCGCTCGTGCCCGACTCCGCGCACACGCTCGCCGCGCTGCGCGGCGTGCTCGAGGATCGCGGCGATTGGGCCGGCACCCTCGCCTGCTTCGAGCGCGAGCTCGCCGGCCTGCCGCGCGACGACGCGAGCGCGCGGCTCGCCGTCGTATCCGAGGCGGCGCGCTTCGCGAACGAGATGCTCGGCCCCGAGGCGGCGCTGCAGTGGCTCGAACGCCTGCACGCGGCGCGCCCGAACGACGTGGAGCCGCTCGCGCGCATCGCGCAGGTGCACCGCGCCGCGGGCCGCACGAGCGCGCTGCTGCGCACGCTCGAGGCAGAGCTCGCGCTCGCCGATGCGCCCGCCCGCCGCGTCGAGCTGGCGCTCGAATGCGCGCAGCTGCTGGCGGAGAAGATGAACGCACCGGCGCGCGCTGCGAGCATGCTCGAGGCCGCGCGCGCGGATGCGCCGCGCCACGCCGAGCTGCTCGCGACGCTCGACGCGCTGCTCGCGAAGCTCGGCCGCGTGCGCGAGCGCCTCGATGTAGTGCAGGCGCGCATCGCGCTCGCCGGGCCCGCGGGCCGCGTAGGGCTGCGCAAGACGGCTGCTGCGCTCGCGCGCAACCTCGGCGAGCGCGCAGAGAGCGCGAATCAGCTTTGGTCCGCGCTGGGCGAGTGCGGTCCCACCGCGCAAGAACGCGCTCCGCTGCTGCGGATGCTCGCGGACGATCTCGAGGCTGCGCCGGATCTCTGGGTGAGAGTCGCGGAGGCCGAGCTCGCGGCGCTCGATCCGGCCGCGAGCGTGTTCGCGGAGCGACGCCGCGCGCTCCGCGCCGAGCTCGCGATTCGCTACGCGACGCGCCTCGCCGCGCCGCAGGCCGCGATCGCGCATTGGACCGCCCTGCTCGACGGCGAGCTCCCGCGCGACGACGAACGGCTCGCGCCGGCGCGCGCGGAGGCGAGCGCCGCGCTCGTCGCCGAGCTGCGCCGCACGGGCGACGTCGTGAACCTCGCGCATCGGCTCGGCGACCAGCTGGCAGAGTTCCCGAGCGCCGGCGCCGACGCCTGGCTCGAGCTCGGGCGCCTGCGCCAGGAGGTCCTGCTGCGGCCGACCGCTGCCGCACACGCCTTCGAGCAAGCGCTCGCGCGCGACCCGAGCTCGCTCGCGGCGCTGCGCGGTGGACGCGCGGCGTGCGAGCTGCTCGGCCGCTGGCGCGAAGTCGCGGCCTCGCTCGAGAACGAGCTCGCGATGCGCAGCGACACGCCCGCCAGCGAGCGCGCGGCGTTGTTCCGCCGCCTCGGCGAAGTGAGCTGGCGCCGCCTCGACGAGACCACGCGCGCGAGCCGCGCCTACGCGAGCGCGCTCGAAGCGGATCCGCACGACCTGGTCTCGCTGCGCGCGCTGCAGCTGCTGTTCGAAGCGATGGAGGATTGGCGCGGTGCCCTCGATCTCTACGAGAGCGAGGTCGAGGCACTCGGAACGACGGCGCCGCAGCGGCGGCGCGAGTGCTGGCTGCGAGCCGCGGACATCGCCGATGTGCACATCGGCGATCTCGCGCGCGCGCTGCGCTGCACCGACGCGGCCGCGCAGCTCGCGCCGCTCGAGAGCGCGCGGCTGCGCTCGCTCGCGGAGCTGCTCGATCGCCTCGGCGAGCACGCTCGCTTCGTCGACACCTTTGCGGCCTGGCTGGACGCGCCGGGCGAGGCACGCAGCGCGAGCGATGAGCTACGCCTCGCGGCCGCCCTCGAGCGACTCGAACGGCTGGATGGCGCGATAGCCCGCGCGCAGCGGGCGACCGAGCGCGAGCCGGGGCTCGGTGAGGCGTGGGATCGCACGGCAGAGCTGTGCGTGCGGCTCGGGCGCACGCGCGAGGGCGCTGCCGCACTCGAACGCGCGGCTGCGCTCTGCACCGGCGCCGACGCGGCGCAGCGCCGCGTCCGGGCGGCCGATCTGCTCGCGGACACGGATCCGCAGCGCGCGGCGCTGCTCGCGCTCGCGGCGGAGGACGACCCGCTCTCGGCCGAGGCGTTCGCGAAGCTCGCGCTCGCGGCCGGCGCGAACGGCGACGTGGCTCGCTCCGAGGCGGCGGCCGAGCGCGCGATCGGGCTCGCGGCCCAGGGCGTGAGCCTCGCCCCGAGCCTGCGGCGCGATGCGGCGCTGTGCGGCGCGCGCGGCGCGCTCGCGCTCGATCACCTGACCGCCGCAGCCCGCCTGCTCGGCGATGCGCTCGCGCTGGCGCCGGATCACGCCGAGGGGCTCGGCCAGTACGGCCGAACGCTGCTCCGGCTCGGCGACATCAGCGGCGCGCGCAGCGCGCTCACGCGCGCGCTCGAGCTCTCCTCCGCACCCCGCGATCGCGCGGCCCTGCTGGCGCAGCTCGGCAACGCCGAGGCTGCCGCCCGCGCCACCGACGCTGCGCTCGCGCACTACCGCGAGGCGATCGCGATCGAGCCTCGCCTCGCAGACGCCTACGCGGGCCTCGTGCCGCTGCTCGTAGGCGCGCAGCGTGAGGTCGAAGCGATCACCGCGCTGACGGCGTGGGCCGCGCTCGAGGTCGCGCCAGGCGATCGCGCGCAGCGCTTGACCCAGGCAGCGGAGCTCGAGCTCTCCCGCCCCGAGCGCGAGGGCGCCGCGGAGCTGCTGCTGCGCGATGCCGTCGCGACCGACGCGTCGGCCGCCGGCGCGTGGGCGCTGCTCACCGAGCTGCTCGCGAAGCAAGGCCGCTGGAGCGAGCTGGTCGATTGCGCGAAGACGGGCGTGGAAGCCGCGCGCGACGCGAGCGTGCAGAGCCGCCTCTACGCCCTGCTCGGTCGCGCACTCGAGCAGCGCGGCGAGCTGCGTGCGGCGGCCGAGGCGTTCGCGCTCGCGTCGCAGCGCAGCCCGCGCGCCAGCGAGGCCGTGCTCTCCTCCGCGCGCTTGTTCCGCGGCCTCGGTGAATGGCGCGCAGCCGCGGACGTGCTGCAGAGCTTCGCGGAGCGAGCGCCAGAGGACGCCATCTCGGCGCGCGCCGCGGCGCTGCACCAGCTCGGAAGGTTGCTAGCGGGCCCGCTGGAAGACGTGGACGGCGCGGTCGAGGTCTATCGTCGCGCTGCGAGCCTCGATCCGAAGAGCCGCGAGTGCCGCGAGGCGCTGGCGGACTTGCTGCTCCACCGCCCGCGCCACTGGGACGAGGCGATCGCGCGCCATCGCGAGCTGCTCGCCGAGGATCCCGCGCGCCTCGCCTCGCTGAGAGGGCTCCTGCGCGTGGCGCGCGGCCGCGGCAATGCGACGGCGGCCTCGGCAGGCCTCGTGCTGCTGCGGGCGCTCGGCGCGGCCACGGCCGAAGAGGCGCGCGAGGCGCCGACGCACCTGCCGCTCCCGATCGCGCCGAAGCCCGTGCTCGCGGATCCCCGCTTCGAGCTCGCCCGCAAGCTCGCGCTGGAAGCCGCGAGTGAGCTGGCCGAAGCGCTCGGCGGCGCGCAGGCTCACGGGGCCGCCAGCTCGGCGGCCGACGCGGCGGCTCGCTTCCGCGCTGCGGTCACCGCGGTCGAGGGAGAGCTCTCGGCGCCGTGCCTCGTACCGCTCGCGCTCGGCGAGCTGACGAGCGCGCTGTCGCTGCTGGCCGAGCTCGCTGCGGAAGTGGAGGCCGTTTCGTCGGCGGACGGCGCGCTCGTGAACTCGCTCTCGCGCGCGCTCGGTTGGCGGGCGCGCAAGCGCGTCAAGCGCGCGCTCGACGGTCACGCTCCCGACGAGATCGCGGCCATCGACTTCGCCGCGTGGCGGCGCTCGCTGCGCGCGCTCGCGAGCGCGGTGGTCGTCGACCGCGGACAGAGCAGCCTGCGAGACGCCCTGATCGCCTGGATTCAGAGCGACGATCCGGAGGGCGCGAGCTCGCTGCCGCCCGAAGCGGATCTGCGCGCCCGCGTCGGCGCGCAGCCCGAGGCGCGCGAGCTGCTCGGGATCGCCGTCGGCGCCTGGGCGGCCACGCTGTGACGAACGCCCAGGTCGCTCCGAAGCGCCGCTTTCGCCGCCGCACGGTGCGGGTTCGCGTCGATTACGACGTCGACGGCGCGCCGCACCACGACTGGGCGACCACCCTCGGCGCGGGAGGGATCTTCATCGAGACGGAGACGCCGCCGCCGGTGGGGCAACGCCTGAAGCTGAAGTTCCGCTTGCCCGACGGGCAGGTCCCCCACGAGATCGAAGGGCGCGTCGCCTGGGCGATGAGGGCCTCGGCGGCGCAGGGTGATCCAGCGCCGTCCCCCGGGATGGGGATCGAGTTCACCGATGCGGTCGCCTGCGCGGCGCTCGCGCGCGAACTGGAGCGCACACCGGATCTCGCGCCGTAGCGCGCGCGGGTCGCCCGAGGCCGATGCGCCCGAGAACGACGCTAGGCGATCGCCGCGAGCGAGAGCTCTTCCTCGGCGAGCGAATGGAGCGGCGCGAAGGATGTCTCGATCGCCCACGCTTCCGGCGTCGCGAGGATGCGCTCGACCAGCTGCTGGTGCAGCGCATGGCCGCCGCGCTCGACCTCAACGTGCCCGAGCAGCGGCATGCCGAGGAGCGCGAGGTCGCCGAGCAGGTCGAGCACCTTGTGGCGCACGAACTCGTCGGGGAAGCGCAGCCCGGCTTGGTTGAGCACGCGGCGCTCGTCGAGCACGACCGTGTTGTCGAGATTCCCGCCGCGCGCCAGGCCTCCGCGCCAGAGCGCCTCCACCTCGTGCAGGAAGCCGAAGGTGCGCGCGCGTGCGATCTCGCGCTCGAAGCTCGCGCCGTCGATCGCGAGCGCGTCGATGCGCTGCTTGCCGATCGCGATGTGCGGATACTCGACGAAGTACGACACCGAGAGGCGGGCCGCCGGCGAAACGCGGATCACCCGATCGCCGTCGCGCACCGAGATCGGCTTGCGGACGCGGATCTCGCGGCGGGCGACGTGCTGGTCGAAGATGCCGGCTTCCCGGAGCAGCGCGACGAACGGCTGCGCGCTTCCGTCCATCACGGGGATCTCGGGCCCGTCGACCTCGACGCGCAGGTTGTCGACGCCGAGCGCAACCACGGCGGCGAGCAGGTGCTCGACGGTGCCGACGGTCGCGACGCCGCGCCCGAGGGTGGTCGCGAGCCGGGTCGAGGTGAGCGCGGCGCGGCGCGCGGGAATCTCCGGGGCACCCGGCAGGTCGGTGCGGACGAACGTGATGCCGACGCCAGGACGCGTCGGATAGAGCGAGAGCTGCGCGGCGGCCCCGGAGTGCAGGCCGACGCCCGTGCAGGTGGCCTTCTCCGCGATCGTCTTCTGTGTCACTGC
>DATBRS010000044.1:0-8089 GCA_036560185.1 Myxococcota bacterium
TAGAGCGCGCGGCCGACGATCACGCCCGCGACGCCGCTCGCGCGCGCGGCGCGCACGTCTTCGAGCGAGCCGACGCCGCCGGAGGCGATCACCGGGATCGAGACCGCGCGCGCGAGCGCGACCGTCTCGCCGAGGTTCAGCCCCGCGCCGGTGCCGTCGCGGGCGATGTCGGTGTAGACGATCGCGGCGACGCCCGCGTCCTCGAAGCGGCGCGCGAGCGTGAGCGCGTCGGTCTCGCTCGTCTCGAGCCATCCCTGCACGGCGACGCGGCCTTCGCGCGCGTCGATGCCGACGCCGATGCGGCCGGGGAACTTGCGCGCGGCTTCGCGCACGAGCGCTGGATCGCGCAGCGCCGCGGTGCCGAGAATCGCGCGCTCGACGCCGAGGCCGAGCCAGGTCTCGATCGCAGCGAGCGTGCGGATGCCGCCGCCGAGCTCGAGCGGGATGCCCTTCGCCGCGCCGAGAATTGCGCGCACTGCGTGCGTGTTGACCGGCTCGCCGCGCTTCGCGCCATCGAGATCGATCACGTGCAGGCGCCGGACGCCGTGGGCGCCGGCGAAGCGCGCCGCCACCGCGGCGGGATCGGCGTCGTACTCCGTGGCCGCGTCGTAGCGCCCCTGCGTGAGCCGCACGCACTTTCCGCCTAACAGATCGATCGCGGGGATCAGCTCGAACGCGCTCACGGCTTCGGCGCCTGCGGACCGAGCGGCAGCGCGCGCATCGTTTCTCCTGCGCCCCAGCGCGCGAGCTCCTCGGCGGTGAGCCAGCGCGTGCCCGCGCCCGGGTATTTGCCCGCGCGCAGCACGTTGTCGCCGAGCGGCTGCTGGCGTTCGTCGAACTCGGCGCTCCAGAGCGTGCGGCCGCTGGGCGCCGCCTGCAGCGCCACGCGGAAGCCCACCGCGGCGGGCCGGAAGGATCCGTAGGCCTCGCCCGCGCGCTCCTCCCAGCGCGTCACGTCGCCGCGCACGATCGCGTCGACGCCGCGCTTCGCGGCGAGCACGGCAGCGACGTTCTGCGACGAGCCCGCCTCCGCCAACGTCGCCGCGACGTCCTCGGGCGCAATCACCTCGACGCCCCGGGCTGCGAGCGCCTCGGCGAGATACTTCGAGACGAGCTGCGCCGCGACGCGCGGCGCCGGGCCATCCACTTCCGGCAGCAAGCTCGGCGACGCCGCGAATGGCATCACCGCGATGCGGCGCAGCGGTGCGTCGAGCTCGGCGAGCGCCGGCCGCGGCTGCGTCGCCACCGTCTCGGTGCACGCCACCGCGAGCAGCGCGAACAATGCGGCCGCCGGCGCGCGGACGCGCGTGAGCGCGAGCTTCAACACGCGCGCAGCCACGCCGCGAACGCGTCGAGCAGACGCTTGCCCGCGCTCTGGCTCTTCTCGGGATGGAACTGCACCGCGAACACGTGATCGCGCGCGACCGCACTGACGAACTCGCCGCCGTAATCGGTCGCTCCCGCGACGTCGCTCGGCGCCGCGTCGACCACGCGATACGAGTGCACGAAGTAGAACGCGTCCTCGCGCGGCAGCTGCGCCGCGATCGGGTGCGCGCCGGCCCAGCGCACTTGGTTCCAGCCGATGTGCGGCACGTGCAGCGCTTGATTCGCGGGAAAGCGCGCGACGCGGCCGGGCAGCACGCCGAGGCCGGGCGTCGTGCCGTGCTCGTCGCTCGATTCGAACAGCACCTGCAGCCCGAGGCACAGCCCGAGGTACGGCTTCCCGCCCGCGATCGCTTCCGTCAGCGCGTCGCCGATCCCCTTCGCGCGCAGGCTCGCCATCGCGTCTGCGAAGGCCCCCACGCCGGGCACCACGAGCGCATCGAAGTGCGCCAGCGCCGCCGCGTCCGACGTCACCTCCACCGCCAGCGCCGAGCGCTCCAGCGCCTTCGCGACGCTGCGGATGTTGCCGGCGCCGTAGTCGACGACGGCGATGCGGGGGGAGGAGGCGGACATGAGGAGGACACATTACCGACCCCGGGCGGCTCGCATTCCGCCACCAGTCACGAATTCGAGCCACCCCCGACAGGAGGAGACACAGCGATGCCCAAGCTCGCCCGCGAGGCGCGCGCAGACGTCCTTCGGGTCGTGCTGGCGCTTGCGCTCGGAAGCGCGTCTGCCGCCGCTGCGAGCACCGTCGTCGCGGGCTCTCAGAGCAGCTTCGGCGGGCACGACTACGTGCTGCTCACGAGCGCGGGATGGACAGAGAGCGAGGCCGACGCGATCGCGCTTGGTGGTCATCTCGTGACAATCGAGGATCTGGTCGAGAACCAGTTCGTGTTCGACACCTATGCGAACTTCGGTGGCGTCGATCGCACGCTCTGGACCGGCCTCTTCTGGAACGGCTCGGAACACATCTGGGCGTCCGGCTCGACATCTTCGTTCCGGAACTGGTGGCCGGGCGATCCAAACGGTTTTGGCGCGGAGCCCTACGTCGCGATCGTTCCCCCGTCACAGAGTCCCACCGCAGCGCAGTGGTTCGACGCAAACGATTCGGGCAGTAGCTACAGCGTCTTCGGTGTCGTCGAGCTGCCTGAGCCCGGGACGGCGGCCCTGCTGCTCAGTAGCGGGGGCTTGCTGATCCTGCGGCGCCGCGAGCGCTCAGCTCGCGAATGGCGGTGCGGCAGCGGAACCTAACACCAGCGCTTGGACCGCGCGTTGCGCGATGACGACGCGCGCCCTACAGCGCGCCCTTCACGCTCGGCACCGCACCCAGCGCGCGCGGATCGATCTCGCACGCGACGCGCAGCGCGCGTGCGAGGCCCTTGAAGATCGCCTCGACGCCGTGGTGCGGGCTCATGCCGTAACGGAGCTCGACGTGCAGATCGAGGCCCGCGTTCTGCGCGAAGGCGTAGAGGAAGTCCTCGACCAGCGAGACGTCGAAGTTGCCGACGCGGTCGTTCGCGAGCGCGACGCGGTACACGAGGAACGGGCGGTTCGAGACGTCCACCGCGACGTCGGCGCGCGCCTCGGCCATCGGCAGCGTCTGTTGCCCGTAGCGACGGATGCCGCGCGCGTCGCCGAGCGCTTTGCGCAGCGCCTGGCCGAGCACGATGCCGACGTCCTCGACGGTGTGGTGCAAGTCCACGTGGAGGTCGCCCTGGGCGTGCAGCGTGAGGTCGAAGAGGCCGTGCTTCGCGAAGGATTCGAGCATGTGGTCGAAGAACGGGATGCCGGTCGTGACGTCGTAGGCGCCCGTGCCATCGATCGCGAAGTCGACGCGGATCTCCGTCTCGCGCGTCTTGCGCTCGATCCTCGCGCGTCTGGCTGCCGTTTCCGTCGTCATCGCATTCCCGTTTCGACTCTCGTGCCCGCTTCCCTGAGCGCTGCCTCTACCAATCCATCTCCGCCTCGGTCTCGGCTTCCCGCGCGGCCTCGCGCTCGCGGCGCGCCTTGCGGATCTTCGCGAGGCGCAGCTCGATCGAGTTGCCGTGCCCGCCGAAGCCTTCGAGGTTCGCGAGCCGGATCACGTCGGCGCCGAGCTCGCGCAGCTTGGGCGGCTCGAAGCGCACGAACGCGGTGCGCTTCAGGAAATCGTCGACGCCGAGCGGCGAGAAGAAGCGCGCGGTGCCTCCGGTCGGGAGCACGTGGTTCGGGCCGGCGAGGTAGTCGCCCACCGCCACCGGCGTGTAGTGGCCGAGGAATACGGTGCCCGCGTTCTTCACCTTCTTGATCAGCAGCTCCGCGTCGTCGGTCGCGATCACCAAGTGTTCGGGCGCGTAACGATTCGCCAGCTCGAAGGCGTGATCCATGTCCTTCGCCACCACGATCGCGCCGTTCGCCAGCGCGGCGCGCGCGATCTTCTCGCGCGCGAGCTCCTTCAGCTGCTTGTCGATCTGCTCCTTCACCTTCTGCGCCAGCGTCTTCAGCGGAGTGATCAGGATCGCGCTCGCGCCTTCCTCGTGCTCGGCCTGCGAGAGCAGGTCGGCGGCGACCCACGCCGGCGTCGCGCTCTTGTCGGCGATCACGACCACCTCGGTCGCGCCGGCCTCGCTGTCGATCGCGACGTCGCCGAACACGAGCTTCTTCGCGTGCTGCACGTAGGCGTTACCGGGGCCCGTGATCTTGTCGACGCGCGGCACGCTGTGGGTGCCGTAGGCGAGCGCTGCGATCGCCTGCGCGCCGCCGAGGCGGAAGACGCGGTGCACGCCCGCGACGCGCGCCGCCATCAGCACCTCGTCGCGAATCTCGCCGTTCTTGCCCGGCGGCGTGACCATGATGATCTCGGGCACCTCGACCACCGAGGCCGGCACCGCGTTCATGATCACCGTCGACGGGTAGCTCGCCTTGCCGCCGGGCACGTAGATGCCCACGCGCTCGAGCGGGCGAACTTTGTGGCCCATTAGGGCGCCGCCCTCTTCGCGCATCTCCCAGCTCGACGGGATGCGCTTGCGATGGAACTCGCGCACGCGCATCGCGCTCTTGCCGAGCGCGGCGCGATCCGCCGGCGGCACACGATCGCACGCGGCGTCCCACTCTTTCTTCGTGACCTCGAGCTTGGTGAGATCCGCGCCGTCGAGCTTCTTGGTGAGCGCGAACAGCTCTGCGTCGCCGTTCTCGCGCACGTCGGCGACGATCTTGCGCACGATCTTCTCGACCGATTCTTCCTGGGCCGCGCGGCGCGTGCACAGCTTCTCGAACGCGCGCTCGAAGCCGGGCTCGCCGGCTTGCAGAAACGCGATGGCGCCCTTCGGCGCGGTGGACTTGGCCATCAGCTCTCTCCTGTTCCTCGGCTGCGCGCGATGATCACGCGCGGCCGCCCCCCGAGATCGCGATGCAGCCTTGGCCCCTCGAAGCCGCAGCGCGACAGGCATTGTGTCATTTCATCCGCTTGCGCGGGAGCTAGCTCGAAAGCCAGCAGTCCGCCCGGCTTCAGGAAGAGCGGCGCCTCGTGCGCGATGCGGCGCAGCAGCGCCGCGCCGTCCGGGCCCGCGAACAGCGCGGCGCGCGGCTCGTGCGCGAGCTCCGGCGCGAGCGTGCTCGCGTCGGCCTCCGCCACGTAGGGCGGATTCGAGACGATCATGTCGAAGCGCTGCCCCAGCACGGGGGCGAAGCCGTCGCCTTCGACGAAGCGCACCCGGTCCGCGAGGCCGTGGGTCTCGGCGTTGCGCTCGGCGACCGCGAGCGCGGCGGCGGAGATGTCGCCCGCGACGATGCGCAGCTTCGGGCGCTCCTTCGCGAGCGCGAGCGCAATCGCGCCCGAGCCGGTGCCGAGGTCGAACACGGTCAGCTCCGCCTCGACGTCGGGCAGCTCGGCGAGCACCGCCTCGACCAGCGTCTCGGTCTCCGGCCGCGGCACGAGCACGTCGGGCGTCACCGCCAGCGGCAGCGACCAGAACTCGCGCACGCCCGTGAGGTAAGCGACCGGAACGCGCTCGTCGGCGCGCCGCTTCACGAGCTCGCGGAAGCGCACGCGCTCCTCGGGCTGGATCGGCTTCTCGAAATCGAGGTAGAGCCGCAGCCGGTCGGCGCCGAGCGCGAACGCGAGCAGGATCTCCGCGTCCAGCCGCGCGCTCTCGATGCCCTTGGCGCGGAAGTAGTCCGTGGTCCACTTCAGCAGCTCGATCACGCTCCAGCTCTTTTCGCTCACGCGGCGCGCCCCTCACTCGCGAGCGCCTTCTCGCGCTCGCCGATCATGAAGCTCGCGACGCCCTCGAGCAGCTCGTCGACCGCGCCTTCCATCACGCGGTCGAGCTGATGCAGCGTGATGCCCGCGCGGTGATCCGTGACGCGATTCTGCGGGTAGTTGTAGGTGCGGATCTTCTCGCTGCGGTCGCCGGTGCCGACCTGCGAGCGCCGCTCGGTCGCGCGCTCGTTCGCCTGCCGCTCGAGCTCCGCCTCGAGTAGCCTTGAGCGCAGCACCTTCAGCGCCTTCGCCTTGTTCTTGTGCTGGCTCTTCTCGTCCTGGCACTGCACGACGACCCCGGTCGGGATGTGCGTGACGCGCACCGCCGAGTCGGTCGTGTTCACGGATTGCCCGCCCGGGCCGCCCGCGCGGAACACGTCGATGCGCAGGTCCGCGGGGTTGATCGTGATGTCGACCTCTTCCGCTTCCGGCAGCACCGCCACCGTCACCGTCGAGGTGTGGATGCGCCCGGCGCCCTCGGTCGCGGGCACGCGCTGCACGCGATGCACGCCGCGCTCGTGCTTGAGCCGCCCGAACACGTCCTTGCCCGAGATGCCGACGATCAGCTCCTTGAAGCCGCCGGAACCGGTCTCGGACATCGAGAGCGGCTCGATCTTCCAGCGCCGTCCCTCGGCGTAGCGCGTGTACATGCGGAACAGGTCGGCCGCGAACAGCGCCGCCTCTTCGCCGCCGGTGCCGGCGCGAATCTCGAGGATCGCGTCGCGCTCGTCGGTCGGATCCTTCGGAATGAGCAGGCGGCGAATCTCCTGCAGCAGCGCGTCCCGTTTCACCTCGAGCTCCGGCAGCTCCGCCTGAGCCAGCGCCGAGAGCTCGGGATCAGCGTCGCGCGCCATCTCCTGATTGTCCGCGATCGCCCGCAGCGTCTTGCGGTACTGCTCGCCCGCGGCGAGCACCGGCCGCAGCTCCGACAGCTCCTTGCCGACTTTCGCGAGCTCGCCCTGCTTCTGCGCCGTGGCGGGATCGGAGAGCCGCAGCTCGAGGGCGCCGACGCGCGCTTCGATCTCGCGAATGCGCTCGAGCCAGTCGGTTTGCGGTTGGGCCATGGAGAGTTCCGGTCACACCTGCTGCGCGGGAGCCGCGCGGCCGCGCCGTCCGGGGGAGGAGGCGGCGCAGCGGCGCAAGTTCGCGGACCTGGTCGCGGGCCGCAAGCGAGCGCGGCGGCAGCGAAATTCGCCGCGCGGCGTGCGCGCGTGTGCGACACAGTGGAGGGCGGAGCCGGGCGCGAGCGGGCGCCGCGCGAGGCGCGAGAGCGCCGGAGTGGGAGAGCGTGGGAGTTGCCCCCGAGATCGGCTTGCGTGCGCGGCTCGGCGCCCAGCTGGGGGCGAAGCTGCGGCTCTTCGCGGGTCTCACAGTGGGGATCTGCGTCCCCTACTTCACGCTGCAGCGCCTCGCGCTCGGCGCGCCTGCGACCCTGCCGGCGACGGCCCTCGATGCCGCGATCGCCTTCGCGCCCGCCTGGGTGTGGGCGTATGCGTCGCTCTTCGCGCTCGTGCCGCTGTCCGCGCTGCTCTCGACCACGCGCGACGAGGTGGCGGCATTCGCGCGCGGTCTCGTCTGGCTGTGCACGCCCAGCTTTCTCGCCTTCGCGCTCTTCCCGAGCGCGGGGCCGCGCCCGCCCGAGGCGAGCGCCGCCGCGGAGCTCGGCTGGCTGATCGCGGTCGATACACCGCGCAACGCGTTCCCTTCGCTGCACGCGGGGCTCACCGTGCTCTGCCTGCTGCACGCGCGGCGCGTGTGCGGCGCTGGCCTAGAGCCCGCGCGGCGCGCGCTGTGGGACGCGGCGTCGCTCGGCTGGGGCGCCGCGATCGCGTACGGCGCGCTCGCGAGCAAGCAGCACTGGGCGGTCGACCTGGCCGCGGGCGGATTGTTAGGTGCGGCCGCCTTCGCGTTGGCCGTGCGCGTTCAGCGCGCAGCCTCCGCCGGAGCTTGAGCCCGCCGCGCGCGCGCGAGCCACGCCAGCGCCGCGAGCGCCGCGCCCGCCATCAGCCACTGCGCCGGCGTGAGCCCCACGTAGCGCGCTTCGCCGACGCGCAGGAAATCGAGCGCGAAGCGCCCCGGGCCGTAGAGCGCAAAGAACAGCGCGAAGAAGAATCCTGGAGCGCGCAGCCGCTGCGCGCTCGCGCGATCGAGCGCGACGAACACCAGCGCGATCGCGGCCGACAGCAGCGCCTCGAGCAGCCCGAGATCGAAGCGCGGCCCGTTCCAAGGCGCGCCGGCCGGGAAGCTCACCGCAAACCAGCTCGTCGACGCGACGCCGAGATGATCATGCTGCAGCGCACACCCGAGCCGCCCCACCGCGAGCGTGATCGGCAGCGCGAACATCACGACGTCGAAAAATCGAGCGATCTCCCCGCCCGAGAGCCCGCGCCGCCGCGCAACCCAGAACAAACCCGCCAGCCCCCCGAGCATCCCCCCCGTCGACGCCAGCTCCCCCCAAACCCG
>DATBRS010000045.1:0-46398 GCA_036560185.1 Myxococcota bacterium
CCGGGCGATCGACCAGGATCACGTCGGCGCCCATGTCGGCGAGCAGCTTGCCCGCCCACGCGCACTTCTCGTTCGCCAGCTCGATCACGCGGATGCCGTGAAGCGCTCCCTGCGCGGGGCTCGACGCCGTCGGGGAGCTCATACGACGCCCTCCGCGCGCAGCTTCGCGACGTCATCGGGAGACATCCCGAGCAGCCGCCCGAGCACGAGCTCCGTGTGCTCGCCGAGGCAAGGCGAGCCCCGCTCGATCTTCCAGTTTGTCTTCGAGAGACGAACGGGCAGGCCGTCCACCCGCACGCTTCCCATCTTCGTGTGCTGCACCGCCGGCCAGAGCCCGAATGCCGCGGTGCTCTCGTCGTGATCGATGCGCTCCTCGGGCTTCGCGACGGCGGCCGCCGGCACGCCCGCGGCCTGCAGCGCGCGCGCGAGCGCGAACTTCTCCTGGTCGCGCGTCCAGCTCGCGAGCTGCGCGTCGAGCGCGTCCTGTGCCGCGAGGCGGGCTGCGAGCGACGCGAAGCGCGCGTCGCGGGTCCACTCCGAGCCGATCTTTGTGGCGAGTGCGCGCCAGTCGCCGTCGCTGCGGCACGCGATGCTGATCCACTCGTCATCGCCGCGGCACGGATAGATGCCGTGCGGCGCCATCGCTGGGCTGCTCGAGTGATTACTGTCGGGCGAGCCCGGCCGCCGGGACGGGCGGCCGTTGACGGTGTAGTCGAGCAGCGCCGTGCCCGTGAGCGAGAGCCCCGCGTCGGTGCACGCCATGTCGACCCACTGCCCTTCGCCGGTGCGCTGGCGGTGCAGGAGCGCGAGCAGGATCGCCATCGCCATGTACATGCCGCCGGTGTGGTCCATGTACGAATAGCCCCAGCCTGCGGGCTCTTGATCCGGCAGCGCGGACAGGAACGTGAGGCCCGACATCGCCTGCACGATCGGGCCCCAGGTCTTGAAGTCCGAGTACGGCCCTCGATGGCCAAATCCGCAGTTGGAGACGTAGATGATGTCCGGCTTCAGCTGCTTCAGGTGCTCGTAGCCGAAGCCCCAGCGCTCGAGCACGCCCTTCGCGAAGTTCTCGCTCACGACGTCTGAGCGCTTCACGATCTCCGCGAGGATCTCGCGCGCTCTCTCGGTGCGCAGGTTGAGCGTGATGCCGAGCTTCTCGACGTTGTGATTATTGAAACCGCCGCCGAAGTCCGGACCGCGGCGCTCGTCCACGAACGGCGGCATCGGGCGCAGGATGTCCCACAGGCCGTGCGTGACGGGGTCCTCGATGCGGATCACTTCCGCGCCGAAGGCGGCGAGCCACTTCGTGGCGCCGGCGCCGGCGAGCTGGCCGGTGAAGTCGCAGATGCGGAGATGACCGAGTGCGGAGGGCATTCGAGCATCCTACGCCCGATCGCGTGGGCTCGGCTACGACGCGCCGGGCGCGCGAGGCCGCGCTACTCCCCGACGCCGAGCAGCGGCAGCAGGATGTTCGGCACGAAGTCCACGATGAAGTGGATCGCGAAGTTCGCCCACAGGTTGCGCTTCCACAGATAGAGCGCGGTGATGATGCCGCCGGTGACGGTCGCGATGATGATGCCGGTGAGGCCTTGCGAGAAGTGGAGCAGGCCGAAGAGCAGCATGGGCAGCAGCCAGCCGAGCGTCTTGCTGCCCGTGAGCGATGCGGTGTGGTCGATCGCGATGCTGCGGAACGTGAGTTCCTCCACGACTCCCGCGCGCACGATCATCGCGGTGAGCAGCCACATCGGGCGCTCCACGCCGTCGCCCTCGCCGTACGAGAGACCCAGCAAATGAAACGCGCCGAGGCACGCGGCGAGGCCCGCTGCCACCGCGACGAGGCCGAGGCCGGTGAGCCCCGCGGTCGGCAGCAGCTTCGGGCGCGCGAGGCCCAGCTCCGCCCAGGAGAGGTTCTGCTTGGCGCGCGCGAGCCACATCATTAGGGCGGAGAGCGCGAACGCGGCGATCTCGACGACGAATGCCGCCTCGTTGCCGCCGGGACGACCGAGCAGCCGGAAGCCGATGACCATCCCGGGGATGACGAGCACGGCCAGGAGCAGGGTCGGAATGCGCCAAGGGTTCACGCGAGGTTCTCTCTTCCGGTCGGGTGCGGCCCGGCGCTACGCGCCGAGCGAGCGGCGAGTTCGGCGCCGCGTTTCGATGTGCGATTGTCTCACGACCCGCGCGAAGGAGCTCCCGTGATCGTCGGCCGCATCGCAGAGATCTGGCGCCACCCGGTGAAGTCGATGGAGGGCGAGCGCATCGAGCGCGCCGCGCTCGGGATGAACGGCATCCCCGGCGACCGGGCCTGGGCGGTGCGCGACGAGGAGCGCGGCGGAATCCGCGGCGCGAAGAAGATCCCGCAGCTGATGCAGTGCAAGGCGCGCTACGCGAGCGAGCCGCCGGCGACCGGCCCCGCGCCCGCGCCCGAGATCACGCTGCCGGACGGCGGCGTGGTGCGCGCGAGCGATGCGGGCGCCGCGGAGCGCGTGAGCGCCGCGGTCTCGCGCAAGATCTCGCTCTGGCCGCTGCTGCCGGCGAGTGCGCTCGAGCACTATCGCCGCGGCGCTCCGGATCATCCCGACGCGATCACCGAGCTGCGGGCGATGTTCGGGCGCACGAAGGACGAGCCCCTACCGGACTTCACGCAGTTCCCGCCCGAGCTGATGCAGTACGAGTCGCCGCCGGGCACCTACTTCGATGCGTACCCGCTGCTCATGCTGACGGATGCGACCCTGCGCAAGCTGCGCGCGCTGGCACCGAGCTCGGTGATCGACGTGCGGCGCTTCCGCCCGAACCTCGTGATCGCGAGCGAGAGCGAGGGATTTCCCGAGAACGCCTGGACCGGCAAGCAGCTTCGCATCGGCGGCGCGACGCTCGACGTGCTCGCGCCCTGCCCGCGCTGCGTGATGATCACCCACGGCTTCGGAGCGATTCCGCAAGACACCGGACTGATGCGCACCGTCGTGAAGGAAGCCGACCAGAACGTCGGCGCCTACGCGAAGATCGCGAGCGCGGGCGCCGTGCGCGTCGGAGATGCGGTCGAGCTGCTCTGAGCCGTCCGCCCGCGAGCCCGCCTGCCGGCATGCGCGCTGCCTGCGGTATGTTCGTGACGGAACAACGCGGCCTCGAGCCGCACGCGAGGACCCTCCATGCAGAAGTTTCTCCAGCACTACATCGACGGCCGCTGGGTCGACTCGGCCGAGCCGAAGCTGCTCGACGTGATGAACCCCGCCACCGACGAGCCGATCGCGCAGATCGCGCTCGGCGGGCAGAAGGACGTGGATCTCGCGGTCGGCGCCGCGCGCCGCGCGTTCGAGACCTATTCGCGCACGACGCGCGAAGAGCGCCTCGACCTGCTGAAGCGCATCGTCGCGTCCTACCAGAAGCGGTACGACGAGCTCGCGACCACGATCTCCAAGGAAATGGGCGCGCCGATCTGGCTGTCGAAGGCGGCGCAGGCGGCGACGGGGCTCGGCCACTTCGCCACCGCGATCGCGCTGCTCGAGAAGTTCGAGTTCGAGGAGACGCGCGGCACGTCGCTGATCGCGAAGGAGCCGGTCGGCGTCGTCGCGATGATCACGCCCTGGAATTGGCCGATCAATCAGATCGCGTGCAAGGTCGCTCCGGCGCTCGCCGCGGGCTGCACGATCGTGCTGAAGCCGACGGAGATCGCGCCCCTCAACGCGATCATCTTCGCCGAGATCCTGAACGACGCCGGCGTTCCGCCGGGCGTGTTCAACCTCGTGAACGGCGACGGGCCGACGGTGGGCGAGGCGCTGTCGTCGCATCCCGGCGTCGACATGGTGTCGTTCACGGGCTCGACGCGAGCCGGCATCTCGGTGGCGAAGAACGCCGCCAACACCGTGAAGCGCGTGTCGCAGGAGCTCGGCGGCAAGTCCGCGAACATCCTGCTCGACGACGCCGACATCGCGGCCTCGGTCGCAGCGGGCGTGCGCGCGTGCTTCATGAACAGCGGGCAATCGTGCAACGCGCCGACGCGCATGCTGGTGCCGGCGAGCCGGCACGACGAGGCGTGCCGAGTCGCGGCGGAGACCGCCGCCACGATCAAGGTGGGCGATCCGTTCGCGGAGGGCACGGTGATCGGGCCGGTCGCGAGCGAGATGCAGTACAAGAAGATCCAGGGCCTGATCCAGAAGGGCATCGACGAGGGCGCGAAGCTCGTCGCGGGCGGCACGGGCCGGCCCGACGGACTCACCAAGGGTTGTTACGTGAAGCCGACCGTGTTCGGCGGTGTGCGCAACGACATGACGATCGCGCGCGACGAGATCTTCGGGCCGGTGCTCTCGATCCTGCCGTACAAGGACGAAGAGGACGCGATCCGCATCGCGAACGACACCGTCTACGGCCTCTCCGGCTACGTGCAGTCGGGCAGCCTCGAGCGCGCGCGGCGCGTGGCCTCGCGGCTGCGCACGGGCAACGTGCACCTGAACGGCGCGCAGATGGACATGAACTCGCCGTTCGGCGGCTACAAGCAGTCGGGCAACGGGCGCGAGTGGGGTGTCGAGGGGCTGGAGGAGTTCCTCGAGACGAAGGCGATTCTTGGGTGGGAAGCGCCTGCCAAGAAGTAAGCGTCTCGTTCGGATCTAAGCCCCCGCGTACTGCTTGGTACGCGGGGGCTTTTGCGTGGTGGGGTGCTCGCACGCGGGGGAGGCCGGGGCGCTGCGCCGGATGGCTCGCTGGCGGCCCTCTTGGCGGGCGCACCGGGAGATCGAGACGGGTCGTTGCGCGCGGGTGTTGCGTGCTGGTGTGATCGGGCCGAGCTGCGCTTGATTCCGGCTCCGCGCCCCGGCCTCCCCCGCGTGCGGCGACGCACGAGGCGTGCGCGCCGAGGCCACTGCGCACGTGGGGAGTAGTGAAATCAGCGGGCCGTTGAGGCCCGCTGATTTCACGCTGCGCGTGTTCGCTGGCGCTAGCTCTTGATGCGGTGCAGCGCGCAGATTTTGTTGCCGGCGGGGTCGCGCAGGTAGGCGAGGTAGGTCGCGCCGCGCGGGCCGGTGCGGACGCCGGGCGGGTCTTCGCAGGTGGTGCCGCCGTTGGCGATGCCGGCGGCGTGCCAGGCGGAGCCCTTCTCCGGCGAGTCCACGGCGAAGCCGATGGTGCCGCCGTTCGCGCCCACCGCCTTGGCGCCATCGATCGGCTTGGTGACCGCGAACACGCCCGTCTTCGTCACGTAGAAGACGCGTCCCTTGTCGTCGACGGTGCCCGGCGGCACGCCGATCGCGCCGAGCACGGCGTCGTAGAACTTCTTGGATGCGGCGATGTCGTTCGCACCGACCATGATGTGACTGAACACGGCGTTCCTCCTCGATGTGGTAGTTCGAAGCTCGAGTGCACGGCCCATCCTATCGTGGCGCGCGCGAGCCTTCGATTGCACCGCCAGGAGATCGCGATGTCCACGCTGCGAGATCGCCCCCACACCGCGCTGTTGATCGTCGACGTGCAGAACGCCGTGGTCGCGAAGGCGCACCGGCGCGACGAGGTCGTCGCGAACATCGACCGCCTCGTCGCCAAAGCCCGCGCCGAGCGCGTGCCGGTGATTTGGGTGCAGCATTCCTCCGACGAGCTCCCCGAGAACAGCGCCGGCTGGCAGTACGTCGCCGAGCTGCAGCGCGAAGCGTCGGAGCCGCTGGTGCACAAGAAATACGGCGACTCCTTCGAGGCCACCACGCTCGAGGCCGAGCTGGCGCGTGGGCGCATCGGGCGACTCGTCGTCGCGGGCGCACAGACCGACGCCTGCATTCGCGCGACGCTGCACGGCGCATTCGTGCGCGGCTACGACACCGTGCTGGTCGGCGATGCGCACACCACCGAGGACCTCTCCGCCTACGGCCTGCCGCCTGCGGGCAAGGTGATCGCTCACACGAACATGTACTGGACCTGGCAAGCGGCTCCTGGGCGCACGGCCAGCGTGGTCGACGCAGCATCCGTGCGATTCGAGGCAGCCGCCGACGAGAGGACGCCGTAGACGCCGGCGCGGCGAGAGCAGCGACCCTCGCGAAGGTTCGTATCATCGCTCTCCGCTAGGAGCATCGGTGGGCAACATTCTCAAGGCACTTCCGATCGGTGAGCGAGTCGGCCTCGCGTTCTCGGGCGGCCTCGACACCAGCGCGGCGCTGCACTGGATGCGCGCGAAGGGCGCGGTCCCCTACGCCTACACCGCGAACCTCGGCCAGCCCGACGAGCAGGACTACGACGACATCCCGAAGAAGGCGCTCGCCTACGGCGCGGAGAGAGCGCGGCTGGTCGAGTGCCGCCCGCAGCTCGTGGCGGAAGGCATTGCGGCCATCCAGAGCGGTGCGTTCCACATCTCCACCGGCGGCGCGACGTACTTCAACACCACGCCGCTCGGCCGAGCCGTGACAGGCACCATGCTCGTCGTCGCGATGAAGGAGGACGACGTCAACGTCTGGGGCGACGGCAGCACCTTCAAGGGCAACGACATCGAGCGCTTCTATCGCTACGGCCTGCTCGCGAACCCAAACCTGCGCATCTACAAGCCGTGGCTCGATCAGCGCTTCATCGACGAGCTCGGCGGACGCAAGGAGATGTCGGAGTACCTGATCGCGAACGGCTTCGACTACAAGATGAGCGTCGAGAAGGCGTACTCGACCGACTCCAACCTGTTAGGCGCTACGCACGAGGCGAAGGACCTCGAGTTCCTCGACAAGGGCATCGCGATCGTCCAGCCGATCATGGGCAGCGCGTTCTGGCGAGCGGACGTGGCGGTCAAGCCGGAGACCGTGAGCGTGCGGTTCGAGGAAGGCCAGCCCGTCGCAATCAACGGGCAGACGTTCGGCGATGCGCTCGCGCTCTTCCTCGAAGCCAACGTCGTCGGCGGTCGCCACGGCCTCGGCATGTGCGACCAGATCGAGAACCGCATCATCGAGGCGAAGAGCCGCGGCATCTACGAGGCGCCCGGCATGGCGCTGCTGCACATCACCTACGAGCGCCTCGTCACGGGCATTCACAACGAGGACACGATCGAGCAGTACCGCACGAACGGGCGCCGCCTCGGCAAGCTGCTCTACCACGGCCGCTGGTTCGACCCGCAGGCGATGATGCTGCGCGAAACGGCGCAGCGCTGGGTCGCGCGCGCGATCACGGGCGAGGTGACGCTCGAGCTGCGGCGTGGCAACGACTACTCGCTGCTCGACACGACGAGCCCGAACCTCACGTACAAGCCGGAGCGGCTCACGATGGAGAAGGGCGAGGCGTTCTTCACGCCCGAGGATCGCATCGGCCAGCTGACGATGCGGAACCTCGACATCATCGACACGCGCGACAAGCTGCGCGTCTACAGCGAGACGGGCCTGATCGGCGCGGGCGCAAAGGACGGCATGCCGCTACTCGGCGCGGAGATACCGAGCAAGCGCAAGGGCTGAGCGGCGCTCCGTCGGCGGCGGCGTCGCCTCACTCGAACTCGGGCGAGAAGCGGATGTTGTCCTTCGCAATCCCGTCGAGCACGACCTGCAGCCCGCCGGTCTTGATCATCCACTCGAGCCGGTGATCGCGGTATTCGCGCTTGAAGAGGCCCTTCTCGATCAGGTCGCCGACCGTCCCCATGCCCGCGATGGAAGCGACCGCCTCCGCTGCGGTCTGCGCGACGGAGGGCCGCGCGTTCGCGCGCTTTGCCCAGTCCGCGAGGCGCGAGCCCGCTGGCGGCGTCAGACCGAAGCCAGCCGAGCCGTTGATGTACGGGATCACCGAGAGATCGGCCCAGCCGAACGACGTGCCGCCGAACCACTCCGCTCCGCCGAGCTGCTTCTCGAGCCAGCGATGCCAGGCACCGACTTGTTGGGCGGCCTTGGCTTCGATCTTCGCCGCGAGATCGCCCTTCGCGCGGCCCATGAAGCGGATCTCGCCGAGGCCCCAGTTGATCGCCTCGTAGTGCGTGTCCATCGCGTCTTCGATCATGCGCGCGCGGGCGCGGCCGGCGGCGTCGCGCGGAAGCAGCGGCGGCGTCGGCCACTTGTCCTCGATGTATTCGCCGATGATCGTGGAATCGAAGATGCGCACGTCGCCGTCCACCAGCGCCGGCACCTCGCCGCGCGGCGACGCGCTCGTGAAGTCGACGCCGTAGCCCGAGCCCGCGCCGATCCCCATCGGCAGCTTCAGATCGAACGGCACGTTCTTCTCGCGCAGCGCGATCTTGTTCTTCTGGGCATAAGGGGACAGGGGGTGTTCGAAGAGGATCATCTGATGCTCCGTTGAGTGTGAAGTGCGGCCATTGAACTTCGGAAGACGGTGTGGGACCGCGAGCGTCGCGTCAGCCCTGGGCGCGCCGCCAGTCCGCGTACTCGCACATCGCAGCGAGCGCGGCGATCGCGCGGTGCGCGCTCGGGTAGCAGACGCGGCCCTCCTCCTTCACGCCGACCGGGCCGCTGTTGCCGTAGTGGCGGTCGGTATTCACGAGCTCGGTGCAAGTGAGCACCGGCTTGCCGTGCTTCTCGCTCACTTCGCGTGCCACCGTCGCGTAGCGGCGGTCCTGGCGCACGTGGTAGTCGACGATGCGGTCGATGCCGTGGCCCGGGTAGTACTTGCCCGACTTGAAGGCGTGGGCCTGGCCGGCCTGGATGCCGATGCCGAGGTGGATCATGGCGTCGACGTCGGGATGCGCGACGATCCAGTCCATCACCTGCGCCACGGTGTCGCGCGTCTCGCCGCCGGCGAGGTCGATCGGGTTGTTACGGCTCCAGCGCGGCGGCACCACGGTGTCGATCTTCGCTCTCAGGTCGTCGGGCAGCGGCATCAGCGTGAGCCCCGCCTGCGCGCAGGCGTCGGCGGCGAGCACACCCCAGCCGCCGGCGGTGGTGAACACGATCGTGCGCCGGCCGCGCGGCAGCGGCTGCGTCGCGAACGACGCGGCCCACTCGAATGCGTGCTCGACGCTCGGCGCGCGGATCACGCCGTTTTGCCTCGCGACGCCGTCGAATACGCGGTCGTCACTCGCGAGCGCTCCCGTGTGGCTCGCAGCCGCGCGCTGGCCCTCCGCCGCGGCGCCGCCTTTCACCAAGACGACCGGCTTGCGCTTCGAGGTCGCGCGCAGCACGTCGGCGAAGCGGCGGCCGTCGCCCACGTTCTCGAGGTAGGCGAGCACCACCGCCGTGTCGGGGTCGACGCCGTAGTACTCGATGTAGTCGGCGAGCGTGGTCTGCGCGGAGTTGCCCGCGCTGATCGCCTTCGAGATGCCGACGCCCGTCTCGACCGCGTAGTTGAGGAAGCTCGACACGAGGTTGCCGCTCTGGCTCGCGACGCTGATGTGCCCGCGCGGCGGATACGGCGCGACGATCTGCGCGCACATCGAGACCTCGGTCGAGATCACGCCCTGCCCGTTCGGGCCCGCCACGACCATGCCGAGGTCGTTCGCGAGCTTCACGAGGTCGGCCTCGGCTCGCTTGCCCTCATCGCCCGCCTCGCCGTAGCCCGCGCTCGCGATGAACGCGGCGCGCACGCCGCGCTTGCGGCACGCCCGCAACAAGTCGGCGTTGGTCTGCGCCGGCGTGCACACGAACACGAGATCCGCCGCGTCCTCGGGCACCTGAGAGATGTCGCTCAGCGTCGGCTGCCCGAGCACGTCCACGCCTTCGCGGTTCACCGGGAAGAGCTGCCCGTCGTATCCGAAGCGCAGCAAGTTGTGATACGCGACGAAGCCGAACTTGCCGGGGTGCGACGAGACGCCGGCGACTACGACGCCGCGCGGATTGAAGAGGCGCGCGAACCGGCTTCGTATCGCTTCGCTCGCCTCCGGCTCGCTGCGCGCCGGGCGCTGGCCGGCTTGCGGCTCCGCTTTTGCCGGTTCGGCCAGCTCGACCAGCGCGTCCACCGCCACCGGCTTCCCATTCGCGATCAGCACCGGGTTCAGATCGACGCTGGCGATGTCGGCGCGCTCGGCGCCGAGCTTGCCGAGGCCGACGAGCACGTCGGCGAGGGCCTCGAGATCGAGCGCGGGCTCGCCGCGCCACGGCTTGGTGTAGAGCGCCGCGCTGCGCAGCTTCGTGACGAGCCCCTTCGCCTCGGCGCGCGTGAGCGGCGCGGCGGCGAACACCACGTCGGAGAGCGCCTCGGCCGCGATGCCGCCCAGGCCGAGCAGCACGCACGGCCCGAACTGCGGGTCGCGCACGAGGCCGGCGATCAGCTCGCGCTTGCCGCGCACCATCTCGGCCACGAGCAGCTGCACCGCGCCGTCCTCGGGCCGCGCCTTCGCGAGCAGCTCGCTCGCCGCTGCGCGCACCGCTTCGGCGCTCGCGAGCCCGAGACGCACGAGGTCGCGCTCGGTCTTGTGCGCGATCGCGTCGCCACACAGCTTCACGACCACAGGGAAGGCGATGCGCTGCGCAGCCGCCGCCGCACCCGCCGCGTCGCTCGCCAGCTCCTCGCGCGAGACCGGCACGCCGTAGCCCCGGATCAGCTCCTTCGAGGCGTGCTCCGAGAGCGTGCGAGAGGTCACGAATCCTCCGGGCCGCGCGCCGAATGCTCTTCAGGGGGCGCGCGCGAGGCGCTAATCCTACGCGACCCCCTCGTCGATTTCATTGATCGGACGCGCACTTCCGCGCGTTCTCCGGGGGTTGCCGAATGGGCGAGCTTCTCGCTGGGCTCGACGCGCTCTTCCAGACGCTCGTCGTCGACTCCATCTCCGCGGTGCTCTTCTTCGACCTCGCGTTCTGGGACAACGGCCAGCCGGGCGAGATCCAGCTCCCCGCCGTCGTCTGCTGGCTCGGCCTCGCTGCGCTCTTCTTCACGCTGCGCTTCCGCTTCGTGAACCTGCGCGGCTTCAAGCACGGCACGGAAATCGTGCGCGGCCTCTACACGCGCGCCGAGGACGAGGGCGAGATCTCTCCGTTCCAGGCGCTCTCTGCTGCGCTCTCCGCGACGGTCGGGCTCGGCAACATCGCCGGCGTCGCCACCGCGGTCGGCCTCGGCGGCCCGGGCGCCGTGTTCTGGATGGTGCTCGCGGGCGCGCTCGGGATGTCCTCGAAGTTCGCCGAGGTGACGCTCGCGCAGATGTACCGGGTGAAGCGTGCCGACGGGCACGTCTCCGGCGGCGGCATGCACTACCTGAAGACGGGGCTCGCCGAGCTGGGCTGGCCTCGGCTCGGGGCCGTGCTGTCGGTCGTGTTCGCCGTGATGTGCATCGGCGGCAGCTTCGGCGGCGGCAACATGTATCAGGCGAATCAGTCGTTCGCGCAGTTCGCGAACGTGGTGCCCGCGTTCGCGAGCGGCGCCGGTGCGGCGGCGTTCGGATTCGTGCTCGCGCTGCTCGTCGGCCTCGTGATCATCGGCGGCATCAAGCGCATCGGCGAGGTCGCGTCGCTGCTCGTGCCGGTGATGTGCGGGATCTACCTGATCGCCGGCTTCACGATCCTCGCGCTGCACGCTCCCGAGCTGCCCGCGGCGTTCGCGACGATCGTGCGCGGCGCGTTCTCGCCCGACGCCGCGTTCGGCGGATTCGTGGGCGTGCTGATCACGGGCTTCCGCCGCGCGAGCTTCTCGAATGAGGCGGGCTGCGGCTCCGCGCCGATCGCGCACTCCGCCGCGACGAGCGCCGAGCCCGTGCGCCAAGGCCTGGTCGCGCTGCTCGAGCCGTTCATCGACACGGTGGTGGTGTGCCACATGACCGGCCTCGTGGTGGTGGTGACGGGCGCCTACGCGCATCCCGAGGCGGGCGCCGGCATCGCGATGACGTCGTGGGCGTTCGCGAGCGTGTTCCCCGGCTTCGAGTACGTGCTCTCGCTCACCGCCTTCCTGTTCGCCTACAGCACGATGATCTCCTGGAGCTATTACGGCGAGCAGTGCTGGGCGCACCTGTTCGGGGTGCGCTCCCTGCTCGCCTACAAGCTGCTGTTCCTGCTCTTCACCTGGGCCGGCGCGATGTTCGCCGCGAAGGCCGTGCTCGACTTCGGCGACCTGATGATTCTCGGTATGGCGTTCCCGAATCTCGTCGGCGTGGTGCTGCTCTCCGGCAAGGTGAGCGGCGCGCTCGAGGACTACCTCGCGCGCCTGCGCGCCGGGCAGTTCACGCGGGCGCGCTGAGCGCGAGCTCGTCGCCGTCCGCGACGGTGCGCTTCAGCGCGCCGCCGCCGTTGACGCGCACGCCGCCGAGCGCCGCCTCGCGCTCGAGGCGCGCGCGCGACCACCCGAGCTCGCGCGCGAGCAGGCGGTGCCAGCGCACGCCGCAGGGCTCGGGCTGCTCGATGCGCGCGAGCAGCGCGCCGACGCCGAGCGGCGGACGCAGAACGCGATGCGGCACGGCCGCGCCGCGTGCCGCCGCGAACGCGATGCTGCGCACCAGCGCGGGCGCGTCGCCCTGATAACCGGCGAACCGCTCGCGCGGCAGCGCGGCCGCGCGCACGCGGCGCTCGACGCGCTGCTTGTGCAGCGCCGCGCAGGCCGCGCAGCGATACAGCAGCCACACGTCGAGCAGTCCGCCGTTCGCGTTCACGCGAAAGCGCTCGCTGCAGACGAATTCGGAGACGCGCGCGCAGCGCGCGCACGGAAGCGAGAGAGCGGGAAGCGCGAGCGCTTCCACGCGCCAGACGATTTGCAGCACGGCCGGAGTCCCGAACGGGACGCGCGCGAGCGCAGGGACCGGCAGCGAGAGCGGAGGGAACCCGAGGTCAGCGCGCTGCCGGACCTCGGACGCCGCCGCGTCCCGCGATTTCTCCCGCGGCCGCAGCCGCTGCGCGGCGGCGTTCGGCGGGAGCGGTGTGCGAACACACCGGTTGCGTCAGAACGAGGTGGAGCGGCGAGATCCGGCTAGTGCGAGGGCGTCATGGAGCGCGGTCATCCTTCGGGGCGGCGCAACCTACCGAGCGCTGGCCGCGGCTACCACCGTCTTCGCGTGGTCGGCGTCGGGGTCGGTGCGCGTCGCGCGCGCCACGCTCAGCACGGCGCGCTCCTTGAACGCCGCGCTGCGCACGGGGCAGGCCGGCAGCTCGCAGCTCGCGCAGTGCACCGGGCCGCACGGGTCGAAGTGCACGACCGCTTCGCCCGGCTCGGCGAGGGCCTCGAGCATGCGCGTCTCCACGGCCTCGCTGATCGCGTGCAGCCGCTCGGCGTCGTAGTAGCGCGGCACGACGAGATGCAGGTCCGCGTGCACGAGCGCGCCCGAGCGCCAGGCGCGCAGGCCGTGCGCATCGATCCACGCCGCCGGCCGCTCGCGCGAGAGCGTGGCGGCGAGCGTCGCCAGCAGCTCGGGATCGGCCTCGTCCATCAGGCCGCGCACCGCGCTGCGCGCGAGCCGGAAGCCTTCGCGCACGATGTTCGCGGCGACGAGCAGCGCGACTACGGGATCGAGCCAGGCGATGCCGGTGACGCGCACGAGCGCGAGGCCGACGAGCACGCCGATGCTGGTGGTGACGTCGGCCAGCACGTGCTTGCCGTCCGCGACCAGCGCGAGGGAGTGCGCCGCGCGGCCGGTGCGCAGCAGGTAGAGGCCCAGCACCAAGTTGGCAGCGGAGAGCCCTGCCAGCGCGAGCAGGCCGAGGTCGAGGCGCGCGAGTGGCACCGGCGCGAGCAGCTGCCCGATCGCCTCGACCGCGATCAGCACCGCCGCCACCACGATCAGCGCGCCCTCGATGCCCGCCGAGAGGAACTCGATCTTGCCGTGGCCGTACGGGTGATCCCGATCCGCAGGGCGCGCCGCGAGGATCATGCTGAACACGAGCAGCGCCGCGGCCGCGATGTTCACGGTGGATTCGAGCGCGTCGGACAGCACCGCGACCGAGCTCGTCAGCTGCCAGGTCGCGATCTTGCCGAGGAAGACCGCGGTGCCGACGACCAGGGAGACCCAGGCCGCGCGGCGGCGCGCAGGGTGATCGATCGGCATCGCGGAGCACGCTAGCAGCCGAGTCACGACGCGGTTGGAATCGACTTTCGTTTCCGAGCGCGCGGACGAAATTCAAGCGCGCCGCCACGCGGGCCGATGGTGCCGCAGCAAGGCGGGGGACTCCTGATGGCGGCATCGATCAAGGGCTCGGCGTTCCAGTCGGCCCAAGCGGACGTGTTACGGCTCATCGATCAGGGCGAGATCGACCTCGAGGAGGTGGGCGAGGGCCTGACCGCGAAGGACCGCGACTGGCTCGATGCGTTCGTGACGCCGGTGAGCTGGATGCCGATCTCGACCTACGGCCGCCTGCTCGAGGTGCTGGCGCGGGTCGAGGGCGGGAACGACCCGGTCGATTATTTGCGCGGCCGCGGCCGCGAGGCCGGCAAGCGCCTGCTGGGCGGCGCTTATCAGGGCTTCGCGCGCGCCTCGAACGGCCTCGACCTGAAGGGCGTGCAGATCGTGATCGGTGTCGCCCGCCTGCTCTACGACTTCATGCAGTGGGAGGCGACCGCGCTGCCGAACGGCTCGTTCGAGATCGTGGTGCGCGAGGCCAAGGAGTATCCGACCGCCGCGCTGCACACGGCCGAGGGCTTCCTCGAGCTGTACGGCGAGCTGACTTCCGGGCGGCGCCCGCAGCTGACGAGCACGCGCCCGAACGCGGATACGATCCGCATCCTCGTCACGCCCCAGTAGCCGCGAGGCGCAGCGCCCCTCGCCGCCGCGACGCCTGCGCCAGCGCGCCTCGCGCCGGCGTGCGGAGCACTCGCAGCGTGCGCGCCGCGCTGGCGCGGCGCTTGCTCAGCGTTCGCGCGAGGAGGCCTCCCGTGACGGACGACCGCGCGATCGTGAAGAAGCACCTCGAGGCGCTGCTCGCCGATGCGGCGCGTGGCGGGACGCCGCCGGACGTGATCGGCCGCATCCTGCTCGAGGAAGTGACGGCGCTCTGGATGCGCTCGCGCAGCTGGAACGACGTCGCCGCGGAGCTCGAGTTTCACGCCCGCAGCCTCGACCCCGACGCCGACTTCGAGTTCATGCGCCCCTAGGAGACCGACTCGGCCGCGGGTCAGCGCTGCACCCATTGCGGCCGCAGGTCGTAGGTCACGTCGTTCACGAGGTCGCGCAGCAGGATCGCGCGCGCCTCTTCCGCCGGCGTCGTGCGGACGTTCGGCAGCCCCGCGAGCGAGCCGTTCACGGCCACCACCGGGATCGTGCGTTCCGACGACGCGCTCCAGACCGTCGCGCCGCTGACGCCGTCGAGCAGTCGCACGGAGATGTTCGCCACGCGCTGCGCCGAGGCGGACGCGGTGCCGTAGTTCGGATCGAGCGCGAAGCGCGCCTTGCCTTCGTGCTCGCTCACCTCGCCCACCCAGACCGCCTCGACCTTCTCGCGCGCCGCGATCTCTCGCACGGCCGCCGGCGCGAGCTTCGCGCTCTTGGCGCCCGGGAAGGCCGCGGCGAAGTCGCCCAGCTCGAGCATCGGGGTTCCCGGCTGCGCAGCGTGAACCGCCGCGACGAACTCGCGGGTGGCGTCTGCGCCGAGGCCGCTCGCACCCGAGCCCGCGAACTCGACGATGCCGAGCGCGCCGTAGCGCTCGAGGTCGAGGCGCGGCGGCACGTACTCCGCTGGCGGCCGCGGCGACGCGCAGCTCGCCGCGAGCAGCAGGCCGAGCAACGGGAGCATCGAGGCCAGGGGAAGTCGGGCGGTGCGGGTCATCGCGTGTCTCCGTTTCCCTCGCCTTCGGTGGGGACGGGCGGCGACTTGATCGCTCATCCGCGGCGCCTGGGGTGGCCCGCGAGCGCGAGACGTTTCGATGCGGCATCGGTCCGCCGATACCGTTCGACAGCCAGCGCGCGCGTGATGCCGCGCACGGGCCGTCCAGGAGATCCGCATGCGCTTCACGCCGTTCGCAATCGCGCTCGCTCTCGCGCTCGCCCAGCTCGCCGCGCTGCCCGCGCGCGCAGAGGACGAGATCTGGGTCTGGACCACGACGGACGGCGCGGTCCACTACACGGACGAGCTGGAGCGCGTGCCCGACGAGTTCCGCGCGAGCGCGCGCGTCGCCCACAAGGAGGGCGCCGGCTCGTATCAGCGGGTAAGCGGAGGCGCGCCCGCGGCGGCAGCCGGCGACGCTTCCGGCGCGAAGGGCGCCGCGACTCCGGCCGCGCCTCCGGGCGACTCCGATGCGGCCTCCGAGTCCGTCTGGCGCGCGGAGGCGCGCGAGATCGACGCGCGCATCGCCGCGCTCAGCGAGCGAGTCGCCACCTGCGCCGGCGATCACGTGAACCTCTCGCCGGGCGACGGCAGCCGCAAGCGGCGCGAGGAGCACGCGGAAGCAGAGGCGTGCGCGCGCGCGCGAGCGGATCTCGCGCTGGCGACTTCAGATCGCGAGGCGCTCGAGGAGCGCGCGCAGCGCGCGAGCGTGCCGCCCGGCTGGCTGCGCACGGACGACTGAGGCGCGAGGCCGAGTCAGCGCGTGGGCGGGCAGTCCGCCTGCGCTGGATCGCAGCCCCACACCTGGCCCGCGCGCTCCTGATAAGTGCGCTCGGCGGCCAGCATGCGCTCGCGCTCCGCCCGGCACTCGGCCTCGCTCCTCGCCGCGCGGACGCACTGCTCGTAGCGCGCGCGCGCAGCGAGCACGTCCTCGTGCGCCGCGCTCACGCACCCGAGCGCCGTGAGCGCCGCGACGGCGAGCAGCAGGCGCGCGCTCATTCCTCCGCCTCGGCGGCGGCCTGCGTGTCGGTCCGATACTTCGCGAACCACGCGAGGATGGTGTCGGTCTTCGCGATCAGCCGCGACGGTCGATCCACGATGTCGTGGGACGCCTCGGGCACGCGCACCAGCACGGTGTCGATCTTGCGCAGCTTCAGCGCCGCGTAGAACTGCTCGGCCTCCGAGATCGGCGTGCGGAAATCCTGCTCGGCGGTGAGCAGCATGGTGGGCGTCTTCACGTTGCCGACGAGCGAGAGCGGCGAGCGGCGCCAGTAGTCGCTCGGATCTTCCCAGGGCGGCTTCGCGAACCAGAACGGCACGAAGCTATTCGTGAAATCCGTCGTGAACATCATGCTCGTGAAGTTGATGATCGGCTTCGCGGAGACCGCCGCGCGAAAGCGATCCGTCTTGCCGACGATCCACGCGGTGAGGATGCCTCCCCCCGAGCCGCCGGTGACGAACAGGTTCCGCTCGTCGATGAAGCCCTTGGCGATCGCCGCGTCCACGCCGGTCATCAGGTCGTCGTAGTCGTGCCCTGGATACGCATGGTGAATCGCCGCCGTGAAGGCTTCGCCGTAGCTCGTGCTGCCGCGGGGGTTCGCGTACAGCACGACGTAGCCGGCGGCCGCGTAGCGTTGAAGCTCGGTCGCGAAGGTGGGGCCGTAGGCGGCGTGCGGGCCGCCGTGGATCTCGAGGATCAGCGGATACTTCCGATCCGGGTCGAAGCCGGGCGGCGTGAGCAGCCAGCCCTGAATGTCGCGGCCGTCGTGTGACGACTGCCAGGTGAGCTCCTGCAGCGCGCCGAGCTGCTTGTGCCCCAATAAGTCGTCGTTCAGGCTCGTGAGCGTGCGCGCCGCGCCGTCCGCCGCGAGCGCGACGTCCGCAGGCCGGTCGGACGGGCTCGCGGTGTACGCGACCGCGCCGTTGCGCGAGATGCTGTAGCTGCCGCCGGTGTAGGGCCTGCCGAGATCGCCGCTGCCGAGGCCCGTCGCGACGTCGCGCATGCGACCGTCCAGCGTGACGCTCGCGACCTTGCGCACGCCGCGCTCGTCGCGCATGAAGTACAGGCTGCGCCCGTCGGCAGACCAGTGCGGGTCGAACACGTCCTCGTCGAAGCGCGGCATCAGCTCGTGCGAGCCGCTGCCGCCGGCGTCCATGAGGGTGAGCCGTGAGGTCTGATACGTCTTGCCGCGGTCGTCGTAGCCGAGGTAAGCGATGCGCTTGCCGTCGGGGGAGAAGACCGGGTTGTAGTCAGGGCCCTTGCGCGACGTGAGCGCTCTCAGCGCGCCGCTCGCGACGTCGACCGCGAACACTTCGCTCTCGACCGCGTCGTACTCCCAATCGGCGTTGCGGTTCGCGGAGAAGAGCAGCGTGCGGCCGTCGGGGCTAAACGAGAGCGGGCCGCCGTCGTTGAAGTCGCCGTACGTGAGCTGGCGCGCCGCGCCGCCGTCCGCGGGCGCCACGAACAGGTGGGTGAAGCCCGATTTCAGGTAGCCCTCGCCGTCGATGCGATAGGTCAGGTGGTCGATCACCGTGAAGGCCGGCGCCCACTGCGCGCCCTCCGGCGCGGGCGGTGGCTCGGCGAGCGGCTTCTGCTCCTTCGGCACGAACATCGTGAAGGCGAGCCAGCGCCCGTCGGGCGACCAGGCGAGCTGGTCCGGCGCCTCGGTCAAGTCCGTAATCAGTGCGGTCTGGCCCGAGTCCATCCAGCGCACGAACAGCTGCGGGCTGCCCTCGGCGCTGGACGCGTAGGCGATGCGCGTCCCGTCCGGCGACCAGCGCGGTGAGCTGGAGCTCTGGCGGTCCGCGCGCAGCGGGCGGTGATTGCTGCCGTCCGCGTCGACCGACCAGAGGCTCGCGCGCACGCGGTCGCTGCGGATGTCGAAGCCCATGCGCACGTAGACGATGCGCCGGCCGTCCGGGGAGATCTGCGGATCCGCGGCGTACTCGAGACCGAACACGTCGAGCGCCTGCAGCTTGCGGGCCGCCACGGCCTCGTCTCTCGGCGCGGAATCGGCGGTCGCGA
Source organism: Myxococcota bacterium (assembly GCA_036560185.1). Classification (GTDB taxonomy): domain Bacteria; phylum Myxococcota_A; class UBA9160; order UBA9160; family UBA6930; genus VGRF01. The sequence goes on from DATBRS010000045.1 coordinate 18,583, forward strand.
CGAGAGCGGCCAGCGCGAGCGCCCCGCACAGCGCGGCCGGCTTGATCATCGACATCGGCACCTCCTGAACCGCGCGGCGCGACGCATCAGCGGAAGATCGCGTACGAGTTCGTCTCGATCAGCTGCACGCACAGCCAGAGCGCCCAGAGCGGGAACGCGAACCAGAGGCCGTTCGTGGCGCCCACCACCGCGACGATCGAGGCCGGCGAATGGCCGACGTGATTCTTGTTGTTGAAGAACTGGAAGAAGTAGACGGCCGTGCCGTAGAACATCTGCCAGAACACCGCGATGCCGAGCGCGCCGAGCATGCGCGCGGACATCAGCGGATAGGTCATGCCCCACGCGAAGAGCGTGGCGGGAAGCGCCGTCGACCAGGCGTTGCCGACGTCGATGTTCCAGCCGAACGAGCGGCGATCGGCGTAGCCGCGGTCGTAGAGCGCGTAGCTCGACCACACGCCCGTCCACGTGCGCGGCGAGAGCAGCTTCGAGAACGGCACGCGCGAGGTGAAGTACTCCGCGGCGCGAACGGCCTCGCGCCCGCGATAGGGCCCGCGCGCTTCGTCCCACTCCTTGTGGATGCGATCGGCCTGCCCGTGCAGCACGAACTCCCACAGGTTGATCATCAGGTTGATCACGAGGAAGCCGGCGAGCGTGGCCTGCGTCGCGTTCACGACGCCGTGCGCGGCGTAGTGCGCGGCGACGTGCAGGGCGGTGAGGCCGACGACGAACGAGACGATCGCTACGGGAATCGGGATCACGGCGCGGGCTCCGGGCAAGCGGTGGACGGCGGCGCGCCATGCTCGGGGGCTGCGCGCGCGGTGTCCAGGGGAGCGCGCTGCGGCTGCTAGCGCGCGTCGAGGGCCGCGCGCACGGCGCGCGCGAGCGCGGCCGGCGTGAAGGGCTTGTCCAGCACCGGCGCCTCGAGCCCGAGCTCGGTGAGCTTCGCGTGGGTCTGCTCGCCGTAGCCCGATGCGAACAGCAGCTTCGTCAGCGGCCGCCGGCGATGCAGCTGCTGCGAGAGCTCGATTCCGCTGCGGCCCGGCATCACCACGTCCGAGAGCAGCAGCGCGATCTCGCCGCGCTCGGCGCTGGCGACGCGCATCGCATCGTCCGCAGAGCTCGCGGCGAGCACGCGATAGCCCTGGGCCGTGAGGCCGCGCGCGCACAGCGCGAGCAGGTTCGCGTCGTCCTCGACCAGCAGGATCGTCTCGCGTCCGCCGGCCGCCGGCAGCGCCTCGCCAGCCCGTTCGCGCGCGGCGCGTCGCTCCGCCGCTAGCGGCAGTAGCACGCGCACGGTCGTGCCGCGCTCGAGCTCGCTCTCGAGCTCGATGCGACCGCCCGCTTCGGCGACGATGCCCTGACAAATCGCGAGGCCGAGCCCCGTCCCCTCGCCTGCGCCCTTCGTCGTGAAGAACGGCTCCAGCGCGCGAGCGCGCGTCTCCGCGCTCATGCCGGCACCGGTGTCGCTCACCTCCACGCTCACCCAGCGCCTGCCGTCCGCATCGCCCGGCGCCGGCTTCACGCGCAGCGTGAGCCAACCGCCGGCGGGCATCGCATCGCGCGCGTTCACCGCGAAGTTGAGCAGCAGCTGCTCGAAGCGCGCCGGCGCAATCGCGACCGGCCACGATCCCGGCGCGAGCTCGGTCGCGACGCGCACGCCCTCGCCGAGCAGCGAGCGCAGCAGCGGCTCGAAGCCGGCGATCAGCTCGCCCAGCTCCACGCTCCCGTCTTCCTGCTGCGCGGGCCGCGCGATCTGGAGCAATCGCCGCGTGAGCGCCGCGGCGCGCTCTGCGGCCTGCCGGATCTCGAGCGCCTCGACGCGCGCCTCGCTCTCCGGCAGCCGCGTCGCGAGCGAGTCGGAGTCGCCGAGCACGATCGTCAGCAGGTTGTTGAAGTCGTGGGCGAGACCGGCCGCGACGCGGCCCACGATCTCCAGCTTCTGCGACTGCCGAACTTGTTCCTCGAGCACGACGTGCTCGCTCAGGTCCGTGACCACGTAGAGGACGTGTCCCTCGCCTGCGACCTCGACGGGCTGCGCGTGAACCGAAATATGGCGGCGCGCGCCGGCCATCTCGAACGCTCCCTCTGCCGAGATCGGCTCCGCGCCGCCCAGGATCTCGAGGTTGCGCTTGCGGAAGAACTCGACGGTCTTGGCGGGCAGCAGCGTGTTCAGGTCGGCACCGGCCAGCGGCGTTCCGGGCGCAAGCCCGGCGACTCTCGCCAAGGCGGCGTTGGCGAGCACGACGCGCCCGCGCGCGTCGAGCAGGCAGATCGCGGACGGCGCGCTGTCGACCACCATGCGCAGCAGCGCTTCGCCGTCGCGCGCGAGGCGCTCGTTGCGCTGCAGGCGGTCCACCATCGACTGCAGGCTCGCCGTGACGCTCGCGAGCTCGCGCACACCGCCGCTCGGCAGGTGCACCGGCGCCGATCCCTGCGCGATCAGCTCGGCCGCGCGCGCGAGCTTCGCGATGCGGCGGAACACCGCGAGCTCCATCACGGCGCAGCCGATCACCACCGCCGCCAGCACGGCGCCGGCGAGCCAGCTCGTGCGCCCGATCACCTCCCGGCGCTGCGCTTGCTTCGCGCGTTCGAGGTCGATCTGGGCGTAGAGCGTTCCGCTGCGATGCGGCCGCGCGCCGAGCGTCACCGGGAAGACCGCGAGCGCGTGGCGCCGGCGCGGATCGAGACGCACGACGCCCGCGCCCTGGCGCAGCGCATCCGGCACGAGCGCGGCGAGATCCACCGCCGTCTCGGCCGCGGCCTGGCTGCGCAGCGCGCTCCACGGCACGCCGATCTGCGCGCGCGCGAGCGACGCCACCACCACGCCGCGATCGTCGACGAACACGAGCCGCTCGAGCTCGCCGTCGCGCCCGCGTGCGGCGAGGCTGCGCTGCGCGGCCGCGAGGTTGCCTTCGCTCGCGAGCTCCGCGAGCACGACTTGGAGCGAGGTCAGGTCGAGGCGCAGGCGCGCGAGCGCTTGATTCTCGACGTCGCGCAGCGCGAAGCGCGCGTTCAGCAGATAGATCGAGAGTGTGATCGCGACCAACGCCGCGAGCGCGACCGCCGGCAGCACCGCGCGCAGCGGGAGCCGTTCGAGCAGGCGCGCGCGCGTCACGCGCGACTCGCGGGCGCGCGCAGCGGCCCGGCACGAAGCGCCGGCACGCGGCCGAAGCGACCCAGCGGAGCTCGCAGCACCTCAACGTCCTCTTTCGAAGCACAGCCCGTCGGCAGCACAGCCGCTGGACTCCCTATTCGCCCTCCCGGGCAGGCCGCTTGATCAGCTCGCGTACGCGCGCGACGAGATCGGCGCCGCTGTACGGCTTGGTCAGGACCGAGCGCGTCGCCGACGGCAGGTGGTACTCGGTCACGACCGACGAGTACCCGGTCAGGAACACGACCGGCAGGTCGGGGCGCTGCTGCGCCAGCTGCTCGGCCAGCGCGATTCCGCTCAGACCCGGCATCGCGAGATCGGTGACGACCAGGTCGAGGGCGCGCGGTTCGCTCGCAATCAGCGCCAGCGCCTGCTCGCCGCCGGCCGCTTCGAGCACCTCGTAGCCTGCGCGCTCGAGCGCGCGGCGCGCGATCGCGCGCACCGCCGGCTCGTCGTCGACCACCAGCACGCGGCCCCCGCCCGGCTGCGGCTGCGCGAGCGGCGCGGCGGCCGGCTCGGCGGCGCTCGGCGGCGCGGCGGGCAGGAAGACCGTGACGGTCGTGCCCACGCCGGGCGCGCTCTCGACGGCGATGCGCCCGCCGCCCTGCACCACCGTGCCGTGCGCGCTGGGCAGCTCGAGCCCCGTGCTGCGCGCGTCCGGAGCTCCGCCGTTGAAGGGCTCGAACAGGTGCTCGCGCGCGCCCGAGTCGAGCGCGCGGCCGTCGTCGCGGATGCGCAGCAGCACGAAGCGCTGGCTCGCCTCGCCTTCCCGCGCGAGCTCCCCGGGCAGCGCCCCGCTCGCGGTCTCGAGGCGAATCGTGCCTGCACCATCGATGCGATCACGCGCGCTCAGCACGAAGCTCACGAGCGCACTCTGCAGCTGGGAGCGATCGATCAGGACGGGCGGCAGATCCGGCGCCAGCTCGAGCTCGAGCGCGATCTCCGGCGGCAGGCCGCTGCCGAGCAGCTCGCGCGCTCCGCTCAGCGCCTGGTTCACGTCGATCAGCTCGGATTCGACCGGCGTGCGGCGCGCGAAGGCGAGCAGCTGACGGGCGACGGTCGCAGCGCCCTGCGCCGCCTCGCGAATCGCCTCGAGATCGGCCTGCGCGCGCGCATCCGGCGGCAAGCGTTCGCCCAGGGTCTCGGCGCGGCCGAGCACCACCGTCAGCAAGTTGTTGAGGCGATGCGCGACGCCGCCCGCCAAGCGACCCACGGGCTCCATGCGCTGCGACTCACGCATTCTCTCTTCGAGCGCGACTTGATGCGTGATGTCGCGATTCACGAAGACCGTCACCGGCTCCTCCTCACCGGGGGCCATCACCGAGATCTGCCGGTATTCCCAGTGGCTGCGCATGCCGGAGGCGACATCTTCGCTGTAGCGGCCCTCGCGCGTGCGGTAGAACAAGCGGCCGAGCTCGAAGCTCTGCGCGTGCGTCTCGGGGCGCGACGCCGCCTGCCAATGCAGCCCCGTCGGGTCTTGGCCGGGGACGCCGAGCTTCCGGCGCCAGGCCGCGTTCGCGAAGCGCACGATCCCGCGCGAGTCGACGGCGCAGAGCAGCGAGTCGGCCTGCTCCACGGTCGCCGCGAACAGGCGCAGCTGCTCGAGCGCGCGGTCCTCGCGCGTCACGTCGCGCACGACGCTCAGCGTCGCGGGCCGGCCCTGAAACTCCGTCGGCGTCGAGCGCGTCTCGACGGGAATCCGCTTGCCGCGCGACGTGCGCGCGGTGTAGCGGGTCTGCGAGACCGCCTCGCCCCGGCGGATCTGCTCGCGGACGCTGCCGAGCACCTCGAGATCTTGCTCGCTGACCAGCTCTTCCGTGCGGCGGCCGAGCAGCTCGTCCGCCCCACCGCACTCCCACAGCTCGACCGCGCGCTGGTTCGCATACACGACGCGCCCCTCGTCGAAGACGAGAATCGCGTCCGGAGTCGCGTTCACGAGCCGGTGATACCAGGTGCGGCTCTCGAGCAGCTCCGCCGCTCCGCGCTCGCGATCTCGCAGCGCGGCCTCGCGCACGCGATCGATCAGCAGCAGCGCCGTCAGGTACGCGGCGATCATCAACAAGCCCTCGCGCCGGTTCGCGCGCGCGAGCTCGCTCGGCGTGTAGACGACCGACGCGGGCAGATCGCTGGCGGCGAGCGCCGCGAAGCCGGCGAGCGCGAGCGCCGAGGCGAGCGTCCACGCGAACGCCGCACGGCGACCGAGCAAGAGCAGCGCCGCGGCGGGCGCGCCCCAGAGCCAGGCGAGCCCGGGCCCGCGACCGAGCGAGGCCACCGCGCCCGACAGCAGCAGCACGAACAGCTGGAGCACCATCGTGTGCTGGATGCGCCGCAGCGCCCCCGTGGCGCGCAGCACGATGGGGAGCGCCGCGATCCCGAGCACCTGCGCCGAGAGCAGCGCCAGCCAGAAGCGAGGCAGCGCCGCATTGCTCGCGATCACCGCGGTCGCGGCGCTGACGATGATTAGGGCCGCGCCGACCAGCGTACGGGCCGCGCGCAGCGTGTCGCGCCCACTCGCGTGCAGCGAAGCGGGCACGAACCAGTCGGCCGCCGCTCGGAGTGCGGCCTCCAAGCTGCGCGCGAGCGACGAGGAGGCGTCGGCCATCGACTCTCCGTATCGAGCGAGCGCGCGAGGCTCGTTAACGGAAAGCGCCGGCGCCGGGCTCGCGCCGTTCGCGGCTGCCGCGCGCGCACTCGGCATGGCCGTAGATGAGCCATCGCCGACGCCGCCCCAGCACCGGGCGAACCGTGTGCTTCTGCCGCGGCGCAGTCCCAGCTCGCCCCGCGAGCGGCGCAGCGCGCGACGCGTCGCTCGCGCTAGTGCGCCCGCTTCCCCCACGCGCACGGCATGTGCTTGATCCCGTGGATGAAGTTGCTCCGCAACATCTCGGGCGCGCCCGTGATCTCGAGGTCCGGCATGCGCCGGAAGAGCTCGCGGAACATCACGCGCATCTCGCGGCGCGCGAGGTTGGCGCCGAGACAGTGGTGCGGACCGGGACCGCCGAAGCCGACGTGCTCGTTCGGATCGCGCGCGAGGTCGAACTGGTACGGGCGCTCGAACACGTCCTCGTCGCGATTGCCGCTGCCGTACCACATCACGACCTTGTCGCCGGCGCGGATCGTCTGCCCTGATAACTGCGTGTCGCGCGTGGCGGTGCGGCGGAAGTGGATTACCGGCGACGCCCAGCGCACGATCTCTTCGAGCGCCGTCGCCTCGAGCGCGTCGAAATCGGCGGCCCATTTGCGGCGCTGATCGGGGTAGTCGCAGAGCGCGCGCATGCCGTGCGAGATGGCGTTGCGCGTGGTCTCGTTGCCGGCGACCACGAGCAGCACGAAGAACGACGCGAGCTCGGGGCCGGTCAGCGTCTCGCCGTCGATCTCGGCGTCGAGCAGGGCGCTGGTGAAATCGTCACCGCCTTTGCCCGCCTTGCGCTGCGCGAGCTCGTTCATCAGGTCCGCGAGCGCCTTGCCCGAGGTGAGCGCGGCGACGATCGGGCTCGTGCCGGGCGCGACGTACTCGGGGTCGCCGAGGCCGAGGATGATGTTGCTGTGCGCGAACACCGCCTTCGTCTCGCTGTCGGGGATGCCCATCAGGTCGCACACCAGCTCGAGCGGCAGCGGCGCCGCGATGTCGGTCACGAAGTCGCACGCGCCGAGATCGATCACGCGATCGAGCGTCTGCTGCGCGCGCTTCTCGACCATGGCCTCGAGGCGCCCGAGCGCGCGGGGCGTGAAGCCGCGCGAGACGATGCGCCGCAAGCGGCCGTGCCGCGGCTCGTCCATGTTGAGCATCGAGCCGAAGAACTCGTTGAACTGCTCGGGCAGATCCGGGATGTTCGTGCCCTTGCCCGAACAGAACACCTCGGGCGTGCGGCTCACCTCGAGAATGTCGGCGTGCTTGGTGATCGCCCAGTAGCCGGGACCGCGCGGCAGCGGCATGCCCGGCGGCGGCTCGAACTCCTTGTGAAAGGAGACCGGCTTGTGCGCGCGCAGCGCGGCGAACGCCGCCTCGCGCTCCAGCGCCGGACGATTCCAGAACTCGATGTCGGAGAGATCGACGGAGTCGGCGCTCGGGAGCGCGGGGAGGCGCATCGGCCTAATTCCCGCCCGGCGCGCTGGGCGCCACCGCCGCACTCGCGGGAGCGGCGGCCTGCTCGGCCGCCAGCGCGTTGCGCTTCGCAGTGATGTAGACGCGCACGTCGTCGAGCTCCTGCTGCGTCATCCACTTCGACAGGTTCGGCATGCCCTTCGCGAGCAGCTGGCCCTGCATCACGATCGGCGTGAGCGCGTCGGAGAAGAACAGCTGCGAGGTGCGCAGATCCGGCAGCACACCGCCGGACTGCGCGCCCACGCCGTGGCAGAACGCGCACCAGCGGTGGTAGGCGAAGTTGCCGGCTTTCACGCGCGCCGGATCGAGCTCGCCGGCGATCGCTTCGACCTCGCGATTCAGCTTCTCGAGCGCGGGAATCTGCGCCGTGCCGCCGAGCTTGAAGACGAGCAGGCGGCCGTCGTTCTTGTTACTGCCCGCGCCCTCGTTCGCGGCCTGGGAGGCGTCGCCGCCCACGAGCCCGAACGCGCCGCCCCAGCCCGCCATCACCGCGACGTACTGCTCGCCGTCGATTTCGTAGGTCGAAGGCCCGGCCATCACGCCGGTGCCGGCGGGAACCTCCCATAACACCTTGCCGTGCCCGCTGCCGTCGCCAGCGGCGTCGTACGCCGCGAAGGTGCCGTGGGCGGTGCCTTGGAACACGAGCCCGCCCGCGGTCGCGAGCGTGCCGCCGTTCCACGGCTGCGGATACGGCTGCTCCCAGCGCTTCTCCTGCTTCACCGGATCCCACGCGATCAGCCGGCCCGACACGTCCTTGCGCGGGATCGCGTCGCCGGTGGTCGGATCGTTGCCGTTGTTCCAGCCGCCCGGCCGGTACACGAAGTTCTTCTCGAGGCCGAACGCCCAAGCGATGTCGTTCGCGGGGATGTAGACGAGCCCGAGCTTTGGGTTGAACGACATCGGCTGCCAGTTGTGGCCGCCGAGCGGCGACGGCTTGATCGTTTGCGTCGCGGCGTCGTAGTTGGCCAGCGGCGTCTCGACGGGGCGGCCCGTCTTCATGTCGACGTGGGTCGCCCACGTCACCTCGACGTAGTTCTTCGCCGAGAGCAGCTCGCCGGTCGCGCGATCGAGCACGTAGAAGAAGCCGTTCTTCGGCGCCTGCATCAGCACCTTGCGCGGCTGCCCGTCGAGCGTGAGGTCGGCGAGCATGATGTGCTGCACGGCGGTGTAGTCCCAGTTGTCCGCGGGCGTGGTCTGGTAGTGCCAGACCAGCTCGCCGGTGTCGGGACGCAGCGCGAGGATCGACGAGAGATAGAGATTGTCGCCGCCGCCGGGGCTGCGGATCTTGCGCGCCCAGGGCGAGCCGTTGCCCGTGCCGACGTACATCAGGTCGAGCTCGGGATCGAACGCGATCGCGTCCCAGACCGTGCCGCCGCCGCCGATCTTGTAGAAGGTGTCGCCCGTCCAGGTGGGCAACGCCTTGTCGAGCGCGGGGTTCTCCTGCGGCTGCGCGGGATCGCCGGGCACCGTGTAGAAGCGCCAGACGAGCTCGCCGGTCTCGGCGTCGTAGGCCGAGACGTAGCCGCGCACGCCGAGCTCCGCGCCGCCGTTGCCGATGATCACGTTCCCTTTGATCACGCGCGGCGCCATCGTGATCGTGTACGGCTTGGTCTGATCGACCGTCACCTTCTCCCAGATCGGGATGCCCGTCTTCGCGTCGAGCGCGACGACCCGGCCGTCGAGCGTGCCGACGATGATCTTGCCCTTGTAGGCCGCGACGCCGCGGTTCACGACGTCGCAGCACGCCTTCGGGCCCGTCTCGCCCGGAACCTTCGGGTCGTAGCGCCAGATCTCCTTGCCCGTCTTCGCGTCGACCGCGTACACGATCGACCACGAGCCGGTCGTGTACAGCACGCCGCCCACCACGATCGGCGTGGCCTCGAGGCCGCGCGTCGTGTGCGTGTCGTAGGAGAACGCGAGGCCGAGCTGCGCGACGTTGCCGGCGTTGATCTTCTCGAGCGTCGACCAGCGCTGCTCCGCGTAGCTGCCGCCGTAGGTGAGCCAGCTCTGCGGCTCGCTCGCCGCCGCGACCAGGCGCGCGTCGTCGATCGCCTCGACGCCGGGCATTGCGGGCGGCGCGATGCGCGTGGGCGCCGCCGCGGGCTCGATGGGCTCGTCGTCGCCGCAGCCGCCGAGGCCGAGCGGAAGGGAGAGCAGCAGGAGCAGAGCGAACTGGGCGCGCATCACTCGACGGTGACCTCGATGGTGAGAGGAGTGCTGAACAAAATCCGGCCGGAGTGGCCGCTGATGCCGCCGCGCAGCATGCGGCCGCGGACCGGATCCGAGATCACGCCGAGCGGTGAGGCCTTCTCGGTGCCGTACCAGAGCGCGGCGACGAGCGGATACTTGCCCGGCCGGCTGGGCGCGCGCAGCGTCCACAGCACCTGCGCTCGCGCCCACTCCGACTTGACCGCGTCCGAGCGCAGCCCCGTCACGTTGACGTACGCGAGATTGCGGCCGAGCGAGAGCGGCCGCTTCGCCAGCCACTCGGTCTGCTCCTGAAAATCCTGGCCGAGGATCTGCGGGTCGCTGGTGACCGTCCAGCCGACGCCCGTGGCCGGACGCGCGAGCCAGCGCTGCGGCGTGTCGACGAGCGCGACGCCGACCACCGGTCCCGCGCCGCCCGTCACCTCGACCTTCACGCGCAGCTCGCGGTTGATCGCGACCTTCTCCGGCGCGCTCAGCTTCACGCTCGTGTTCGCGTCGACCGCGCGCACGTGCTCCGCGAGCAGCGCGCGCTCGTCCGCCGAGAGCGACTCGTACGCGCCCTCGCCCGCTCGAATCAGCGCGACGTGCTTGTTCGCGGCGAGCTCCTTCTGTGCGCGCTCGGGCGGCCAGCCCGCCATCATCTCGGCGTTCGCCGAGGAGTGGCAGCTCGCGCAGTACGGCGCGGCGTCGGTCTGGAACTCGGGCGTTCCGCCGGGATAAGCGGCGGCCGCGCTGGCGAGCGCGAGCGCCGCAGCGATCGACAGCAATCTCATGGGCTCTCCTCCGCGAACTCAGCATGGCATCGCGCGCACTGTGCGCGCACCGGCTGCGGGTGCAGAAACTTGCGATCGGCGAGCCCGCCGCGCTCGTGGGCGAGGTGACACGTGACACAGGCGACGCCGAGCTCGCGGTTGTGGACGGGCAGCGCGTGGAAGGCGGGCGTCTCCCAGCTCTCGGCCGCGGCCGAAGCGCTCGCGAGCTCGGTGTGGCACTTGCGGCAATCGGCGTCCTGCAGCGGCCAGCGCATGCCGCGCGGCTCCTCGAAGCGGCCCGTCAGGTAGACGACGCCGTCGCGCAGCGAGAGCAGCTTCACGCGCGCGCGGCCGGCCGGGCCGGTCCCCCCGTGGCAATCGATACAGCGGAAGGCGCGATCCGCGCGCGCGGCGTTGCCGGCGACCGCGTGCGCGACGGCGAGCGAGAGCGCGGGGCGCGCGCGGAAATCCGCGGCATTCGCCGCGTGCAGCGGCTCGCCGCTCGCGAGGTGGCACGAGCTACAGAAGGCGTCGTTCTCCTCGAGCCGGTCCGTCGTCCACCAGCCGAGCGGCGCAGCGATGCCGGCAGCGAGCGATGCGATGAGAACGGCGCGGCGCACTGCGCGCGAGTCTCGCACGCGAAAAACCAGCGGAGTAGAGTCGCGCGCCTCGAACCGGCCCTCGCGAAGGAGTAGCAGTGGCGGCCCGCAACGCAGCGATCCTCGGCAAGCTCGGCGTCTGGACTTGGATCGACATGATGTCGACGCCGCAGGCGGCGGAGTTCGCGGCCGAGCTCGAGAGCCTCGGCTACAGCGCGCTCTGGACGCCGGAGGCCGTCGGCCGCGATCCGTTCGCGCTGATCAGCCGCCTCTCCGCGAGCACGAAGCAGCTCGTGTTCGCGACCGGCATCGCCAACATCTACGCGCGCGATGCGATGTCGCTGAATGCGATCAAGCACACAGTGGGCGAGATCACGGGGGGACGCTTCGTGCTCGGCCTCGGCGTCTCGCACATTCCGCTCGTCGTGAACGTGCGCGGCCACGAGTACGGCAAGCCGGTCACGACCATGCGCAACTACTTGGACGCGATGGACAAGAGCCTTTACGCCGGGCCGAAGGCCGCGGCCGAGCCGCCGGTCGTGCTCGCGGCGCTGCGCCAGAACATGCTGCGGCTCAGCGCCGAGCGAGCCTCGGGCGCGCACCCCTACAACGTCACGCCGGAGCACACGCGGCGCGCGCGCGCGATCCTCGGCGCCGGCCCGACGCTCGCGCCGGAGCAGATGGTGCTGCGCGAGACGAACCCGGTGAAAGCGCGCGCAGTCGCGCGCAAGAACCTCGCGACCTACCTGCCGCTGCCGAACTACTACGAGAACTGGCGCTGGCTCGGCTTCGAAGAAGCGGACTGGCAGAACGGCGGAAGCGACCGGCTGATCGACGCCATCATTTGTTGGGGCGACGAGGACAAGATCCGCGCGCACGTGCAGGCGCACTTCGACGCGGGCGCGGATCACGTCTGCATCCAGCCGTTCCGCCCGGATGGCGCGCCGGGCCCCGATCTCGAGCTGCTGCGCACGCTCGCGCCGGGCGGACCGCCCGCAGCGAAGCAGCCGCGCACGGCGAACGTGCGCAGCGCGGCGAAGCGCAAGCCGGCGGCCAAGAAGAAGGCTGCGGCGAAGAAGAAGCCGGCAGCGAAGAAGCGAACGAAGAAGGCGGCGAAGAAGAAGTAGGGCCCCGCGCTCGCTGCGCGGCGGAGGCGAGTCGATGCCGCGGAGCTTCTGGGGCTGGGGAGTCGACGAGGCGCGGCCGAGCCCCGAGCAGGCGGCCGCGCTGGCGCGCAGCCTCGAGGCGCGCTTCGGGCGCGCCCTCGAAGCGCCGCGTCCGCTACCGCGCGCGGAGGATCTACGCTTGCGCGCGCCGCGCGTGCCCGCTCCGGGCGCGCTGCGCGCGATCCTCTCCGATGCGCCGGTGGATCGCGCGGGCCACCACTACGGCAAATCGTTTCGCGACATCGTGCGCGGCTTCCGCGGCGAGTTCCCCGAGCCGCCCGACTTCGTCGCGCATCCGCGCAGCGAGGCCGACGTGGTCGCGGTGCTCGATTGGTGCTCGGGCGCCGGCATCGCGGTGATTCCGTACGGCGCGGGCTCGTCGGTCGTTGCAGGCGTCGAGACGAGCCTGCCCGGCCGGCCCGGCGTCGTCTCCCTCGATCTCGGCGCACTCGGCCGCGTGCTCGAGATCGACCGCACGTCGCGCGCGGCGCGCATCCAAGCCGGCGTGCTCGGCCCGGCGCTGGAAGATCAGCTGCGGCCGCACGCGCTCACGCTGCGTCACTTCCCGCAGTCGTTCGAGTTCTCCTCGCTCGGCGGCTGGATCGCGACGCGCTCGGGCGGTCACTACGCCACGCTCTACACGCACATCGACGACTTCGTGGAATCGCTGCGCGTGGTCACGCCGAGCGGCGTGCTCGAATCGCGGCGCCTGCCGGGCTCCGGCGCGGGGCCGAGCCCCGATCGCCTGTTCATCGGCTCCGAGGGCACGCTCGGAGTGATTACGGAGGCGTGGATGCGCCTGCAGGACCGGCCGACCTTTCGCGCCGGCGCGTCGGTGCTGTTCCGCGGCGCGGACGGCTTCCTGCGCGGCGCCGAGGCCGTGCGCGCGATCTCTCAGGCCGGCCTGTATCCCGCGAACTGCCGCTTGCTCGACGCCGCCGAGGCGCAGGGCTCCGGCGCCGGTGACGGCAGCCACGCCGTGCTCGTGCTCGGCTTCGAATCCGCGGATCACGAGCTCGCGCCCTGGATCGCGCGCGCGCTCGAACTGTGCCGCGCGGCGGGCGGCGAATTCCCCGAGAGCGCCGGCCAGACGCGCGCGACGCGCGGCGAGAGCGGCGGCGGCGATCGCGAGGGTGCCGCGGGTGCGTGGCGCAGCGCGTTCCTGCGCGGCCCGTATGTGCGCGATGCGCTCGCGCCCTACGCGGTACTGATGGAGACCTTCGAGACCGCGATCCCGTGGAACCGCTTCCCCGATTTCCACGCACGCGTGATGGCGGCGACGCGAGAGGCGGTGCAGCGCGTGTGCGGCGTGGGCAGCGTCTCGTGCCGCTTCACCCACGCGTACCCCGACGGGCCCGCACCTTATTATTCGATCAGCGCGCCCTCGCGCCACGGCAGCGAGCTCGCGCAGTGGGCCGAGATCAAGGCCGCGGCCAGCGACGCGCTGATCGAGGCCGGCGGCACGATCACGCATCACCACGCCGTCGGCCGCGATCATCGCCCGTGGTACGACCGCCAGCGCCCCGAGTTGTTCGCGAGCGCGCTGCGCGCCGCGAAGCGCACGCTCGATCCGCGTGGTGTGCTGAATCCGGGCGTGCTGATCGACCCGTGACGGCCGTCCGCCGCGCGACGGCGCGCTCGCGAAGAAAGACGCCGGCCAGGTTGCCCTGGCCGGCGTGGCGCTGCGGCGTAGGGTGCCTCTCCGTCGCAACGCCCGTCTCCGTGAGGAGACGCCGGCGGAGTGAAGCGTGACCCGGAGTCGCACGCTTCACCCGAATTGGGGATGCGAGCAGAAATCTGAGCCGGGTCGCGCACGCTGCGGCGCCGAATCTGCGCACGTATGTTCCGCCGCCATGGCGCACGTCAACGAGAACTACCGAAAGCTGCAAGCGGGCTACTTGTTCCCCGAGATCGGACGCCGCGTCCGAGCATTTCAGGCAGCGAACCCCGACGCGAAGATCATTCGACTCGGCATCGGCGACGTGACCGAGCCGCTCGCGCCCGCGGTGACCGAGGCGATGCACCGCGCGGTCACCGAGATGGGTACGCGCGCGGGCTTTCGCGGCTATCCGCCCGACTCCGGCTACGACTTCCTGCTCGAAGCGATTCGGCTGCACGACTTCGGCGCGCGCGGCATCGAGATCGCGCTCGACGAGATCTTCGTCTCCGACGGCGCGAAGCAGGACAGCGGGAACATCCAGGAGATCTTCGGCGCCGACTGCCGCATCGCGGTCAGCGATCCGGTCTACCCCGTCTACATCGACAGCAACGTGATGGCGGGGCGCACCGGCGGCATCGGCGCCGACGGCCGCTTCGCGGGCGTCACCTACCTGCCCTGCAGCGAGGCGAACGGTTTCGCGCCCGAGCCGCCGAGCGAGCGCGCGGACCTCGTCTACCTGTGCTCCCCCAACAACCCGACCGGCGCCGTGATGAGCCGCGCCTTGCTCGAGCGCTGGGTGCGCTGGGCGCGCGCGAACGACGCCGTGATCGTGTTCGACGCCGCGTACGAGGCGTACATCACCGACGATTCGCTGCCGCGCTCGATCTACGAGATTCCGGGCGCGCGCGACGTGGCGATCGAGATGCGGAGCTTCAGCAAGCGCGCGGGCTTCACGGGCGTGCGCTGCGCGTTCAGCGTGATCCCCAAGCAGCTGACGGGCACGACCGCGGGCGGCGAGCGCGTGTCGCTGCACGCGCTCTGGGCGCGACGGCACTCGACGAAGTTCAACGGCGTGCCGTACGTGACGCAGCGCGCGGCCGAGGCGGTCTACACGCCCGACGGCAAGAAGCAGACGCTCGAGCAGGTGGCGTTCTATCTCGAGAACGCGCGCTGCCTGCGCGAGGGGCTCGGCGGCGCCGGCTTCACGGTCTTCGGCGGCGTGCACGCGCCATATCTCTGGATGCGCACGCCGGAGCAGCTCACGTCGTGGGAGTTCTTCGATCGCTTGCTCTCGCGCGCGCACATCGTCGGCACACCGGGCTCCGGCTTCGGCCCCAACGGCGAGGGCTACTTCCGGCTCTCGGCGTTCAACTCGCGCGACAACGTGAACGAGGCGATCGCGCGCATCCGACGGGCGTTCGGCAAGTGATCGAGCTGACTCGCCAGGGCGAAGTCTTCATCCTGCGCATGAACGACGGCGAGAACCGCTTTCGCGACGACAGCGTCGCCGCCTGGAACGCCGCGCTCGACGAGGTCGAGCGGGCCGAGGGCCCGCGTGCGCTGGTGACGACCGGCACGGGGAAGTTCTACTCGAACGGACTCGACCTCGAGTGGGCGTTCCGCGAGCGCAAGGACTCGTTCCCCGACTACATCCTCTCCGTGCTCGCGCTGCTGGCGCGCGTGCTGACGCTGCCCTGCGCCACTGTCTCCGCGTGCAACGGCCACGCCTTCGGCGCGGGCGCGCAGCTGCTGGTCGCCCACGACTACCGGCTGATGCGCGCCGATCGCGGCTTCTTCTGCATGCCGGAGGTGGACATGCGCGCGCGCCTGCATCCCGGCATGACGGCGCTGCTCGCGGCGCGTCTGCCGGGCCAGACCGTGCACGAGGTGCTCGCGACGGGCAGGCGTTACGGCGGCGGCGACGCGCGCGCGGCCGGCATCTGCGACGAGGCGCTGAGCGAGGCAGAGCTGCTGCCGCGCGCACTCGCGATCGCGGCGCCGCTCGCCGCGAAGGCACATCCCGTGATGGGCCAGCTGAAGGCCGACCTGTATCCGCACGTCCTCGCGGCGCTGAAGCAGCGCACGCCGCTCGCGTGAGCACGGCCGGCGGAGAGCGGAGGCTTCGTCATCCCATGAGCGAGATCCAGAAGATCGGCGTGATCGGCGCGGGCGTGATGGGCGGCGGCATCGCGCAGAGCTGCGCGGTGGGCGGTTACCAGGTCGTGTGCACCGACGTGGCGGCGGAGGCGCTCGAGCGCGGCGAGCAGGACGCCGCGAGCGGCCGCTTCGGCATCGGCGGCGCCGTCGCGATCGGCAAGCTCACGGCGGCGGACGCCGACGCCGCGCGTGCCCGCATCACCTGGACGAAGGACTTCTCGGCAGCCGCCGCCTGCGATCTCGTGATCGAGTGCGTGCCCGAGCGCCTCGACCTGAAGATGCGCGTGTTTCGCGATCTCGACGCAGCGGCGCCGGAGCACGCGATCCTCGCCAGTAACACCTCCGGCTTCCCACTCGCCGCGATCGCCGGCGCGACCTCTCGCGCCGAGCGCGCGATCGTGTGGCACTGGGCGTCGCCCGCCTACGTGATGAAGTTCGCCGAGATCGTGACGGCGGCGCAGACCGATCCGGCGGTGACGGCGGCGGTCGTCGCCGTCGCGCAGCGCTGTGGCAAGAACCCGATCGTGGTGAAGGACCAGCCGCTCGCCTGGGGCTTCGTCGCGAATCGAATCTACGGCGCGATGCTGCGCGAGGCCGCGCGCGTCGTGGACGAAGGCGTCGCGAGCCACGAGCAGGTGAACCAGCTGATGGTCGACTGCTTCCGCTGGCCCGTCGGCCCCTTCGCGATGGTGAGAGGCGCGACCAGCGGCTGGAAGAAGTGAGGCGAAGTCCCATGGCGAGCAACGCCGTCCGCTTCGACTTCTCCGGCGCGCGCGCGCTCGTGACTGGCGGCTCGAACGGCATCGGCCTCGGCATCGCGCGCGCATTCGCCGAGGCGGGCGGCCACGTCACGATCACGGGCACGAAGTCCGCCGCGCGCGACTACCCCCACGACTTGTCGCGCTTCGCCTACGCGCAGCTCGACGTGCGCGACAAGGCGGCGATCACGCGCGTCGCCGGCTCGCTCGGTGCGCTCGATGTGCTCGTGAACAACGCCGGCGCGAACTTCCCGTTCCAGCCGAGCGAGTGGGATCCGGACGTGTTCGAAGATTCGGTGCGCGTGAACCTGTTCAGCGCCTGGCGCATGTCGCTCGCCTGCAAGCCGCTGCTCTCGGCGAGCGAGCTCACGGGCGGCGCCTCCGTGATCAATCTCGCGAGCATGGCCTCGTTCCGCGCGGTGCCGATCGTGCCGGGCTACGCCTCCGCAAAGGCCGGCGTCGTCGCGCTCACGCGCAACCTCGCGGTGCAGTGGGCGAAGCAGAACGTGCGCGTGAACGCGGTCGCGCCGGGCCTCACCGACTCGAACATGACGACGCCGATGAAGTCGTTCCCCGCGATCGAGGCGGCCGAGATGGCGAAGATCCCGATGGGACGCCGCGGCGTGCCCGACGAGATCGCGCCCGCGGTGCTGTTCCTCGCGAGCGCGCAGGCGAGCTACGTCACCGGCGCGACGCTCACGGTGTGCGGCGGCTTCGCGGCGAGCTGAGAGCTGCCGCGCGGCGCTCAGCGATAGATATCGCCGAGCGGATGCAGCGCGAACCCCCCGATCGCGGCCAGCGCGTCGTCCGCGCTCCAGCTCGCCGCGCGCAGCGTGCGCTGCGTCACGGCCAGCGGCGCGAACAGGCCGAGCTCGCCGCGCGCGACGTAGAAGATCTGCCCCGTGACGTGCGCGGCCTCGTCGGCGCAGAGCGCGACGATCGCGGGCGCGATCTCCGCGGGCGGCTGCAGCGCCGCGCGCAGGCCGGCGGCGCGCTCGGCCGCTGCGCCGCCTTGCGCGGCGAAGGCGTCGATCGCGCTCGACACCATGCGCGTGTCCGTGGCCGCGGGATTCACCGCGTTCACCGTGATGCCGGTGCCGAGCAGGTCGCGCGCCGCGACGTTGGTGAAGCCGAACACGCCGCCCTTCCCCGCCGCGTAGGCCGCGGTGCCGGGCAGACCGATCAGGCCGGCGCGCGAGACGAGGTTCACGATGCGACCGCGCCCCTGCGCGAGCATGCGCGGCAGCACCGCGTGCGTACACAGGAACGTCCCCAACAAGTGCGAGTCGGCGACGCGCTCGAAGTGATCCGGCTCGAGCTGCTGGAGCGGGACCGCGGAGCTGAGGCCCGCGTTGTTCACGAGGATGTCCACGCCGCCGAGCGACTCCGCGGCGGCCGCGATGCGGCGTGCGTCCGCGCGCTCCGTGACCGAGGCGACGCACGCGAGCGCGCGGCCACCCGCCGCCGCGATCGCGTCCGCGATCTCGCGCGCCGCGGGCTCGTCGAGATCGTTCACCACCACCGCGGCGCCGCGACGCGCGAGCTCGCGCGCGGTCGCGGCGCCGATGCCGCGCCCCGCCCCGGTGACGATCGCGGTGCGTCCGTCCAGGCGCATTGCTTCCTCCTTCGCGCGCACGCTACCTGGTGCTCGCGCGCGGCCGCGAGCCACGCGCGACTCACGACCCGCACGGAGGAACCATGCCGCGATCGCTCCAGGAGCTCTCCGACCGCCTCGACATCCAGGATCTGCAAGCCGCCTACAGCCATGCGATCGACACGCGCGACTTCGACGCGCTCGACCGCGTCTTCACGCCCGACGCCTTCATCGACTACAGCGCGTTCGGCGGCAGCGCGGGAGGACTGAAAGAGACGAAGGCGTTCCTCGCGAAGGCGCTCGCGATGTTCGGCGGCTTCCAGCACATGGTCGCCACGAGCCAGGTGAAGCTGTCGGGCAATCGCGCGACGGCGAAGACGATCTGCTGGAACCCGATGGTGGTGAAGCGGCCGGGGGGCGAAGAGCACGTGTTCTTCTGCGGGCTCTGGTACCACGACGAGTACCTGCGCACGCTCGACGGCTGGCGCATGACGAAGCGCGTCGAGGAGAAGTCGTTCACGCACAACATGCCGCCGGAGTTCCTGAACCCCGAGGCGGCGATGAAGAAGCGCGGCTCGGGGAACACGAAGCCTGCGGTGAAGAAGCCGGCCGCGAAGGCGAAGGCGCCGGCGAAGAACGCGAAGAAGCCTGCAGCCAAGAATCGCAAGAAGTGAGCTCGGCTCCGCACGCGGACGACGAGTTTCACGCGCCGACGTCGCCAGACCCGTTCTGGACCGAGACCTGCTGGTTCACGTTCAGCGTTCCCGAGCGGCGGCTCTCGGGGCAGCTCTACCCGTTCTTTCGGCGCAATCAGAACGTCGCTGCGGGCGGCGCCTATTTCTGGAACGAGCGCGGCGACCAGCTCTGGAACTGCGCCTATGCGAAGAACTTCTGGCACCTGCCCCTCGCCGCCGACGCGCGCCTCTCGGATCTCGCCCTGCCGAACGGCATCCGCGTGCGCTGCCTCGAGCCGCTCACGAAGTACGCGATCGGGTACGACGACCCGGACGGCGGAGACGAAGTCCACGTCGATCTCACGTTCACCGCGATCGCGAAGCCCAACTACTTGGGCCACGGCCATCTGGATCAGCCCGGGCGTTATCAGGGAACGCTGGTGCTGAACGGCGAGGCGATGCGCGTCGACTCGTTCGGCTTCCGCGATCGCTCCTGGGGCGTGCGCTCGCAGTTCGGACCCGGGCTCACAGGCACACCCGCGAAGCGGGGCGGCTACAGCTATGCGACCGCCAGCGAGCGCGACGCGTTCCACACCATCACGATGGACTTCGGGCAGGGCTGCAACTCCATCCACGGCTACCTGCTGCGGGACGGCGTGTGGTCGAAGCTCGCGTCTGGACGGCGCGAGGTGAGCGAGCGCGACGCCGCGACGGGCTACCCGCTGCGCGTCGCGATCAGCGGCACGGACGAGCTCGGCCGCGCGCTCCGCGCCGAGGGCCGCTGCGTCAACAAGCTCGGCCTGCACCTCAACCCGAACTTGTTCACGGTGAACTGCCTGACGGAGTGGCGCTTCGACAGGATCACGGCGTTCGGCGAGGACCACGACAACTGGAGCGCACCCGCTGCGCGCGCTTTCTTTCGGGCGCAGCTCGGCCCGGAGGCGCGCTGATCAGCGCTCGACGTGCTGCGCGTAGCTCCAGCCGTTCCCGTCGGGATCGCTGAAGCGGAAGCTGCGCTCTCCCCACGGAAAATCGCGCAGCTCGCCGACTGCGAGGCCGCGCGCTCGGAGCTGCACGTGCTCGGCAGCGACGTCGTCGACGCGCACGGTCACGTAGGTGCCACCCGAACCGTGCGGTGCACCGCCCTGCTGGGCGATGAAGTAGCCGTTGCCGAACCAGAAGCCGCCGACGTCCGGCGTGTCCGTCTCGAGCCGCCAGCCGAGCGTCTCGCGGTAGAACTTCTTCGCGCGCGCGATGTCCGAGACCGAGGCGTATACGTAGAAGATTCCTTGGATCGGCACGAGTCTCACCCCCTAATGGATCGCCGGCGCGACGCGCCCGCGCACTTCGCCGAGACCGATGCGCGCGCCGCGCGTGCCCGGCGCGCTCGCGCTGATCGCCACTTCATCGCCGTCGCGCAGGAAGGTGCGCGACTCGCCGCCGGGCAGGAGCACGGGCTCCACGCCGCCCCAGCTCAGCTCGATCAGCGAGCCGCGCTGGCCCTTCTCGGCTCCGCTCACCGTGCCGGAGGCGAACAGGTCGCCGGTTCGGAGGCTCGCGCCGTTCGAGGTCGAGTGCGCGAGCATCTGCGCGGCGCTCCAGTACATGCCGGCGAACGGCGGGCGCGCGATGAGATGCCCGTTCAGCCGCACCTCGAGCTCGAGATCGAGCCCCCACGGATGCGCCGCGTCGTCGAGATGAGGGAGCAGCGGCTGCGTGCGCGGCGGCGGCGCGACGCGCGCCGCTTCGAGCGCGTCGAGCGGCACGATCCACGGCGAGATCGAGGTCGCGAACGACTTGCCGAGAAACGGGCCGAGCGGCACGTACTCGAAGGCCTGGATGTCGCGCGCGGACCAGTCGTTCACGAGGCACACGCCGAACACGTGCTCGCGAAACTGCGCCAGCGGGATCGGTGTGCCGAGCGCGCTCGGCACACCGACGACGAAGCCGACCTCAGCCTCGAAGTCGAGCCGCTCGCTCGGGCCGAAGCTCGGCGCGGCGGCATCGGGCGGCTTGCGCTGCCCGCACGGGCGCACGATCTCGGTGCCGGATACGACGATCGTTCCGGCGCGACCGTGATAACCGACCGGCAGGTGCTTCCAGTTGGGCAAGAGCGGCTCCTGCCCCGGGCGCAGGATCCGCCCGAGGTTCGTCGCGTGCTGCTCGCTCGCGTAGAAGTCGACGTAGTCGGCGACGCGGAACGGCAGATGCAGCGTCGCGTCGCCCTGCACGACGAGGTGACGCTCGACGGCGCCGCGCCGCCGCGCGTCTCCGAAACGCTGCGTGAGCCAGGCGCGCACTTCGCTCCACGCGCCGCGGCCGAGCGCGAGGAACGCATTCAGCTCGGGCTCGGCGAGTGCCGCGGCGTGGGGCGCGCCCTCGCTCGCGGCCAGCGCGCCGGCATCGCAGATGTGCGCGCCGATCGCGACGCCGATCCGCCGCCGAGCGTCGCGCTGCGTCGAGAACACGCCGAACGGCAGGCTCGCGAGCGGGAACGGCGAGCGCGGCGGAATCGCGAGCCAGCTCTCGCCGCTCGCGCTCATCGCGCGCTCGGCCCGCGCCCGCTCCACGTCCACGCGTAGGCGGCGTCCTCGGACGCCCGCGCGCCTTCGCCGAGCGCGAGCGGCGCGAAGGTGTCGACCATGACCGCGAGCTCGTCGGCGCGCTCGCGCCCGATGCTCGCCGCGTAGGCGCCCGGCTGCGGGCCGTGGGTGTGTCCGCCGGGATGGAGCGAGACGGAGCCCGCCGCGATGCCGGAGCCGCGGCGCGCCCCGTAATCCCCGGCGACGTAGAACAGCACCTCGTCGCTGTCGACGTTGGCGTGGTAGTAGGGCGCGGGGATCGCGAGCGGGTGGTAGTCGAGCTTGCGCGGCACGAAGTTGCACACCACGAAGCCGCGGCCTTCGAAGACCTGATGCACGGGCGGCGGCAGGTGCACGCGGCCCGTCTGCGGCTCGAAATCGTGGACGTTGAGAGCGAACGGGTAGAGGCAGCCGTCCCAGCCGACGACGTCGAAGGGATGCTCGGCCATCACGAGCACCGACCCCAACAACTCGCCGCTCGGGCCGCGGTGCTTCACGTGCACCGGAACGTCGCGCCCCTCCGCGAGCAGCGGCGCGCTCGGCGCGCGTAGGTCGCGCTCGCAGTAGGGCGCGTGCTCGAGCAGCTGGCCGGTCTTGCTGCGATAGCGCTGCGGCGGCGCGACGTGGCTCTCGGCCTCGATCGCGAACGCGCGCAGCGGCGGGCCCTCGCGCGGCAGCCAGCGGTGCAGCGTGCCGCGCGGCAGCACGACGTAGTCGCCGGCCGCGACCGCGAGCGCGCCGAAGCTCGTCTCGACCACGGCCTCGCCGGCCTCGACGAACACGCACTCGTCCCCACAAGCGTTGCGATAGAGCGGAGACGGCGCGCTCGCGACGACGTACGCGATGCGCACGTCGCGATTGCCGAGGATCGTGCGGCGGCCCGTCACGGCATCGGTCGCGCCCCAGAGCGGCGGCGCGAACAGCTCCGGCAGCCGGAAGTGCCGCGGCCGGAGCGGGTGATTCGCGGCGAGCGCCGCATCGCGCAGCGCCCACGGCTGCGAGTCGACGATCGCGGCGGGCAGCCCGCGGTGATAGAGCAGCGCGGAATCCGCGGAGAAGCCCTCTTCGCCCACGAGCTCCTCGTACAGCAACGCGCCCGCCGCGTCGCGGAACTGGGTGTGACGCTTGCGCGAGACCTCGCCGACGCTGCGGTAGTGCGGCATGCGCGCAGCTTAGTTCGGCGCCGCGCGCCAGCGGAGAGCATCTGCGCGAGGCCCGCGAGCGCCCGATCGGGGGGGGCCGCTCGGAGCGCTGCTTCGATGGCCGCCGCGCTCGGCGGGTCGTTGCTCTAGCGTGCCCCGCTGCCTGCGAGGAGAGCGCATGTCCGAGCCGATTTGGCGCGATCGACCCGACGCGTTCGCGATGCATCCCGCGACGCGTGTGCGCCAGAAGCGCGTGAACGAGCTCGTCTATCTGAGCGAGGGCTACTCGAACTCGTTCCTGGTGGTGACGCCGGCCGGCCGCGTCGTAGTCAACACCGGCATGGGCTTCGAGGCGAAGATCCACAAGGCCTACTACGACGCGGTCGACTCCGGGCCCATCCGGTACATCGTGCTCACCCAGGGGCACGTCGATCACGTCGGCGGCGTCGATCTCTTCAAGCAGCCGCACACGCTCGTCGTCGCGCAGGCGAACAACACCGAGCACCAGGCCTACGACGCGCGCCTCGCACCCTTCCGGCAGCGCCGCTCCTCGTTCGCGTTCGCACAGGCCTTCGCGCTCGCGCGCGGCGCGGGCGACGCGCCGCCGCCCGTGCAGTCGCAGCCGAAGCCCGACGTGCTGTTCCGCGAGCGCTTCCACTTCGCGCTCGGCGGCGTCGACTTCGAGCTGGTCGCGTGCAACGGCGCCGAGACGCGCGATTCCCTCGTCGCGTGGCTCCCGCAGCACAAGCTGCTGTTCGCCGGCAACGTGTTCGGCGCGCTGTTCGGTCACTTCCCGAACCTCGTGACGATCCGCGGCGACCGCTATCGCGACCCGCTCGAATACGTCGCGACGCTGGAGATGCTGCTCGGCTTCGACGCCGAGTTGCTCTGCGTCGGGCACCACGACCCGGTCGTCGGCCGCGAGCGGATTCGCGCCGAGATCACGCGCATGCGCGACGCGACGCTCTACGTCCACGACGCGATCGTCGCCGCGATGAACGCGGGCCGCGACGTCTGGAGCGCAATGCGCGAGCTGCGGCTGCCCCCACAGCTCGAGGTCGGCGAGGGGTATGGGAAGGTCCCGTGGTCGGCGCGCGCGATCTGGGAGCAATACCAAGGCTGGTTCCACGGGCGCTCGACCACCGAGCTCTACGACACGCCGTACTGGGATGCCTCGCCGGAGCTGGTCGCGCTGGCGGGCGGGCCGGGGCCCGTCGCCGAGGCGGCGTCGAAGCGCGCCGAGAGCGAGCCGGTGCTCGCGCTGCACCTCGCCGAGGCCGCGCTCGCCGCCGACGCGCAGCACCCGGGCGCGCTGCGCGCGAGCCTCGCCGCGCATCGCGCGCTGCTGCGGGGCAGTAACAACTTCTGGGAGACGCGCTGGCTCGAGCACCGCATCGCGGCGCTCGAGACTGCGCTCGGGGCGGCGACGTGAGCGCCCACGACATCCGCATCGACGATCTCGCGAGCCCGCGCCTCACGCCCGGGCAGGCCGCCGCGGTGAAGTATGCGGAGACGCAGCGCGTGCAGTTCGACGTCGAGACGATCCTCGCGGCGGCGCGAGCGAACACCGGCCTCGGCGACTTCGGACGCGACGATTTCCGTGCGCGGCTGGCGATCCAGTGCCGATCGATCGACGAGGACGTGGAGCTGAACGCGCTCGGCCGCCTCGGCGTGTTCGCGAACCTGCTGCGCTACGCGCAGAACCGGCTGCGCTTCGAGGAGTTGTTGCGGCGCCACCCGGAGATCCTGGAGACGCGCATCGAGCGGCCGATCGTCGTCGCGGGCATGCCGCGCACCGGCACCACGCACCTGCTCAACCTGATCGGCGCCGACACGCGGCTGCGCTCGCTGCCGTATTGGGAGTCGCTCGAGCCGATTCCGGCGCGCGGCGAGGGACCGGGCCGCGACGGCCGCGACCCGCGCTGGACGCGCTGCTTCGCGTCGTATCAGCAGATGGTCGCGAACATGCCGCTGATCGTGGCGATGCACGACATGCCGCCGGAACACATTCATGAGGAGATCGAGCTCGAGGAGCTCGACTTCGCCTCCTACCTGCTCGAGTGGCTATGCCGCCCGCCGCGCTGGCGCGACCACTACCTCGCGCTCGATCAGCGCCCGCACTACGCGTACATGAAGCGCGTGCTCCAGGCGCTCACCTGGCTGCGCGGGCCGCGCCGCTGGATCCTCAAGTCGCCGCAGCATCTGGAGCAGCTGCTGCCGCTGCTCGAAACCTTCCCCGACGCCACGATCGTGATCACGCACCGCGACCCCGTCTCGGTGATCCGCTCCGCGATCACGATGCTCGGCTACGGCGACCGCATGCGCCGCACGCGGGTCGATCTCGCGGGCCTCGCCGACTACTGGATCGATCGCGTCGACAAGCTGCTCGGCGCCTGCCTGCGCGATCGCGACGCGCTGCCGGCCGCGCAAACTGTCGACGTGCCCTTCCACGAGCTGATGGCCGACGATCTCGGCACGGTCGCGCGCATCTACGAGCGGGCCGCGCTGCCGCTGACGCCGGGCGCACGCGCCGAGCTCGACGCCTTCGTGCGGGCGAACCCGCGCGGCAAGCACGGGCAGGTGATCTACGACCTGCGCGGCGACTTCGGCCTCGAGCCGGGCGAGCTGCGCAAGCGCTTCGCGAGCTACGTCGAACGCTTCCGCGTGCGCGTCGAGAAGTAGGGAGGACTGGCATGGCGACCGTCGAGCATCCGCGCGGCCCGCGCAGGATCGGGAACGTGGAGCTGCCCGCGATCGATCAGGTCGGCTACGTCGTGAAGTCGCTCGACGATACGACCCGCCGCTACGCCCAGCTGTTCGGCCCGTTCACGTTCATGGATTCCCCACTGACGGGCGTGACCTATCGCGGCACGCCCGCGGACGTGAACCTGCGCATCGCCTACGGCAGCGCCGGCGAGCTCGAGATGGAGTTCATCGAGGTGCTCTCTGGCGCGTCGCCCCACGCCGAGTTCCTCGCCGCCGGGCGCGAGGGCATCCATCACATCCGCTACCGCGTGCCCGACTGCGACGCGACGATCGCGGCGCTGCGCGGCGAGGGCTTCGCGCCGATCTGGTACCACGACATGGGCTTCGCGAAGTTCGCCTACCTCGAGCACGCGAGCCGCGACGGCGTGCTGATCGAGCTGCTCGAGATGGGCGGGGCGGCGCAGACGCAGGGCGGAGCGTGACGATGGAGCTGGGGCTGAACGGGAAGAGCGTGGTTGTTACGGGCGGCAGCGGCGGCATCGGCCGCGGCCTCGTGCAGGAGTTTGCGCGCGAGGGCGCGCGCGTCGTGATCGCAACGCGCGACGCGAAGCAGGGGCAGGTGGTCGCGGACGCGTGTGCGGGGCTCGCGGGCGAGGCCGCGCTCGTGCGCACCGACGTCACCGACCGGGCCTCGGTCGAGGCGATGGCCGCCGAGGCCGAGCGCCGCTTCGGCCCGATCGACGTGCTCGTCAACAACGCCGGCGGCGTCGCGTACCCGCGCAGCTTCCTCGACAAGCCCCTCGACGAGGCCGAGTGGGAGGTGAACCTCAACGTCTGGGGCGTGTTCCACTGCACGCGCGTCGTCGGCGCCGGCATGGTGGCGAGGAAGCGCGGCGCGATCGTGAACATCACCTCGAACTCCGCGCTCGTGCCCGCTGCCGGAAACATGGTGGCCACCTACGCCGGCACGAAGGGCTTCGTGATGTCGTTCTCCAAGGCGCTCGCCTTCGAGTGGGGCCCCCTCGGCGTGCGCGTCAACTGCGTCGCGCCGGGCTGGATCGTGCCCCACCAGCAGGATCACGTCGGCGAAGGCAGCTTCTGGAAGAAGTACGGCTACGAGTTCTTTGGCACGCCAGAGCAAATGGCCGCTGCCGCCGAGAGCGGCAACCTATTCAACGTCGAGAGCCAGCCGATCCGCCGCATCGGGCGGCCCGAGGACATCGCGAACATCACGATGTTCCTCGCCAGCGAGCGAGCCGCGCACCTGACCGGCCAGCTGGTCAGCGTGAGCGGCGGCGCCTACATGCCATGAGGATGAGACGGGCGTGACCCCGATCGAAATCAGCCGGCGACGACTGCTGCAGAGCGCACTCGGCGCGGCCGTGCCCCTCTCGCTGCTCGCGTGCTCCTCGCAGGAACGCGCGGCGAACGCGCTGCGCGTCGGCGGGCTGCCCGTCACGTGCAATCTCACGCTGCCCGTCGCCTGCGTCGCGCGCGCGGCGCGCAACGCCGCGGCGGCGCCCGGCGAGCCGCGCTTCGAGTACGAGTACAGCAAGTACAGCGGCTGGCCGGAGATCAAGGAGTCGCTGATGAGCGGCCGCATCCAGGCGGCCTACATGCTCGCGCCCTTGGTGATGGACCTCGCGGACCAGCGCATCCCGGTGAAGGTGATCGCGCTCGGCCACCGCTCCGGCGCCGTGATCATGGTGCGCACCGACTCGCGCGTGCAGCACTTCGCGCAGCTGCGCGGCAAGCGCATCGCGATCCCGAGCCGCTTCGCCGTCGACTTCCTGTTCCTGCGCAAGATGCTGGCGCGCGAGAACATGACGCCGGCCGACATCGAGATCGTGGAGATGCCGCCGCCCGACATGCCGGCAGCGCTCTACGCGAACGCCGTCGACGCCTACTGCACGGGCGAGCCCTTCGGCGCCGCGGCGCAGAGCGCGGGCTACGCGCGGCCGCTGCGCATGACGCGCGACGAGTGGCGCAACTACATCTGCTGCGTGCTGACGGTGCGCGAGGAGCTGATCGTCGAGAACCGGCCGATGGTGCAAGACCTGGTCGACCACGTGCTCGGCGCCGGCGTCTGGCTCGACACCCAACAAGCGAACCGCGACAAGGCGGTCGCGATCGCCGCCGGGCGCGACTACTTCAATCAGGATCCCGCGATCCTGCGATTCGTGATGGAGAACCCGACGGATCGCGTGACCTACGGCGACCTGCGCATGATCCGCGCGGAGTTCGAGGAGCTGATGCAGCTCTCGCTCGCAGCCGGCACCATCGCGCACCCGATTGCGTACGAGACCTATCTCGACGAGAGCTTCGCCCACGCCGCGAAGCCCGCGCATATCACTCTCTGACGCGAGGAACGCTCCGGTGAGACGCCGTGATCTGCTGCTGGCCTGCGCGCTCTGCTTTGCCGCCGCTGCGAGCCGGGCCGAGGCGCCGGCGCTACGCGCGGGCGTCTTCGAGCCGCCGCGCGAGGCGCCGGCGTTCGTGCTGCAGGGCTCGGACGGCAGCGAGCTCTCGCTCGCGCGCTTCCGCGGCAGAGTCGTGGTGCTC